>NZ_CAFI01000155.1 GCF_000239775.1 Bradyrhizobium sp. ORS 375
ATGGCGCGCAGTCGTCGACCGAGCGCACGTGGCGAGGCAATCCCTCTTCACGTCATGGCCGGGCTTGACCCGGCCATCCACCTCTTTCCGCTTGCGCGGAAGATGGATGCGCGGGTCAAGCCCGCGCATGACGACTGAGTGTGTTGAGCTCGCGTTGATCGCTAACGGGCAAGGGCACCGGAGAGTAGGGCGGATGAGCGCAGCGTAGTCCGCCGTCTGGTCACGGTGGACTGCAATTGCCGCCCGACGGCATACGCCCGTGGCCAAGTCGCCCGCCGTGCCCGCATGCCGAGTTGCGATGGTACACCACGCAACTCATCGGAACTACGTAGCTCGACAACACGACGATGCCGGGGGGTCTTCACTGACCGCTCTAACCCGCCATTAGCAAATACCGCTCATCGTGCACACGCTCTGCTGGGAGGAGTCGCCGCGCGAGCGGCGGTGTTGTGCGGGGAGGCGCGAGACGGGATCGTCCGCTGACCGCACAAGGGAAGGGGCCTACGGGAATGATGAGCTTCGGGTTGAAGATCAGGGGGCGTCTCTACGCCGGGTTCGCGGCGCTGGTGGCGGTGGGCATGGTCATGGCCGCGGTCGCGGTGTGGAATCTTCGTGCCGTCAGCGACCAGGTCGCGAGCATGTCGGCGCTGTCGGACGCGACCGCGCGCATCCTGCAGATCTCCAACCATCTCCAGGCGATCCAGCGCGCCAACCTCCGCTACATCCACGACGCCAACGAGCCCGCGCTGAAGGAGGCCGCCGAGCGCGAGGCCGCCGCCACCGAGCTGCTGCAGGCCGCCGGCAACGGCCCGCTGTCGGCCGAGCGCCGCAAGGCCTATGCCGATCTGCTCGCCGACATCGCGCAGATGAAGACCTTGCGCGATCAGCTGCAGGACGCCGTCAGGCAGATCAAGACCGGCCGCGCCGCGCTGCTGCCGGGCGGCGAGGACCTGGCCGCCAAGACCGCAAAGCTCTCGATCTCGGCGCGCATCAGCAAAGAACCCGAGGTGATGACCGCGGTGGCCGATATCGACACCCGCCTGCAGCTGGTGCGCATCGCGACCTGGCGCTTCCTGGCGCTGCGCGACGCCAAGGCCGCGTCCGCCTTCCGCGCCGGCGTCGACAATGTCGAGCAGCGCCTCGCCACCCTCGAAGGCAATTCGCCGCCGGCCGGCGTGCTCGCCGCCATCGCGCCGGTGAAGGCCTCGCTCGACGTCAACAAGACCGCGTTCGAGGCCACCGCCGCCGCGACCTTGAAGTCCGAGGAGGTCTATGCCAGCGCGATCGAGCCGTTGATCGCAAGGAGCATCGAGACCCTCAAAGCCGCCGAGACCGGCATCAATGCCGACTATCACGCCGCGCGCACCACCGCGGAGGGGGCGATCGGCCACACCATCTCGCTGCAGATGCTGGTCGGCGCCGCGGCCGTGCTGTTCGGCTGCCTCGTCGCCTTCCTGATCGCGCGCAGCATCGTCGGCCCGCTCACCGCGATGACGCGGGCGATGGGCTGGCTCGCCAGCGGCGACGTCGCCGTCGAGATCCCCGGCCGCGGCGCCCGCGACGAGATCGGCGCGATGGCGACCGCGATCCAGGTGTTCAAGGACAACATGGCCGAGACCGAGCGCCTGCGCACCGAGCATGCGGCCGCCGAGGCGCGGCAGGAGCGCGAGCGCAAGGCCGACATGGCCCGGCTCGCGCATCAGTTCGAGCAGGCGGTCGGCGAGATCATCGATGCCGTCTCGCACGCCTCGAGCGAGCTCGAAGCCTCCGCCGGCACGCTCACCAGCACGGCCTCGCGCGCGCAGGATCTCTCGACCGAGGTCGCCGCCGCCTCGCAGGAGGCCTCGTCCAACGTGCAGACCGTGGCCTCCGCCGCCGAGGAGCTGTCGTCCTCGGTCAGCGAGATCTCCCGCCAGGTGCAGGAATCCGCGCGCATCGCCAGCGAAGCGGTGGCGCAGGCCAACCGCACCAATGAGCGCGTCGGCACCCTGTCGAAGGCCGCCACCCGCATCGGCGACGTGCTCGAGCTGATCAGTAGCATTGCCGGCCAGACC
This sequence comes from Bradyrhizobium sp. ORS 375, assembly GCF_000239775.1. GTDB lineage: Bacteria > Pseudomonadota > Alphaproteobacteria > Rhizobiales > Xanthobacteraceae > Bradyrhizobium. The sequence goes on from NZ_CAFI01000155.1 coordinate 2,055, forward strand.
AACCTGCTGGCGCTCAACGCCACCATCGAGGCCGCGCGCGCCGGCGAAGCCGGCCGCGGCTTCGCCGTGGTCGCCGCCGAGGTCAAGGCGCTCGCCGAGCAGACCGCGAAAGCCACCGGCGAGATCGCCCAGCAGGTCTCCGGCATCCAGGCCGCCACCGAGGAGTCGGTCGGCTCGATCAAGGAGATCGGCTCAACCATCGGCCGCCTCTCCGAAATCTCCGCCGCCGTCTCTGCCGCCGTCGAGGAGCAGGGCGCCGCGACGCAAGAAATCTCCCGCAACGTCCAGCACGCCGCCAACGGCACCCACCGCGTCTCGCGCAACATCGACGACGTGCAACGCGGCGCATCGGAGACGGGCTCGGCGTCGGCCCAGGTGTTGACGGCGGCAAGGTCGCTGTCGGCGGAGAGCGGACGGTTGAAGCGCGAGGTGAGCCGGTTCTTGGGGTCGTTGCAGGCGGCGTGAGATGGGGCTCTCGCGTTTGACGAACGCGGTGTTGCGCTCGTCCATCTCCCCCTCGTCATGGCCGGGCT
>NZ_CAFI01000154.1 GCF_000239775.1 Bradyrhizobium sp. ORS 375
GAACATGTCGAGCACAGGCTGCAGCAGATGTGAATGAAAGGCGCGCGTGGCCGGCAGCCGCCGGGTCTGCACGCCGTGCGCTTTCCACCGCGCGTCCTGTGCTTCGATCGCCTCTGGCGATCCGGAGATCACGCATTGCGCGGCTGTATTGATTGCAGCGAGCCGCAGATCGGGGCCGAGCTCACCGATCGCGGCTTCGCTCAGCGCAACCGCGAGCATCGCGCCCTCAGGGCTCGCCTGCATCGCTTCGCCACGGGCGACGACGAGCGCCAGCGCGGCATCTTCCGGCATGACGCCGGCGATGCAGGCGGCGGTGAGCTCGCCGATGCTGTGGCCGATCAGCCGATCCGGCGTCAGCCCCCAGGACATCAGCACGCGGCCCAGCGCGTATTCGATCACGAACAGGGCCGGCTGCGTCCAGCGCGTGTCGCCGAGAACGGCGCCATCAGCACGGCCTTCGCCAAGGACTTTGCGAATGTCGGTGCCCGTCAGACGCAGGATCGTCGCGGCACAGCGGTCGACGGTGTCCTTGAACAAAGGCTCGCACCGGAGCAGGCCGCTGCCCATGCCGGCGAACTCCGCGCCCTGGCCCGGGAACATGAAGCACAGTGGTCGCTTCATCGCGCCGACGCGACTGGCGATCACCGCTCCGCTACGGCAAGCATCCAGAGCCTCCCTTGCATGTGCCGCAACGATCGCGCGCCGTCGGGCGAAGTGGCGACGGCCGGTCTGCAAGGTGAAGGCAGCGTCGGCGAGGTCGGGCGGCCGAGGTGCCGACAGCGCGTCGCCGAGTTGGCGGACCATGGCATCGGCGACCGTGTCATCATGAGCCGACAGCGGCAGGATCAACGGACGTTCGTTCGTCGTCTCGCTTCTTGCCGGAGCAGGCGCTTCCTGCAGCACCGCGTGCGCATTGGTGCCGCCGATACCGAACGAGCTCACTGCCGCAAGACGGGCGCGGTCCGATGTCCATGGCTGCAGGCGGTCGTTGATCACAAAGCGCGTGCGGCCGAGTTCGAGCTTGGGATTTGCCGCGCGATAATGCAGCGTCGGCGGGATCTCACGGTGATGCAGTGCCAGCGCCGCCTTGATCAGGCCGGCCACGCCGGCTGCGGCCTTGAGGTGCCCGACATTGCTTTTCAGAGAGCCGATCCAGCACGGCTGCGCTCCCGGCGCGGCCGGTCCGAACGCCTCGGCGAGCGCGGCGATCTCGATCGGGTCCCCCATGACGGTGCCGGTGCCGTGCGCCTCGATGAAGCCGATCTCGGCGGGATCGACGCCGGCGACCTTGCGCGCGAGCGTCACCACATCCGCCTGGCCTTGAATGCTGGGCGCCGTGAAGCCGACCTTGCGGCCGCCGTCATTGTTGATGGCCGTGCCGCGGATCAGCGCATAGATGCGGTCGCCGGCCTCAAGCGCATCCTCGGCCCGCTTCAGCGCGACCACGCCGACACCATTCGACGGCAGGGTGCCGGCGGCACCGGCATCGAACGGGCGGCAACAGCCGTCCGGGGACTCCACCGAGCCATGAGCGAACGTATAGCCCTCGGCATTGGGCGTGCTGATCGAGACGCCGCCGGCAAGTGCCAGATCCGACTCGAACGTCAGCAGCGACTGGCAGGCCAGGTGGACCGCGACCAGCGAGGTCGAGCAGGCGGTCTGTACCGTCAGGCTCGGGCCGCGCAGATCGAGCTTGTAGGAAACGCGGGTGGCGAGAAAGTCGGGGCTGTTGCCGAAGAAGATCGGCGTCGACCTGGCGGCCTCTACGACGTCGCGCGAGCGCGCGAGCAGCGCGGACTGATGGCTCTGCTCGGCCTCGCCGGCGAACACGCCGATCCAGCCCTTGAAGGCGGCGGGATCGCAGCCGGCATCCTCGAGCGCGTGCCAGCAGCTCTGCAGAAACCAGCGGTGCTGCGGATCGAGATAGGCGGCCTCGCGCGGCGGAATCCCGAAGAACTCCGCATCGAAGCAATCACCATCCTCGATCAGGCCCTTTGCCGGCACGTAGTCGGGATGATCGACGAGCGAGGCGGGGAGACCAGCCGCAATCAGCTCCTCGCGCGACAGACGGCGGACTCCGTCGCGGCCTTCCCGCAGCAACGACCAGAATTGGGCCACGTCGGCCGCGCCGGGGAAGCGCCCGGCCATGCCGACGATCGCAATGCTGCCGGGAGGCACTGACGGCGTCGTCATGTGGCGACGGCCGCACGTGCGATGGAGTTGCCCGCAAAGGCGGCGGCGAAGCCGATCAGCGCGCTCACGAACATCAGGCTGAAGATCGGCGCATGCTCGGTGGTTTCGATGAAGCCGGCGGTGGCCGAGATGGCCGCCGCCAGCACCGTCATCAGGAAGGTGACCAGCGCCGACGATGTCGCGATGTCTCGCGTTGCCTCGCTCAGAGCCGCCGACCGGCCGACCACCACCGCCATGCCGAGCCCGAAGGTGAAGGTGCCCGCCGCCAGCAGGATCAGCGTCACCGATGGATCGAGCACGCTGGTCAGCCAGCCGATCGCGGCACCGATCACGGCCAGGCTGCAGCCGACGAGAATGTTGGCTTGCAGCGACAGCCATTGCCGCCGCAGCGACTCCCGCACCACGATCGATCCGATGATGAAGGGGAGGAAGGCGACGAAAGCCAGGATGCCGTAGGTGTGCACCGACACCTTCAGCTTGTGCATGAACAGAAAGGGGGCGCCGATGAAGAAGATGGTCAGCGCCCCGGTCAGGCAGCCGATCATGGTGGCGTAGAGCACCAGTCGGCGCTGGCCGAGCGCGATCCGGTAGCTCTCCAGCGTGACCTCGAGATGGGGCCGCGTCTTGTGCTCCTCGGCAGATGGCGCGAGCGTTTCGGGACTGGCAAAGGCAAACGGACCGAGCGCGAGCACGACGGCTGCCAGCACGGCGAACAGGCCGCGCCAGCCGAGCGTTCCGACCAGCGAGGTGCCGATGATCGGCGTCAGCGCCGAAGCGAGGGCCAGCGCGGTGCCGAGGCGGGCGAGGATCATCAATGTCGCCTGTGCATCACGGCTGTCGCGAATCATTGCCTGTCCGACGGTCGGGAGGACGCCTGCGCCCACCGACAGAATGAAGATGCCGACGAACACGCCGGCGATCATCTGCGCCACCGCCGCGGTAACGGCGCCGAGCGCAAGCAGCCCGACGCCTCCGATCAGCACGGGGCGGCGACCAAAACGGTCCGCCAGCGGTCCCACTACGATCTGGACGGATGCGTAGCCGGTCAAAAAAACACTCATCAGCATCTGCGATCGGCCAGCTGAAATCTCAAAGTATCGACCGATCTCCGGCAGGGCCGGAGCAAACACGAAATTTGATAGCTGCGACATGACGATGGCTGCACCTGCCAGCGTCGGAATGAAGCGTGTATCGAGCTTGGGAGCTGCGCTCATTTGTCCGACGGAGTTGCCGCGCACCGAATCATGACGTCAGAATATCCTAATGGAAGATGCATCCTTATGAACTATCGCATAAGTCGCACCATATAATTTGGTGCAAACGCGAACAAGCGCGTGGCTGTGTTGTGCACAGACGTGACAACTACATGGCTCGCGCGCCGGCACTGCGCGTCGTATCTCGATATGACTGATGGGTTGGCATCCGACGCCGGAGCGACGGCTATCATTCCTATTCGGGTGGTCGCGCCGCGAGGGCCGCCATGCCAATCTGATGGTGCGTGAACACCGATACGTATGTACAACGATGGGCGTTCGGTGTGGATCACCGCGACCATCTGCGGGTGGGGGCCACTGCATCGAAGGCTCATTGAGTCGAAGGCATGTTGATGACGTCGATTGCAGCTCTGTTTCCTGGCCCGGTGGTGGTGGAGGCCTCTACGCTGCTGCCTGATGCTGAGCTGTTTGCCGACGAGTGCGCCTTCGTCCAGGCCGCCGTTCCGAAACGGCGGGCCGAGTTCGCGTCGGCGCGAGTTCTCGCGCGGAAGGCGCTCGCAGCCCTCGGAGCCCCCTTGGTTTCGCTCGTGCCGGCGCCGGACCGCTCGCCGGTCTGGCCGCTAGGCTACACCGGAAGTATTTCGCATTGCTCGGATTATTGTGCGGTGGTCGTCGCGCGGAGCCGCGATATCCGCTCCCTTGGCCTCGACGTGGAGGACAAGCGTGAGCTCGATCCCGCGATGCAGGATCTTGTGCTGACACGCGCAGAGCGGCAGTGGCTCGAGTCTCAGCTTCCAGTGCTTCGTCCGGTGCTGCCGATCCTGATCTTCAGCGCCAAGGAAGCCTATTATAAGTGTCAGTATCCGATCACGGGCGGCTTCCTCGATTTCCAGGATGTCGAGCTCGCGATCGAGTGGGCGTCCGGCACGTTCGAGGCGCGTGTTCTCAAGACGGGGTGGCCGGCCGCCGTCGCCCGTCTCTCGGGGCGGTTCGTCGTTGACCCGGATCGCGTCGGCTGCGGCGTCGCACTGATGCCTGACTGACACGAACGCATCTTAAGGTTGGGTCCGAGGAGGACGCGCTGACCTGCCGCAGGAAAATGTCCTCCGGCCACTTCCGGAAAATACATCGACAGACGAACCGGTTACCGCATGCGCTAAACATGCTGCGTCGCTGATCCGGCCAAATCGCGCTTGACATGTTTAGTCGGCGTGAATTTACTAAACAAAATACTTAACTCGGGCGGATGACCCGGAGCCATGGGGAAACGCTTGCAGCTCCCGCTGTCGTTGTGACAGCAGCCTTGGGCTGCGGGCCGAGATCGCCGTCACCTGCGCAAAGGCAGGGCGGCGCCAACAGGGAGGGAGTGCCAGATGAAGTTGCTGCAGACATTTGCACTGACGGCGACCGTCGCCGCCGCGACAGTGCTCGGCGCATCCGCGCCGGCACGGGCCGAAGGAAAGACCATCACGCTGTGCTGGGCGGCGTGGGACCCGGCCAACGCGCTGGTCGAGCTGTCGAAGGATTTCACCGCCAAGACCGGCGTCAACATGAAGTTCGAGTTCGTGCCATGGCCGAACTTCGCCGACCGCATGCTCAACGAGCTGAACTCCAAGGGCAAGCTGTGCGACCTGATGATCGGCGATTCTCAATGGATCGGCGGCGCTGCGGAGAACGGCCACTACGTCAAGCTCAACGAGTTCTTCGACAAGGAGGGCATCAAGATCTCCGACTTCATGCCGGCCACCGTCACCGGCTACGCCGAATGGCCGAAGGGCTCGCCGAACTACTGGGCGCTGCCGGCGATGGGCGACGCCAATGGCTGGACCTACCGCAAGGACTGGTTTGCGCGGCCGGAGATCCGCGAGGAGTTCAAGAAGAAGTTCGGCCGCGAGCTCGAGGTGCCGAAGACCCAAGCCGAGCTGAAGGACATCGCCGAGTTCTTCCAGAAGCGGGTGATCGACGGCAAGACCGTCTATGGCGCGGCGATCTTCACCGAGCGCGGCTCGGAAGGCATCACCATGGGCGTCACCAACGCGCTCTATCCGTTCGGCTTCAAGTACCAGAACCCGAAGAAGCCGTATGACATGCAGGGCTTCGTGAACTCCGACGACGCGGTGAAGGGACTCGAATTCTACAAGGCACTGTACAAGTGCTGCACGCCGCCGGGCTACTCGAACGGCTACATGCAGGAGGGCCTCGACGCCTTCAAGTCCGGCCAGGTCGCGCTGCAGATGAACTGGTTCGCGTTCTTCCCGGGCCTCTACAAGGATCCGAATGTCGGCGGCGACAAGATCGGATTCTTCGTCAATCCGGCGCAGAAGGAGAAGGGCTCGCAGCTCGGCGGGCAGGGCATCTCGGTTGTGGCCTATTCGCCGAACCGTGCCGAGGCCCTGGCCTACATCAAATGGTTCGCCTCGCTCGACACCCAGAAGAAGTGGTGGTCGCTCGGCGGCTACAGCTGTCACAAGGGCGTGCTGAACGACCCGAACTTCAAGAATACCGCGCCGTTCGCCGCCGACTTCCTGGTGGCGATGGACCAGGTGGTCGACTTCTGGGCCGAGCCGTCCTACGCGCAGCTGCTGCTTGCCATGCAGAAGCGGGTTCATGACTACGTCGTCGCCGACCAGGGCACCGCCAAGGGGGCGCTCGACGGGCTGATCTCCGACTGGACCAAGGTGTTCAAGGAGGACGGCAAGCTCTGACGCGGGGCACCTCGCGACCGCAGGCGAGGAACGATCAACATTCCATCCGGCAGGCTCGGCCTGCCGGATGGACCGAAAGCCCCTCAACGCAAGCTCGATGCAGCAGTGAAGTAGTCCCTCGCATGACCGATCAAACCGGATTGAGCGGCCTCGTCGACCGCGCCGCCCTGGTGACTCCGCCCGTCGTGGCGCGGCGCGTCCGCGGCCTGTCCGAGCGTGCCATCGCCTGGCTGTTCATCACGCCGACCATGCTGCTGCTGCTCGCGATCAACATCTTCCCGCTGATCTGGACCATTCGGCTGTCCTTCACGAACTACCGCGCCAACCGCCCCAACGCGACGGTGCTCGACGTCGGGCTCGCCAACTATCAGTCGATCCTGACGGATCCGGATGTGTGGGCGGCAATGACGGTGACCGCGCGCTTCGTGTTCTGGAGCATCCTGATCCAGACCTTGCTCGGTTTCGCCTTGGCGTGGCTGATCGACAAGAAGTTCCGTGGCCACGGCCTGTGGACCACCCTGATCCTGCTGCCGATGATGCTCTCGCCGGCCGTTGTCGGAAATTTTTGGACCTTTCTGTATCAACCCCAGATCGGGTTGTTCAACTACATCATCTCGGCATTGACCGGCGCACCGGCATCCTCGTTCCAGATGCTGGCGCAGGTCCCGCTGGCGCCGTGGGCGATCGTCATCGTCGATAGCTGGATGTGGACGCCCTACGTGATGCTGATCTGTCTCGCAGGCCTGCGCTCGATCCCGGACTACATCTATGAGGCGGCCGAGGTCGACCGTGCCTCGCCTTGGCGGCAGTTCTGGTCGATCACGCTGCCGATGGCGCTGCCTTTCATCATGCTTGCGGTGCTGTTTCGAGGCATCGAGAACTTCAAGATGTTCGACATGGTCAACCTCCTGACCGGCGGCGGGCCCGGCTCGACCACCGAGGTCGCCTCGATCACGTTGAAGCGCGAGGCGTTCGAAAAGTGGCGCACCGGCTATTCCTCGGCCTTCGCCATCATCCTGTTCGTCACCGTGTTCGGTCTCGCCAACATCTATGTCAAGGCGCTCAACCGGGTGAAAAGCCGATGACCGGTCTCGTTACCGCCCACTCCGTGGTCGATCCGTCGCCGCTCACCAAGCGAATCGCGGCCGTGGTAGTGATCGCCTATGCGGTCATCACCCTGGTGCCGCTGCTGTGGATCGTGATGACCGGCTTCAAGTCGCCTTCGGATGCGATCGCCTATCCGCCGAAGATCGTCGCCGAACCGACGCTCGAGGGCTACTGCAACCTGTTCACGACGCGCAGCCGCCAGGCGCCGGACTACATGGCCAAGCTGCCGCCACCGTCGGGCCTGTGTGACCGCATCTCGCGTGACCGCAACATGGTGATCGCCGGTCCGTCGAACTACATCCCGCGTTACGTGAACTCGCTCGTGATCGCCTTCGGCTCGACCGCCTTGTCGGTCGTGCTCGGCACGCTCGCGGCCTATGCGTTCTCCCGATTCAAGGTGCCGCTCAAGGACGATCTGCTGTTCTTCATCCTGTCGACCCGGATGATGCCGCCGATTGCCGTCGCGATCCCGATCTATCTGATGTATCGCGAGCTCGGTCTGTCCGACACGCGGCTCGGCATGATCCTGCTCTACACCTCGGTCAACATCTCGCTCGCGGTCTGGCTGCTGAAGGGCTTCATGGACGAGATCCCGCGCGAATATGAGGAGGCGGCGATGGTCGACGGCTACACGCGGCTGCAGGCCTTCTTCAAGGTCGTGCTGCCGCAGGCGACCACCGGCATCGTCGCGACCGCGATTTTCTGCCTGATCTTCGCCTGGAACGAATATGCCTTCGCGGTGCTTCTGACCTCCGGCACGGCGCAGACCGCGCCGCCGTTCATTCCGATCATCATCGGCGAGGGCGGGCAGGATTGGCCGGCGGTCGCGGCGGGCACCACGCTGTTCCTGATCCCCATCGTCGTGTTCACCGTGCTGCTGCGCAAGCACCTGTTGCGCGGCATCACCTTTGGAGCGGTGCGCAAATGAGCGAGGTTGCGCAGGATCGACCGGCTGATCTCGCGGGCTCACGCTGGCCCCGAGCGCTGCGGCGCGGACCGATGGAGAGCGTCGCGACGGTGCTGATCGCAGCCGGCGTGCTGATGCTGCTGCAGCCCTTCGCGCTGGTGCTCTACACCTATTCCTTTGTCACCACGCTCGCCGGTGTCGTGATGTTCACCATCGTCTCGAAGTTTCCGGACTGACGTCATGGCCGAGATCCGGATCGAAAACCTCGTCAAGCAGTTCGGCGACTTCGCGGCTGTGCGCGGCGCCAGCTTCACCATTGCCGATGGCGAGTTCTTCTGCCTGCTCGGTCCGTCCGGCTGCGGCAAGACCACGACCTTGCGCATGATCGCCGGCCTCGAGCTGCCGACCTCGGGCACGATCAGCCTTGGAGGCGAGGATGTCACGTTCCGCCGCGCCCGGGAGCGTGACATCGCGATGGTGTTTCAGCTGTTCGCGCTCTACCCGCATATGAACGTCCGCAAGAACATCTCCTTTCCACTGGTCTCGATGGGCGTACCCAAAGCGGAGATCAAGCGCCGCGTCGAGGAAGCGGCCCGCATCCTGCGCATCGACCACCTGATCAATCGTCCCGTCAGCGGTCTGTCCAGCGGTGATCGCCAGCGCGTCGCGCTCGGCCGGGCCATCGTGCGCGAGCCAAAGGCGTTTTTGATGGATGAACCGCTTGGCGCGCTGGATGCCGAGTTCCGCCACATCATGTGCGGCGAGCTGCGCGCGCTGCATGATCGGCTCAAGGCGACCACCGTGTTCGTCACCCATGACCAGCTCGAGGCGATGTCGATGGCCGACAAGATCGCGGTGATGAATCGCGGCGTGGTCGAGCAGCTCGGCACGCCGCAGGAGATCTATGATCGTCCGGCATCGATGTTCGTCGCGGATTTCATCGGCTCACCGGCCATGAACTTCATCCGCTTCGATGCCAGGCTCGCGGCCGGTGCGACTCGTGTCGAGATCGACGGCACGGAGATTGGTGTGCCGGAGCTGCGAGAGGACGCGGCCGCCGGTGAGCTCGTGCTTGGTGTGCGGCCGGAGCAGGTGATGCTCACGACTGACGGTGGCCTGCGAGGCGAGGTGTTCGGCGCGGAATATCTCGGCACCACCCAGATCGTCACGATCACCACGGCGCATGGCATGGTGAAGGCGCGCATCCCGGCCGCGGTTCGGGTCGAGCGGGCGGAACCGGTCGGACTGAGCTTCCGCGCCGACCGGCTGTCGCTGTTCAATGCGGCGACCGGACGGGCGATACGGACGGCGCTGTACGAGCAGCCGGTGAGGGGAGGCCGTCATGGCTGAGACGCGACTGAACGCCATCAGCAAATCCTTCGCCACAAAACCGGCCGTGCGCGATCTCTCGCTGACCATCCGCGACGGCGAGCTCGTGGTGCTGCTCGGGCCGACTGGCGCCGGCAAGACGACGACGTTACGGCTGGTGGCCGGACTCGAGACGCCTGATCATGGTTCGGTGATCATTGGCGGTGTCGACCAGACCAACGCGACGCCGGCGGCGCGCGACGTGACCTTCGTGTTCCAGCAATACTCGCTGTATCCGCATCTGTCGGTCTACGACAATCTTGCCTTCCCGCTGCGCTCACCGGTGCGCAAGACGCCGGAAGCGGAGATCAAGCGGATCGTTGGCCTTGTCGCGGCGATGCTGCGGATCGAGGATAAGCTCGGCAACCGCGCCACGCAGCTCTCCGGTGGCCAGATGCAGCGCGTCGCGATCGGCCGCGCGCTCGTGCGCCGGCCCGCGATCGCGCTGCTCGACGAGCCGTTGTCCTCGCTCGACGCCAAGCTGCGCGCCGAGCTGCGCATCGAGCTGAAGCGCATCCAGCAGGATCTCGGCGCGACCATGCTCTACGTGACCCACGATCAGATCGAGGCGATGACGCTCGCCAACCGCGTTGGCGTCATCGATCAGGGCCGCCTGGTGCAGCTCGGCACCCCGCGCGAGATCTATGAGGACCCCGCCAACACCTATGTTGCGACCCGGCTGGGCAGCCCCGGCATCAATCTCTTGCCACGGGCGCTGTTCCCCGATCTCGCGGTTCCCGGCAGCGTGGCCACGATCGGTGCGCGGACCGAGCACATGATGGTCCGGCGCACGTCCAAGGATGCTGACGCGCGGGTGAAGTGGATCGAACATCTCGGCGATCAAAACCATCTTCACATCACGTTGCGTGATCAGACCATCGTCAGCCTGGTCGACCCGGATACGGAATTGAAAGTCGGCGACGCCGTCGCTATCGAGTTCACCCGGCCGCTGCTGTTCGACCGGGATGGCCAGCGGGTGAGATAGGGCATGGACCAGGATTTCAAGCGTCGATTGATCGGGGCGATGGCTGATGCCGTCATCGCCCATGCCGAGGAGCTGACGGCGCTCGATTCCGCGATCGGTGACGGCGACCACGGCCTCAACATGAAGCGCGGCTTCGAAGCGGTGCTCGCCGAGGCCGACACGATCGCCGCCAAGCCGCTGCCTGACGCGTTGAAGGCGATCGGCATGGCGCTGGTGATGAAGGTCGGCGGCGCCTCCGGTCCGCTCTACGGCACGCTCGCGATGGGGCTGGGCAAGGCGCTGCCCGCGGAGCCGACGGCGGCCGAGGCCGCGATGGCGTTGGCTCGCGCGATCGAGGATGTGAAAGCGCGCGGCAAGTCTGACGCAGGGCAGAAGACCATGCTCGACGTCTTGATCCCCGTGCAGGCGGCCTTTGCCGCGAATGGCGACGATCTCGCGACCCGCCTGCCTGCGGTCGCCGCCCAGGCGGCCGATGCGACCGTGCCGATGAAGGCGATCCGCGGTCGCGCCTCCTTTCTCGGCGAGCGTTCGATCGGACATATGGACCCCGGCGCGCGCTCGTCCAGCCTGCTGGTGCAGGCGATCTGCAGCGTATTCAACGAGGCCTGAACATGGGTGAGCAGAAGAACGTCGGCATCGTCATCGTGTCGCATTCCGCCAAGGTGGCGGAGGGCGCGGCCGACATGGTGAGGCAGATGGTCGGCGACAGCGTGCCGCTGGCGGCCGTCGGCGGCAATGCAGATGGCGGGCTCGGCACGGATGTCGGCGCCATCGTGGGCGCGATCGACAAGGCCTGGTCGGAGCAGGGGGTAGCGATCCTGGTCGATCTCGGCGGCGCCGAGACCAACAGCGAGATGGCGGTGGAGATGATGCCGGAGGAACGGCGTGAGCGGATCGTGATCTGCAATGCGCCGCTGGTCGAGGGCGCCGTCATGGCCGCGACGGAGGCCTCTGGCGGCTCATCGCTCGACGCAGTCCGGGCGACCGCCGAAGAGCTGATGGGTGGATGAGTGGAGACGACAATGGCTGACGGTGGAGAGATCGGCATGCAGGATGTGAAAGCGCATGCGCTGTTGACCAACGAGGTCGGGCTGCACGCGCGCCCCTCGGTCAAGCTCACCCAGCTCGCCAAGCGCTTTGAATCCACGGTGGAGATCGCGATCGCGGCTGACGGGCCTTGGACGGATGCCAAGAGTCCGGTGAAGATCATGCGCGTCAAGGCGGCCAAGGGCGAGACGCTCTTCATGCGTGCGAACGGCCCTGACGCGGAGGAGGCAGTGCGCGCGCTGGTCGAGCTCGTGAACCGCAAGTTTGACGAGGAGTGACGATGGAACAGCGCATCGTCGGGCGCGCGGCGTCTGATGGGCTGGCGATCGGACCGGCTGTGATCCTGCGTGCGTTGGAGGCGGCCAGCCGGGCGAAAGGCTCGATCGCCGAGGAGCACGCCGCGCTGGCTGCGGCGGTGGTGCGTGCGCGGCAGGCGGTCGCCGAGCTGATCGAACGGCTCGAGGGGGATGCCGCCGAGCTGATCGGCTTTCAGATGGCGCTGCTCGAGGACGATGCGTTGACCGAAGCGGCCTACGCCCGGATCGAGCGCGGCGCCGCGGCTGATCTCGCCTGGCGCGCGGCGATGGCCGAGGAGATCGCGGGCTATGAGTCCGCCGATGACGAGTATTTCCGTGCGCGCGCCGCTGATCTTGCTGACATCAGGGATCGCGTGCTGCGGCATCTGTTCGGACTGGGGGACGATGGCGAGCTTCCGAGCGGCGCAATCATCGTTGCGCGTGATCTCGCGCCGTCCACCTTCCTTGGTGTCGATTGGTCGAAGGGCGGCGGCATTGCGCTGGGCGAGGGCAGCCCGACCAGTCACGTCGCGATGCTCGCGCGCGGTCGCGGCGTGCCGATGGTGGTTGGGCTCGGCCAGGCCTGGGAGAGGCTGACGGGACAGGTGCTGGTCGATGGTGGCCGCGCCGTCGTCGTTGTCGATCCCAGTCCGGAACTGCTCCTCAGCGCCCGCGCGGAGGGTGATGAACTCATGCACCGCAAGGCCAATGCCATCGCGCGCCAGTGCGAGCCGGCGCTGACGCGCGACGGAACGGCCGTCGCTGTCCTCGTCAACATCTCCGGTCCAGCCGATATGACGACCGTGCCGGCCCGCGCCTGCGATGGCGTGGGTCTCGCCCGCACGGAGTTCCTCACCGCCAATCTTCTCCGCGACGAAGAGGCGCAATACCGCGCCTATGCCGAGCTGGTGCGCTGGGCCGATGGACGCCCGGTGACGATCCGCACGCTCGACGCCGGCGGCGACAAGCCGATTCCGGGCTATACGCTGGATGGTGAGAGCAACCCGTTTCTTGGCCTGCGCGGCCTCCGCCTGTCGCTGCGCCATCCCGACATCTTCCGCGTTCAGCTGCGTGCGCTGGCGCGCGCAGCGGTCCTCGGGCCCTTGAAGGTCATGCTGCCGATGGTGACGAACGTGGCCGAGCTGGATGCGGCACGCGGGCATTGGCGCGCGGTGCTGGATGAGCTTGCCGGCGGCAACGTCGCCTTTGCGGAGCCGGCCTTCGGCATCATGGTCGAGGTGCCGGCGGCAGCGCTCGCTGCGCAGCACTTTGCGGCCGACTTCTTCTCGATAGGCACGAATGATCTCACCCAATACGCCACCGCGGCGTCGCGAGACGGCGCCGAGGTGGCCGACTATGCCGACGTGCTGCATCCAGGAGTCCTTGCGATGATCGCGCATGTCGTCGGTGCAGGGCGGGCAAGGGGCGTCGACGTGTCGATCTGCGGCGATGCAGCCGGCGACGTCAGGGCGATCCCCGCGCTGCTCAAGGCTGGCGTGCGCGCCCTCTCGGTGTCGCCGGGCCTGTTGCCGCAGGTGAAAGCGGCGATCCGCGAGCTCGATCTCGCCAGACGGGGCGAGGGCGCATGAGCGAGCAGGCCGCAAATCCGCTGGCCGAATACAAGGCGATCCTGCGCGCGGTCATCGACAGCCGCCCGTCGGGCACGCGGCAGCGGCTGGCGGAGGCGATCGGCAAGAACCGCAGCTTCATCTCGCAGATCATCAATCCGGCCTATCCGACCCCGATTCCGCTGCAGCATATTGAGACCATCTTCCACATCTGCCATTTCTCGCCGCATGAGCAGCAGACGTTCCTCGCCGCTTATCGCGCAGCGCATCCCGGCCGCCTCGAGGATGCCGAAACGCTGCGGCCGATGCGGCGCCTGGTCGTGGAGTTGCCGGACTTCGGTGATGACGCGCTGAACGCCCATGCCGACCGCATCATCACCGGCGTCGCGCGCGGCATCTCCGCGCTGATCTCCGCCAATGAAAACAAGGACGATGCCGAACAGGGAGGCAAGCCATGAAGAAGCTGATCAATGCCGTCGACGCCGTGCTGACCGAGAGCCTGCAGGGCTTTGCCGCGGTCCATGGCGACATCGTCGCGCTCGGCGAGGACAACAAGTTCGTCCGCCGCAAGAGCCTCAAGCCGGGCAAGGTCGCGCTGATCTCCGGCGGCGGCTCCGGCCACGAGCCGCTGCACGCCGGCTTCGTCGGCCATGGCATGCTCGACGCGGCGTGCCCGGGCCAGGTGTTCACCTCGCCGACGCCCGACCAGATGCTGGCGGCTGCGCAGGCGGTCGAGACCGGTGGCGGCTCGCTGTTCATCGTCAAGAACTATGAAGGCGACGTGATGAACTTCGCCATGGCCGCGGAGATGATGGAGACGAAGGTCGCGACCGTCATCACCGACGACGACGTCGCGGTGGAGACCTCGACCTATTCGACCGGCCGTCGCGGCGTCGCGGGCACGCTGGTGGTCGAGAAGATTCTCGGCGCTGCGGCCGAGCAGGGGCGCGATCTCGACGCACTCAAGGCGCTGGGCGACGGCGTCAACAAGCGCACCCGCTCGATGGGCGTGGCATTGACCTCGTGCACGGTGCCGGCCGCCGGCAAGCCGACCTTCGCGCTCGGCGAGGACGAGATGGAGATGGGCGTCGGCATTCATGGCGAGCCCGGCCGACGCCGGGTCAAGCTCGCATCGGCGGATGCGATCGCCGAGGAGATGATGGGCGCGATCCTGGCGGATCTCGCGGCCAAGCCCGGCACGCCGTGCCTGCTGCTTGTCAACGGCTTCGGCGGTACGCCGGCGATGGAGCTCTATCTCATGGCCAACTCCGCGCGGCGCATTCTCGAAGCGCGTGGGCTTTCGATCGCACGCGGGCTGGTCGGCTCCTACGTCACCTCGCTCGACATGGCCGGCTGCTCGCTGACCGTCAGCGCGCTCGACGATGCGACGCTGGCGCTGTGGGACGCGCCGGTGCACACCGCCGCGCTGCGCTGGGGCTGCTGAGCGGACGAAAACGCGCCTCACGCGACAGCGGCCGCCTGCTGCTGGAACTGTTCGAAGGCGCCGATTGCGTCGGCCGCGTACATCAGCGACGGGCCGCCGCCCATGTAGATCGCCATGCCGAGCGTTTCCTCGACCTCCTGGCGCGTTGCGCCCAGGCGGACCAGCGCCTCGGCATGGAAGCCGATGCAGCCGTCGCAGCGGACGGCGACGCCGATCGCGAGCGCGATCAGCTCCTTGGTCTTCTTGTCGAGCGCACCGTCGGCGCCGGCAGCCCGCGCCAGCGCCGAGAAGCCTTGCATGACATCGGGGATGTCCTTGCGCAGCGTCTTCAGGTTACCTGAGATGTCCTTGCAGATCTCGTTGTAATTCTTGGTCATGGACATGTCCTAGGGTGCTTTCATGGTGGGTTTGACGGGCTCGCGCAGCGCGATGTAGATCGCGGGGATGACGAGCACGGTGAGCAGGGTCGAGGAGGCCAGGCCGAACAGCAGCGAGATCGCCAGCCCCTGGAAGATCGGATCGAGCAGGATCGTCGCCGCGCCGATCATCGCCGCAAGCGCAGTCAGCAGGATCGGCTTGAAGCGCACCGCGCCAGCCTCCAGCACGACATCGCGCAGCGTCTTGCCTTCACCGCCGCTGTGCCGGATGAAGTCGACCAGCAGGATCGAGTTTCGGACGATGATGCCGGCGAGCGCGATGAAGCCGATCATGGAGGTCGCCGTGAATGGCGCGCCGAGCAGCCAATGGCCGAGCAGGATGCCGATCAGGGTCAGCGGGATCGGCGTCAGGATGACCAGCGGCAGCTTGAAGCTTTTGAACTGCGCCACCACCAGCACGTAGATGCCGAGGATGGCCGCGCCGAACGCCGCGCCCATGTCGCGGAAGGTGACATAGGTGATCTCCCACTCGCCGTCCCACAGCAAGGTTGGATGGGACTCGTCCTTGGGCTGGCCATGGAAGCCGATCACCGGCTTCGGCAGCTTGCCCCAGTCATGCGCATCGATGCGGTCGGCAACCGCGAGCATGCCATAGAGCGGGGCCTCGAAGCGGCCGGCCAGCTCGGCCATCACCATATCGGCGAAGCGGCCGTCACGCCGGAAGATCATCGGCGATCCCTCTTCCATCGTGGCCTTCACGACCTGGCCGAGCTCGACCACGGTCTTGCTGCCGGGCAGGGTGTTGGCCGGCACCGGCGTCGAGGCCAGGGCCTGGCTCCAGCTCTTGCTGCGCTTCGGCAACTTGACCGCGATCTCGATCGGGTTGCGGTCCTCGCCGCGGTGCGAGTAGCCGACCGAGACGCCGCCGAACAGCGTCTGGATGGTGTCGTAGACATCGCGCTGCTCCACCCCGAAGTATTCGAGGCTGTCCTGGTCGATCGACAGCCGCAGCCGCGGCCGAGGCTGACCGATGGAGTCGTCGATGTCGACAATGAACGGGACGTCGGCGAACACCTTCTTCAGCTCGGTCGTCACGGCCCGCCGGGTGGCCGCATCCGGGCCGTAGATCTCGGCGAGCAAGGTCGCCAGCACCGGCGGCCCGGGCGGCACTTCGACCACCTTGATGCTGGTGCCCGAGGGCACCGAGACGGCCTTCAGCCGCTGCCGCAAGTCGAGCGCGATGTCGTGGCTCGAGCGCTTGCGGTCGCCGCGGGCGGCGAGATTGACCTGGAGTTCGCCGAGCTCCGGGCGTTCGCGCAGGTAATAGTGCCGGACGAGACCGTTGAAGTTGAATGGCGCCGCCGTGCCGGCATAGCTCTGCACGTTGCTGATCTCCGGCAGCTGAAGCGCGATATCGGCTGCGGCGAACAGCGTCCGCTCGGTATCCTCCAGGCTCGCGCCTTCCGGCAGATCGACCATCACCGCGATCTCCGACTTGTTGTCGAACGGCAGCAGCTTGACGGTGACGGACTTGGTTGCGAATAGCGTCATCGACAGCAGCGTGGCGATGCCGACGCCGAGCAGAAAGATCCAGGCGGAGCGCTTGCTGGCGACGATCGGGCGGGCAACGCTGCGGTAGATGCGGCCGAGCCGGCCCTCGCCATGCGCGTCGTGGCTGGCATCGTGATCCGCGCCGGCGGCAGCGGCGCTCTGCTTCGGCGCGAGCCGCAGCATCAGCCACGGCGCCACGACCATGGCGACGAAGAACGAGAACAGCATCGCAGCTGACGCGTTGGCCGGGATCGGCGCCATGTACGGGCCCATCAGCCCCGAGACGAACAGCATTGGCAGCAGGGCGGCGACCACTGTCAGGGTGGCGACGATCGTCGGATTGCCGACCTCGGCCACCGCCTCGATGGTCGCCTGCAGGCGTGGACGGCCGTCGCGCATGCCCCAATGGCGGGCGATGTTCTCGACCACGACGATGGCGTCGTCGACCAGGATGCCGATCGAGAAGATCAGCGCGAACAGGCTGACGCGATTGATGGTGTAGCCCATCAGGTTGGCGGCGAACATCGTCAGCAGGATCGTGGTCGGGATGACCATGAAGGTGACGAGCGCCTCTCGCCAGCCGATCGCGATCGCGATCAGCACGACGATCGAGATCGTCGCGAGGCCGAGATGGAACAAGAGCTCGTTGGCTTTTTCATTGGCGGTCTCGCCATAGTCGCGTGTCACCGTGACCGCGACGTCGCTCGGAATGAGGCTGGCCTTGAGCCCTTCGAGGCGCTGCCCGATGTCGTGCGACACCACGACCGCATTGGCGCCGGCGCGCTTGGCGAGCGCCAGGCTCACGGCGGGCACACGATGCCAATCGCCCTTGTCGTTGCGGGCGTCGTCCCAGACGCGGTGCTCGGCGAGATTGGGGCCGATGACCACGGTGGCGACGTCGCGCACATAGACCGGGCGGCCGTCGCGGGTCGAGATCAGCAGGAGGCCGATATCCGGGATGCCCGTCAGCGTCTGGCCGGCGGTGACGTTGCGCACGATGCCGCCATCGCGGACGTCGCCGGCGAGGAAGGAGCGATTGGCATCCTTCACCTTGGCGACGAGCTGCTGCAAGGTGACGCCGAACAGCGACAGCTTCTCCGGGCTGGGCTCGACACGGATCTGCTGGGCGCCACCGCCGGAGATGTAGGTCAGGCCGATATTGTCGACCTTGGTCAGCTCGGCGCGCAGCTTGTCGGCCAGCTCATAGAGGTCCTTGTCGGACCAGCGCTCGGCAGCTTCCGGCTTCGGCGACAGGGTCAGCACGGTGACGGCGACGTCGTTGATCCCGCGCCCGACAATGAGCGGCTCGGGGATGCCGACGGGGATGCGGTCGAGATTGGCGCGGAGCTTCTCATGGACGCGCAGGATCGCGTCCTCGAACTTGGTGCCGACCAGGAACCGCGCGGTGACCATGACGCGGTCGTCCTCGGTCTGGCTGTAGACGTGCTCGACACCGTCGATCGCCTTGACGATCGTCTCCAGCGGCTTGGTCACCAGCTCGACGCCATCCGGCGCACGCAGTCCGTCGGCGTTGACGCGGATGTCGACCATGGGCACGCTGATCTGCGGCTCTTCCTCGCGCGGGATCACGACGACGGCGATGAGGCCGACCACCAGCGAGGCGAGCAGGAACAGCGGCGTCAGCGGCGAGGCGATGGTCGCCTGGGTCAGCTTGCCTGAGAGTCCAAGTTTCACGGCTGCACCAATTGGTCGCCGGCGCGCAGGCCGGACAGGATTTCAAGTCCATCGGGAAGATCGGCGCTCGGCAAAGCGCGGCCGCGCTGCACCGGAACGCTGACTTGCTGCGATCCCTGCTGGAGCCGGACGTAGTCGATGCCGAAGCGGGTGGTGACGTAGCGGGAGGGGATGACATAGGCGTCACGCTGACCGCCGGAGATCCACACCCGCAGCCGGTCGCCGACGAAGTACTGGCCGAGACCTTGGACGATCGCGTCGGCGACGACGCGGCCTTCCTCGATCTGCGGATAGACGAGGTCGATCACGCCCCATTTGTCGCCGCTGTCGCCGAACTCGGCGCCATCGATGCGGACCTTGTCTCCGGCCTTCAGGAACAGGGCGTGGCGCTCGGGCACGCGCAGCCGCAGCTTGAAGTTCTGCTGCGCCACGGTCACCACAGGGTCGCCGGGAAGCACGACGGATCCGACGACGACGAGCTTCTTCAGCACACGGCCGTCATCGGGCGCCAGCACCTGGCCCTCGCTCATCTGCTGGTTGACCACAGCACGCTCAGCGGTCTTGGCCCGCAGCCCGTTTTCGGCGACATTGAGCGCGGTGCGGGTCTCGTCGAGCTTGACCCGGGGCAGGGTACCGCGTTCGACGAGTCCCTCGGTGCGGGTGAAGTCGATCTGCGCCTGGTTGGCCTGGGCCTGCAGCGCCTCGATCTGGGCGTCGAGCGACTTGAGCTGAAGCGCCAGCTTCTCGTCGCCGATCAAGGCGATCGGCTGACCGCGCTTGACCGGGTCGCCCTCGCGCACGGAGAGCTGAGCCACCGTGCCGCCGATGCGGCCGCGCGCCGGGACGACGCTGACGCTTTCCACCGTCGCGAACACCGCCTTCTCGTCGGCGACCTGGCGCGGGGTCACCGTCAGCGTTTCGGCAAGGGCCGGCGCGGCCTGCGAGCTCAGCTGGCAGGCCATCGCGGCGAGTAAGGTCAGGAGCGATAATCTGCGCATCGGCCTCATCCTGTCTGGCTTGAATCAAATCGTGTGGTTGGGCGAAACGGGCGGTCCAGACATCCCACCGGGATGCGGGTTCCCACTTGATGCCGGTCAAGTCGGCGATTGGACGCCGTCATAGTCTTGATCTCGATCCGGGCGGCCGGGCCGTGCAATAGACTTGGTAGAGCGTCTTCAGGACCTCGCGGGCCGGCTCGCTGGCGATCGAGTAGTAGATGGTCTGCCCGTCGCGCCGGGCGGTGACCAGACCGTCCTTGCGCAGCAAAGCGAGGTGCTGCGAGACGGTCGAGTCGCGCAGGCCGAGGAATGCCGCCAGCTCGCCGACCGACCGTTCAGCGTCGACCAGCTGGCAGATGATCAGGAGCCGGTGCCGGTTCGACAGCGCCTTCAACAGGTCACTGGCCTGGTCGGCCGCCACTTCCATGATGTCAGCATCAAATTTCATAGTTGCGTATATACAGATATTCGAATATATAGTCAAGGCCGGCCCGGGAGGTCGCGGCTCGAGCGAAACAAGAACGAAGCAAGGCGATGGAGGACCCAAATGGCGGACGTTGTCGTGATCGGAGCGGGGCTGAGCGGCTCCCTGATGGCTTATGAATTGCTGCCCCAGATGCGAAAGGAGGACCGCGTGACCGTCATCTCGCAGGGGTCCTCGTATCATTTCGTGCCCTCCAACCCGTGGGTGGCGGTGGGCTGGCGCAAGCGCGACGACATCGAGATCGATCTCGTCGACGTCATGCAGCGCAAGGGCATCCGCCTGCTGACCCAGGGTGCCAAAAGGGTGCACCCGGACGACAACCAGGTCGAGCTGACGGACGGCACGATGGTCGCCTACGACTATCTCGTCGTCGCCACCGGCCCCGAGCTCGCCTTCGACGAGATCCCGGGGCTCGGTCCCGACGGCCACACCCAGTCGGTGTGCCATGTCGATCACGCCGCCCATGCCAAGGCCGCTTTCGACAAGCTGGCTGAGAAACCAGGGCCCGTCATCGTCGGGGCGGTGCAGGGTGCGTCCTGCTTCGGGCCGGCCTACGAATTCCTCTTCATCCTCGAGACCGAGCTGCGCCGCCGCAAGATGCGCGACCAGGTGCCGATGACCTTCGTGACTTCCGAGCCCTATATCGGCCATCTCGGGCTCGATGGCGTCGGCGATACCAAGGGGCTGCTCGAGAGCGAGATGCGCGAGAAGCACGTCAAGTGGATCACGAGCGCGCGCGTCACCAAGGTTGAAGACGGCCGAATGTTCGTGGAGGAAGTGGCCGACGACGGCTCGGTGCGCAAGACCCATGAGCTGCCGTTCGCCTATTCGATGATGCTGCCGGCGTTCCGCGGCGTCGGCGCCGTCAGGGGAATCGACAAGCTGACCAATCCGCGCGGCTTCGTCGTCGTCGACAAGCATCAGCGCAATCCGGCCTATCCCAACGTATTCGCCATCGGCGTCTGCGTCGCGATCCCGCCGATCGGGCCGACACCGGTGCCGGTTGGCGTGCCCAAGACCGGCTTCATGATCGAGTCGATGGTCACCGCGACCGCGCTGAACATCGGCGCGCTGCTGCGCGGCGAGGCACCGAAGACGCAGCCGACCTGGAATGCGATCTGCCTCGCCGATTTCGGCGATTCCGGCGTCGCCTTCCTGGCGCAGCCGCAGATCCCGCCGCGCAACGTCAACTGGTCGTCGAAGGGGGAGTGGGTGCATTATGCCAAGGTCGCCTTCGAGAAGTATTTCCTGCGCAAGATGAAGCGCGGCACGCCCGAGCCGTTCTACGAGAAGTTCCTGCTCGACCGGCTCAACATCGCCAAGATCAAGGAAGTCAGGACGGGCACATGAGCGAGACCTTTCAACTGGTGTGCGGCCATTGCGGACAGATCAACCGTCTGCCCGCCGGCCGGGCGCCCACCCAGGGCAAATGCGGCAAGTGCCACGCGCCGCTGTTCTCCGGGCATCCGATCGAGGTCGACCAGGCCGCCTTCGCGCGCCACCTCGCGAATAGCGACCTGCCTCTGCTGGTCGATGTCTGGGCGCCTTGGTGCGGCCCGTGCCGGGCGATGGCGCCGATGTTCGCGCGCGCAGCCCAAGAGCTCGAGCCGCGCGTGCAGCTTCTGAAGCTGAACTCCGACGAGGCGCCGGAGGTCTCGGCGAAGTTCGGCATCTCCGGAATTCCCACCCTGCTGCTGCTGCAGAAGGGAAGGGAGCTGGCGCGGATCTCGGGTGCGATGGACTCGCAACGAATCGTCGCCTGGACACGGTCCGGCCTGCGGCCGTGATGCCGCGGCGCCGGGTTGACTACGCTCAAATGCAACCATGGAGGACCATGCCATGAACGTCGATAAAGCAGTTCTCACCTTCGCAGGGTTCGTCGTCCTGCTCAGCCTCGCGCTCGGCTGGTATGTCAATCCGTATTGGTTCCTGCTCGCGGCCTTTGCCGGCGTGAACATGATCCAGGCGTCGTTCACCGGCTTCTGCCCGGCGGCGATCGTGTTCAAGAAGTTGGGGCTGCGCAGCGGCAACGCATTCTCCTGAGCCGGCGGGAAGATGGGGCGAGATGAAGATGAAGCGAGGGCATCATGGCTGACCAGGGCGAAACCTATATTGTCGGGCCGCTCTACAAGGCGCGCGACAAGGTCTATCCGGCAGCCGTGCACGGCCGCTTCCGGCGCATCAAGTGGACGATCCTGTGCATTACGCTCGGCATCTATTATCTGCTGCCATTCGT
>NZ_CAFI01000153.1 GCF_000239775.1 Bradyrhizobium sp. ORS 375
GCCTGCAGCACATTGCCCATGAACACTTCCTGGACGGCGTCAACGGATACGGTCGCACGCTCGATCGCCGCGCTGATCACATGGGCGCCGAGCCGGTGCGCGCTCAGCGGCGATAGATCGCCCATGAAGCGGCCGAGGGGCGAGCGAGCGGCGGACAGGATCACGACTGGATCGGACGAGGCCATGGTTGGCTCCCAAATGTTTGAATGATGATCATCATATAATGATGGCACGAGAAAGAAAACCCCGGGCGGCCGCGTTGAAATTGTCGTGACGACCTGGGAAGCTTGGCAGGCAGCCGCGGCGGAAAACTTGGCTGAAATTGCGCGTCTAGCGCTTTCGATCGATGAAGTGCTGCATCAGCCGCTTGGGCTCGTCGGTCAGGAACGATCGTCCGAAAGCGCCGATCGACACCTCGATCGATTGCTTCAGCGGCAGATCTTCCCATTGCCGGAGCAGGGCCTTCTGCGCCCGCAGCGCTTCGGGACCGCAGGCGAGCAGGGATTCGATGACCTTCTCGACCGCCGCATCGAGGCCTCCTTCCGCCGCGACCGAATCGACGAGCCCCCATGCGAGCGCGGTCGGTGCGTCGATCGTCTCGGCCGTCATCAAGAGCCAGCGTGTACGGCCCCAGCCGATCAGCCGCGGCAGCAGCGCGGCATGAATCACCGAGGGGATGCCCACCCGCACCTCCGGCATCCCGAATCTGGCATCATGCGAGGAAATCCGGATGTCACAGGCCGCGGCAACCTCGAGGCCACCACCCAGGCACCAGCCGGGCATTCGCGCAATGACCGGAGCAGGAAAGGTTCGGACCGCTTCGCACAGCCCGGCCAGCCGTGTGATGAACGCCTCCGCCGAGGCCTGGTCGAGCTTCGCCATCTCCTTGATATCGGCGCCGCCGATCATGCTCTTCTCGCTCTCTCCCGCCAGCACGAGGGCGCGAATGCCGTCATCGGAGGCGAGTGATCGCAGCCCTGCTTGGATGCCAAGGATGGCGGCTGAGCCGAGAATGTTCAGCGCGCCGGCGTTGCAGATCGTCAGCCGGGCCACGCCACGGGCGTCGCGACTCACGCCGCAGTGAGAATTGAGCATGTCCATGGCCGGCCTCCTGGGGGTGTTGGGCGTGAAAGTCGCGGGAATAAATCAGGCCAGCGAAGTTGATTTAGATCAACTCGAATTCATCAAATAGCTGCAGCGAGCAGGGCGCAGAGCTGCTATTGTATGACCTCAGACATTCAATGGGACGGCAATGCGCTACTCTCCGGAACACAAGGCGGAAACCCACGCACGAATCGTGCGCAAGGCGTCGGTGCGGCTGCGGGAGAAGGGCGCTCACGGGGTCGGCGTGGCCGATCTGATGAAGGAGGCCGGGCTCACCCATGGCGGCTTCTACGCGCATTTCGAATCGCGCGAGGCGCTGGTGGTCGAGGCGTTCGGCTATGCCATGGACCGCTCGATGGAGCGCTGGCGCAAGCTGTTGGACGATCTGCCGCCGCAGAAGCGGCTCGCCGCGATCGTCGACGGCTATCTCTCGCCGGAGCATCGCGATGATGCCGGGCATGGCTGTGCGGTTCCCGCGCTCGGCGCCGAGATCGCGCGCGAGAGCGCCAAGACCCGCAAGGCCTTCGCGGCGAAGCTGGAGGAGCTGATCGACCTGTTCGCCGACTACATCGTCGACGTGCCGCGCAAGACCGCGCGCAAGCGGGCCTCTGCGATGCTCGCGACGCTGATGGGCACCATCGTCATGGCGCGCATTGCCGGGAGCGGCGAATCGTCCGAGGAGATCTTGAGCTCCGGTCGCGAGGTGGCCCTGGCGGTCGCCAGCGGTGGCGGGCTGACCGGGAAGACCCCGGTGCGGGCGCTCGCGAAGAAGCCCGTGAAAAAGGCGGCCGCCAAGCGCTGAGCCTTCAAGCGCTGAGCCTTCGGATGACGGGCGCTGCGCACGGCTTGCCGCGGGCGCGAAGGGGCGGCATTTTCGCAGCGCCGGTCAGCGCTTAGACCCTTCCCAAACGCCGCAAAGACTGCAAGATGCCGGCCAAATCGGCACTGCTTACCCTGCGGAGGATACCCCATGCGTTCGATCGGTCATTTCATTGGCGGCAAGGAGGTCAAGGGCACCTCTGGACGGACGGCGGACGTCTTCGAGCCGATGACCGGTGACGTCCAGGCCAAGGTCGCGCTGGCTTCGCGCGCCGAGTTGCGGGCCGCCGTCGAGAACGCCAAGGCCGCCCAGCCCGCTTGGGCGGCGACCAACCCGCAGCGCCGCGCGCGCGTGATGATGAAGTTTCTGGAACTCGCCCAGCGCGATTATGACCAGCTCGCAGAGCTGTTGGCGCGCGAGCACGGCAAGACCGTTCCCGACGCCAAGGGCGACATCCAGCGCGGCCTCGAAGTGGTCGAGTTCGCCTGCGGCATCCCGCATCTGATGAAGGGCGAGTACACCGAGGGGGCCGGTCCCGGCATCG
Source organism: Bradyrhizobium sp. ORS 375 (assembly GCF_000239775.1). GTDB lineage: Bacteria > Pseudomonadota > Alphaproteobacteria > Rhizobiales > Xanthobacteraceae > Bradyrhizobium. The sequence continues at coordinate 2,469 of NZ_CAFI01000153.1, forward strand.
ACATCTATTCGATGCGCCAGCCGCTCGGCGTCGTTGCCGGCATTACGCCGTTCAATTTCCCGGCGATGATTCCGATGTGGAAGTTCGCCCCGGCCATCGCCTGCGGCAACGCCTTCATCCTGAAGCCCAGCGAGCGCGATCCGGGCGTGCCGATGAAGCTCGCCGAGCTGATGATCGAGGCCGGTCTGCCGGCGGGCATCCTCAACGTCGTCAACGGCGACAAGGAGGCGGTCGACGCGATCCTGGAAGATCCGGACATCATGGCGGTGGGCTTCGTCGGCTCGTCGCCGATCGCGCAGTACATCTATGAGCGCGCCGCCGCGCACGGCAAGCGCTGCCAGTGCTTCGGCGGCGCCAAGAACCATGCGATCGTGATGCCCGACGCCGACCTCGATCAGGCGGTCGATGCGCTGATCGGCGCCGGCTACGGCTCGGCCGGCGAGCGCTGCATGGCGGTGTCGGTCGCTGTGCCCGTCGGCAAGACCACCGCCGACCGGCTGATGGAGAAGCTGATCCCGCGCGTGGAATCGCTGAAGATCGGCACGTCGATCGATCCATCCGCCGATTACGGTCCGCTGGTCACCCGCGAGGCCGTCGAGCGCGTCAAGAACTATGTCGACATCGGCGTCAAGGAAGGTGCGACGCTTGCCGTCGACGGCCGCGGCTTCAAGATGCAGGGCTACGAGAACGGCTTCTACATGGGCGGCTGCCTGTTCGACAACGTCACCAAGGACATGCGGATCTACAAGGAGGAGATCTTCGGCCCCGTGCTCTCGGTCGTACGCGCCAAGGATTACGCGGAAGCGCTGGCGCTGCCGTCGGAGCATGATTACGGCAACGGCGTTGCGATCTTCACCCGCGACGGCGACGCGGCGCGCGACTTCGCTGCCAAGGTCAATGTCGGCATGGTCGGCATCAACGTGCCGATCCCGGTGCCGATCGCCTACTACACTTTCGGCGGCTGGAAGAAGTCCGGCTTCGGCGACCTCAACCAGCACGGTCCGGATTCGATCCGCTTCTACACCAAGACCAAGACCGTCACCTCGCGCTGGCCGTCGGGCGTCAAGGAAGGCGCGGAGTTCTCGATCCCGCTGATGAAATAAGGTTGAGCGGGAGCCTCACGAGGCTCCCGTTCGTCATTGCGAGCGAAGCGAAGCAATCCAGGGCGGCGCGCGCGACTCTGGATTGCTTCGTCGCTTCGCTCCTCGCAATGACGGAGGTTGACGATACGCTGAACGCTAACAATCAAAAATCGGGAAACGCGGAGAACGAATGCAGTTCGCTCTCGATGAGGATCAGATCGCGGTGCGCGACATGGCGCGCGCGTTCGCGGCGGAGAAGATCGCGCCGCATGCGCTGCGCTGGGACGAGGAAAAGCATTTTCCTGTCGATGTGATGCGGGAGGCGGCCGCACTCGGGATGGGCGGCATCTACATCCGTGACGATGTCGGTGGCTCGGGCTTGAGCCGGCTCGATGCCGCGCTGATCTTCGAGGCGCTGGCTGCGGGCTGTCCGACGGTGTCGGCCTTCATCTCGATCCACAACATGGCGTCGTGGATGATCGACACCTTCGGCACCGAGGCGCAGCGGCAAGCCTATCTGCCGAAGCTCTGCACCATGGATCTGATCGCAAGCTATTGCCTGACCGAGCCGGGCGCCGGCTCGGACGCGGCGGCGCTGCGCACCCGTGCGGTGCGCGATGGCGACGACTACGTGCTCAACGGCCAGAAGCAGTTCATCTCCGGCGCCGGCGCCACCGACATTCTCGTCGCCATGGTCCGGACGGGATCCGATGGCCCGAGCGGCATCTCCACGCTGGTGATCGACGCGAAGACAACTGGCGTGTCGTTCGGCGCCAATGAGCGCAAGATGGGCTGGAATGCGCAGCCGACCCGTGCGGTGATCTTCGAGAACGCGCGCGTGCCGGTCGCCAACCGGCTCGGCGAGGAGGGCATCGGCTTCAAGATCGCGATGGCCGGGCTCGACGGCGGGCGCCTGAACATCGCGGCGTGCTCTCTTGGTGGTGCACAAAGCGCGCTCGACAAGACGTTGGCCTATACGAAAGAGCGCAAGGCATTCGGCAAGCGGCTCGACGAATTTCAGGCGCTGCAATTCCGCATTGCCGACATGGCAATCGAGTTGGAGGCCGCACGCACTTTCCTGTGGCGTGCGGCAGCGGCGCTCGACCGCAAGGCGCCGGATGCGACCATGCTCTGCGCGATGGCCAAGCGCTTCGGCACCGATGTCGGCTTCGAGGTCGCCAACCAGGCGCTGCAGCTGCACGGTGGATACGGCTACCTCAGCGAATATGGCATCGAGAAGATCGTGCGCGATCTGCGCGTGCACCAGATCCTGGAAGGCACCAACGAGATCATGCGCCTGATCGTGTCGCGCAAGCTGATCGAGGGCGCGCGATGAGCGAGGTGCCCGAAGGCGACCTGATCGTTCGCCGCGAAGGCTCGGCCGGCATCATCCGGCTGAACCGTCCCAAGGCGATCAACGCGATGACGCTGGAGATGTCGATGGGCATCGACGCCGCGCTCGATCGGTTCGAGGCCGATCCGGCGGTCGCAGTTGTCGTGCTGGAAGGGGCGGGCGAGCGCGGCCTGTGCGCGGGCGGCGACATCCGCGGGCTCTATGAGAGCTCCAAGGTGAATGGCGACCTCGGCAAGGTGTTCTGGCGCCAGGAATACATCATGAACGCGCGCATCGCGGCGTTCCCCAAGCCTTATGTCGCGTATATGGACGGTTTGGTGATGGGCGGGGGCGTCGGCCTGTCGGCGCATGGCCGGCACCGGATCGTCACCGAGAAAACCAAGCTCGCGATGCCCGAAGTCGGGCTCGGCTTCTTTCCCGATGTCGGCGGCACCTGGCTGCTGTCGCGCGCGCCAGGCGAGCTCGGCGCCTATTTCGGCCTGACCGGGCAGACCATGAACGGCCCCGACGCGATCCATGCCCGCTTTGCTGACGCCGTCGTTCCGACGTCGCGCTGGCCGGCGCTGCGCGAGGCCCTGACGACCGTCGCGCCGGGGACGTCGTCCGTCGAGATCGATCGGCTCATCGCAGGTTTCGCCGCAAGCGAGACCGCCGGGCCGGTCGCCGCGCAACAGGCGAAGATCGATGCGTGGTTCGCACACGACAGCATGCACGATATCTTCGCTGCGCTGGAAGCCGATGGCTCCGAGCTTGCGTCCTCGACCTTGAAGACGCTGAAGGAGAAGTCGCCGCGGGGCATGGTGGTGACGTTGAAACTGCTGCGGCTGGCGGGCGGAGCGACATCACTCGAAGAGTGCCTGGTGCGCGAATATCGCGCGGCGCTGGAAGTGTTCCGCAGCGACGATTTCCGCGAGGGCGTGCGTGCCGCCATCATCGACAAGGACCGTAATCCCCGGTGGTCGCCACCTGATGTCGATCAGGTGACGCCGGAGATGCTGGCGCCGTATCTTGCCAGGATCGGCGCCGACGAGCTGACATTTCCGCAAACGAGCTAACAATCAGGTCGAGGGGAGAGAACGAACCATGGCAACGATCGCATTCATCGGCCTCGGCAACATGGGCGGCCCGATGGCCGCCAACCTCGTCAAGGCTGGCCACAAGGTGCTCGCGTTCGATCTGGTGGAGGCGTCGCGCGCACAGGCCAAGGCCGACGGTGCCGAGATCGCCGACAGTGCCGTTGCGGCGGTGAAGGGGGCAGATGCCGTCGTCACCATGCTGCCGGCCGGCAAGCACGTGCTCGCGGTCTGGAACGAGGTCGTGCCGGCGATGTCGAAGGGGACCGTGATCATCGACTCCTCGACCATCGACGTCGAGAGCGCGCGCGCGGCGCATGCGCTGGCCGCCAAGCATGGCGTCGCTGCGGTCGATGCGCCGGTGTCCGGCGGCACAGGCGGCGCCAAGGCCGCGACGCTGACCTTCATGTGCGGCGGCGAGGAGGGGGCGTTCGCCTCGGCCAAGCCGATCCTGGAGAAGATGGGCAAGAAGATCGTGCATTGCGGCGGCGCAGGCGCAGGGCAGGCGGCCAAGATCTGCAACAACATGATCCTGGGCATCTCGATGATCGCCGTCGGCGAGGCCTTTGCTCTCGGCGAGAAGCTCGGCCTGTCGCACCAGGCGCTGTTCGACGTCGCCTCGACCTCGTCGGGGCAGTGCTGGTCACTGACCTCGTACTGCCCGGTGCCCGGTCCGGTGCCGGCCTCGCCCGCCAACAATGACTACAAGCCCGGCTTTGCGACCGCGCTGATGTTGAAGGATCTCACGCTGTCGCAGGATGCTGCGAAGGCGGCCGGCGCCGCGACGCCGCTCGGCCAGCACGCGCAGGAGATCTACAAGGCGTTCGACGCCGCCGGCCATGGTGGCGTCGATTTCTCAGGCATCATTCAGCACGTCCGCAAGCTCGCCGGGACCACCTGATGACGACATTCAAGGACGCACGCGCGTTTCTGCTGGCGCATCGCACCGACTACGATGCCGCCGTGAAGGGCTTTCGCTGGCCCGATCCGATGCCGTTCAACTGGGCGCTCGACTGGTTCGATGCCGAGCTCGCCTCCGACCCGGAGAGCCGCGAGCGTACCGCGCTGTGGATCTTCGACGCGGCACAGGACCGTCAGACAAAACTGTCCTTCGCGGCGCTGTCGCGGCGCTCCAACCAGGTCGCCAACTTCCTGCGCGCGCAAGGGCTGAAGCGCGGCGATCATCTGCTGCTGCTGCTCGGCAACGTCGTGCCGCTGTGGGAGACGATGCTGGCGGCGATGAAGCTCGGCGTGGTCGTCATTCCCGCGACGACGCTGCTGACGACAGATGAGCTGCGCGATCGTCTCGAGCGCGGCCGCGCGAAAGCCGTGGTCGCGGCACAGGATCAAGTGGCAAAATTCGCCGATCTCGGCGCGGATGATCTCGTCCGCATCGTCGTCGGGACGACGACATCAGCGGGTTGGCTGCCGTTCGACCAGGCGGCCGAAGCCGCCGAGACGTTCACGCCTGACGGACCGACGCAGCCGGACGATCCGATGCTGCTGTATTTCACGTCGGGAACGACGGCGAAGCCGAAGCTGGTGCGGCACAGTCATCGCAGTTATCCGGTCGGTCATCTCTCGACCATGTACTGGCTCGGCCTGCAGCCGGGCGACGTGCATCTCAACATCTCCTCGCCGGGCTGGGCCAAGCACGCCTGGAGCTGCTTCTTCTCGCCGTGGAATGCCGGCGCCACCGTGTTCGTCGTCAACCAGCCGCGCTTCGACGCCAAGGGACTGCTCGCGATCATCAGGCGCTGCGGCGTGACCACACTGTGCGCGCCGCCGACGGTGTGGCGGTTGTTCATCCAGGAGCATCTCGCCGACTTCAAGGTGTCCTTGCGCGAAGCTTGCGGCGCCGGCGAGCCGCTCAATCCCGAGGTGATCGACCAGGTCCGCGCCGCCTGGGGACTGACCATCCGCGACGGCTACGGCCAGACCGAGACCGCCGCGATCGTCGGCAACTCGCCGGGGCAAAAATTGAAGATCGGCTCGATGGGCCGGCCGCTGCCGGGCTATCGCGTCGAGGTCGCCGACATCGATGGCAACCTCGCCAAGGAGGGTGAGATCACGCTGGCGCTGTCGGGCGAGCGCCCGGCCGGTCTGATGCAGGGCTATCAAGGCGATGATGGCAAGCTGTCTGGCGCCGACGGCACGCGCTATCGCACCGGCGATGTCGTGTTCCGGGACGAGGAGGGCTATCTCACCTTCGTCGGCCGGTCCGACGACGTGTTCAAATCCTCCGACTACCGCATCTCGCCGTTCGAACTGGAAAGCGTGCTGCTCGAGCATGAGGCGGTCGCCGAGGCTGCGGTCGTGCCGAGTCCGGATCCGATCCGGCTCGCCATTCCCAAAGCCTATGTGCTGTTGACCGCGGGTGCCGAGCGCTCGCGGGCGACTGCGCTGTCGATCTTCGAACACCTGCAGGCGCGGCTCGCGCCGTTCAAGCGCATCCGCAGGCTTGAGCTCGTGACCGAGCTGCCGAAGACGATTTCGGGCAAAATCCGCCGTGTGCAGCTGCGCCGGCTGGAGCACGAGGACAACCGCACGGATCATCTGCGCGGCACGGAGTTCAAGGAAGAGGACTTCCCGGAGCTGAGGACGCGGCCGTCCGGGCACGAGGTGTAGGAACGCATGAACAAGATCTGGAAGAAGCCGCCGATTTCGCTTGCAGCCTATCAGGCCATGGTCGGCCAGGAGATCGGCGTGTCGTCATGGCACGTGCTCGATCAGAAACGCATCGACACCTATGCCGACGTGATCGAGGATCACCAGTTCATCCATGTCGATCCGGAAGCGGCCAAGGCGACGCCGTTCGGCACGACGATCGCGCACGGCTTTCTCACGATGTCGTTGCTGTCGGTGATGTCCTACGAGGTCATGCCGGCGATCGAGGGCACGGCGATGGGCGTCAATTACGGCTTCGACAAGCTGCGCTTCATCTCGCCGGTGAAGTCGGGAAAGCGGGTGCGCGGCCGCTTCGTTCTGTCTGAAGCCACGCTGCGCAAGCCGAAGGAGCTGCAGTCGCGCACCAATGTCACGGTCGAGATCGAGGGCGAGGACAAGCCCGCGTTGGTCGCCGACTGGATTGGGCTCATCTATTTTAGCTAATTCTCGTCGTCATAACCCATCCTCGTCATCGCCGGGCTTGACCCGGCGATCCATCCACTTCTGAAGAAGGGATGGATGCCCGGGTCAAGCCCGGGCATGACGAGCGGAAACCGCAGGGCAGAACATCATGGCAATCAGATTCGACGGACGTGTCGCCATCGTCACCGGCGCAGGCAATGGGCTCGGGCGCGCGCACGCGCTGGGGCTGGCGAGCCGCGGCGCCAAGGTCGTGGTCAATGATTTCGGCGGCGCGCGCGACGGCACCGGCGGCTCGATGACCGCGGCCGAGACCGTGGTCGAGGAGATCCGCAAGGCCGGCGGCACCGCGATGGCCGACGGCGCCGACGTCTCGAATTTCGAGCAGGTCACCGCGATGGTCGAGCGCGCGACCAAGGAGTGGGGCAGCGTCGACATCATGTGCGCCAATGCCGGCATCCTGCGCGACAAGTCGTTCGGCAAGATGGAGGTCGCCGATTTCGCCAAGGTGCTGGACGTGCATCTCGTCGGCAGCTTCTACTGCTGCAAAGCGGTGTGGAACGGCATGCGCGAGCGCAACTACGGCCGCATCGTGCTGACGACCTCGTCATCGGGCCTGTTCGGCAATTTCGGCCAGGCCAATTACGGCGCGGCAAAAACGGGCATGGTCGGGCTGATGAACGTGCTGGCGGAGGAGGGCCGCAAGACCAACATCCGCGTCAACATCATCTCGCCGACCGCCGCCACCCGCATGACCGAGGAGCTGCTGCCGCCGCAGGCGCTGCAGCTGATGAAGCCGGAATCCATCACGCCGGCGGTAGAATATCTGCTCAGCGAGGACGCGCCGACCCGCACCATCATGGGTGCCGGCGCCGGCTCGTTCGCGGTGATCAAGATCCTGGAGAGCGAGGGCATCAACTTGGCCGAGGAGGAGTGGACGCCGGACGCGGTGGCCGCGCATTTCGCCGAGATCAGCGACATGTCGAAGGCGCGGGCGCTGCAGGGCGCGTTCGAGCAGACGCAGAAATATGTGTCGCAAGCCGCGGCACGGCTGGGGATCAAGCTTTAAGGCGCGAAGCCTGCCCACACTCCGCCGTCATGGCCGGGGCTTGACCCGGCCATCCATCACCTTTGGCACAGAACGCTTGGAGAGACGTGGATGCCCGGGTCAAGCCCGGGCATGACGACCTTTGTCTTGGCCAGCTACGCGGCTTAAATTGACGAGATGTCTTCCTTAAAGCATATTGCGGTTGTCGGGGCCGGCCCGGCCGGGCTGATGGCCGCCGAGGTGCTGGCTGCGGGCGGAGCCAGCGTCATCGTCTACGACGCGATGCCGTCGGTGGCGCGCAAGTTCCTGATGGCGGGGCGAGGCGGCCTCAATCTCACGCATAGCGAAGAGCTGACCGCCTTCCTCCCGCGCTATCGCGACGCCGCGCCGTGGCTTGCGCCGGCCATTCAAGCATTTTCGCCGCAACAACTACGCGACTGGTGCGAGGCTTTGGGCCAGCCGACCTTCGTCGGCTCCTCGGGCCGGGTGTTTCCGGTCGCGATGAAAGCCTCGCCATTGCTCCGCGCCTGGCTGCGCCGGCTCGATGCCCAGGGCGTGCGCGTCGAGCTTCGGCATCGGTGGACCGACTGGGACGATCAGGGACGTCTCATCTTCGACACGCCAAACGGCCCGCGCGCCATCGCAGCCGATGCGACGGTGCTCGCCCTCGGCGGCGCGAGCTGGCCGCGCCTCGGCTCCGACGGCGGCTGGGTATCGATCCTTGCTGCCAACGGCATCGCGATCGCGCCGCTGCGGCCTGCCAATTGCGGCTTCACCGTCGGCTGGTCGGACCTCTTCCGCGACCGCTTCGAGGGCCAGCCGCTGAAAGGCATTGCGCTGTCGTTCGGCGAGCGCAGCGTACGCGGCGAGGCCGTCGTCACGCGGGACGGCATTGAAGGCGGCGCAGTCTACGCGTTGTCGGCCGAATTGCGCGAGGCCATCGCGCTACATGGCGAGGCGATCCTGCATGTCACGCTGCGGCCTGACCTCGAGAGGCCCGATCTGATCAGGCGGTTGTCGGCACCGCGCGGCAAACAGTCGTTCTCGAACGTGTTGCGCAAGGCGCTGCAACTCTCTCCGGTTGCGATCGGGCTCTTGCAGGAGGTCGCAAAGACGAAAGGGCTGTCGTTGTCTTCGCTGCCGCCCGGACATCTCGCGGCGCTCGTCAACGACTTGCCCATCAAGCTGACGGGCACGGCGGGGCTCGCCCGCGCCATCTCCAGCGCCGGCGGCATCGCGCGCGACGAGCTCGACGCCGACTACATGCTCAAGCGTCGGCCCGGCGTGTTCGCCGCGGGAGAGATGCTGGACTGGGAAGCGCCCACCGGTGGCTATCTGCTGCAGGCCTCGTTCGCGACCGGCGTCGCCGCGGGGAAGGGGGCGTTGAAGTGGCTGAGGGAGACCGGGCCGTCATGACCGGGCTGCTTCCTGAGCCCTGGTTTGTGCTCACCGAAGATCATGTGCGGACGACACTGGAGGCCGAGCTCGCGCGTGAAATTGCTCCCGGCCATGTACTGGCACATTTGCCCGGCAGCATCATCGCCAAGCGTGACGATTGCGATGATATCCTTGTCACATTGCGTGATGGCCGCGTAGCCGTGGTGCACCTCACGTGGTCTGGTGGTCATGAAGCCGACCCGCGGCGGTCGACAACCGTGATCTACAACTCGCTCGACGATTGGCGTCTTTCTCTCGACTGATCGTGATTTCGGAAGCAGCCAACTTCAGATACCGCCGTCATTGCGAGCGGAGCGAAGCAATCCAGGGCTGCACCCGCGGCTCTGGATTGCTTCGTCGCTTCGCTCCTCGCAATGACGGGCTGAGAGAGTTGCGTCCTAACGCAGCTTGCCGCGCGCCGCGACCTGCAGTGTGCCCACGATCTCGTCGCCGCGCACCATCACGACCTCGTCCATCATGTTGACGACGACGCAGACGTGGTTGGGGACGATGCGGACGACGTCGCCGACATTCGGGCGGGTGTTGCTGCGGGAGAGGTCGAGGAAGCCGTGCTCCTCGGCGAAACGGGCGATCTTGGCTTCCGGATGCTCCAGGATCAGGCCGTGGCCGTCGAGGCCGCCAGTGTCGGTGGTCAAGGTCTTGGAGCCGGCATCGAGGATGCCGCGCTCGGGCGCGGCGCGGCTGACGACGGTGGAGTAGATGTGCAGCGCGCAGTCGTCCCAGGTCGCGACGCCGGCGGCGACCTGCATGCGGTCGTTGTAGATGTAGGTGCCGGGGCGGTGCTCGGTGGCGCCCTTGAGCTTGCCGAGATTCTTCAGGTTCGGCGAGCCGCCGGTCGAGACGATGCTGGCCTCCAGCCCCTCGGCGCGAACGCCGGCGAGCGCCTCGTCGTAGAAGCGCTGCGCGTCGTCCCAGCCGGTCTCGGTCGGATACATCATGAAGCCGGCGAAGCGCAGGCCTTCGCTGGCCTTGATCTGGCGCGCGAGCTGGATCGCCTCAGCCGGCGTCTCGACGCCGGCGCGCTTGCGCCCCGTATCGCATTCGACCACGACCGAGAGTGTCCGTCCGGACTGCTTCGCCGCTTGCGGCAGGCCGGCAATCACGGTCGCGTTGTCGGCCGCCACGGTCATGTCGGCCTTGGCCTGCAGCGCGGCGAGCCGCGCCATCTTCTCCTCGCCGATCAGGTTGTAGCTGATCAGGATGTTGTTGATGCCGGCGTCGGCCATGATCTCGGCCTCGCCGATTTTCTGGCAGGTGATGCCTTGCGCGCCGGCCTCGATCTGCAGCTTGGCCAACACCGGGCTCTTGTGCGTCTTGATGTGCGGCCGGTTGGCGACGCCGGCGGCGTCGCATTGCGCCTGGATGCGCGCGATGTTGCGCTCCACCTTGTCCATGTCGATGACGGCGCAGGGCGTGCCGTAGTCCCGGGCGATCCTGGCGGCGAGCGGGGTGGTCATGTCGTTAGCTCCATGTTGCGGTCATTGCGAGGAGCGAAGCGACGAAGCAATCCAGAGTCCCGACTGCAGCCCTGGATTGCTTCGCTTCGCTCGCAATGACGGAGATCATTTGATGAACCTTACCCGCCCTCGATCTCCTCGCGCAGGACTTCGAGCTCCAGCCAGCGGTCTTCGGCGGCGGTGAGTTCGGCTTGCGCGGTGGCGATGGCGAGGGAGGCGGCGTCGAATTTCTTGCGGTCTTTCGAGTACAGCGCGGGATCTGCGAGCACGGCCTGCTGCTTGGCAATTTCGGCCTGCAACTTGGCGATCGTCTTCGGCAAGGTCTCCAACGCGTGCTTCTCGTTGAAGGAGAGCTTGCGCTTTGGCGCGCTCGTGGGCGCGGCGGCGGCCGGCTTCGTCTCTTTCTTCTCCTCAGCCGCTTTCGCATGCTCGCGCTTCAGATCCGCGCCGCGCTGCACCAGCATGTCGCTATAGCCGCCGGCATATTCCTGCCATTTGCCGTTGCCCTCGGGCACGATCACCGAGGTGACGACGCGATCGAGGAAGTCGCGGTCGTGGCTGATCAGGATGACGGTGCCCTCGTAGTCGCCGAGCATGTCCTCCAATACGTCCAGCGTCTCCAGATCGAGATCGTTGGTTGGCTCGTCCAGCACCAAGAGGTTCGACGGTTTTGCCAGCGCGCGTGCCAGCATCAAACGACCGCGCTCGCCGCCGGAGAGCACCTCGAGCGGCGTGCGCATCTGCTCGCGCGAGAACAGAAAGTCCTCCATGTAGCCGACGACGTGCTTCGGCTTGCCCGCCACCATGACGTGGTCGCCGCGGCCACCGGTCAGCGCTTCGGCCAGCGTCGTGCGCGGATCCAGGCTTTCGCGGTGCTGGTCGAGCGTCGCCATCTCCAGATTGACGCCGAGCCGGACGCTGCCGCTGTCCGGCTCGCTGCCGCCGGTGAGCAGATTGACCAGCGTGGTCTTGCCGGCGCCGTTGGGGCCGACGATGCCGATGCGGTCGCCGCGCTGGATGCGGATGGAGAAATTGTCGATGATCTTACGGTCACCGTAAGATTTCGACGCGCCCTTGGCCTCGATCACCAGCTTGCCGGACTTGTCGGCCTCGGCAGCGGCGAGATTCGCGCTGCCGGTGCTGCCGCGATAGTCGCGGCGCTGCTGGCGCAGCGCGTGCAGGTTGGCGAGCCGCTTGACGTTGCGCTTGCGCCGGCCTGACACGCCGTAGCGCAGCCAGTGCTCCTCGTTGACGATCTTGCGGTCGAGCTTGTGCTGCTCGCGTTCTTCCTCGGCCAGCACCTCGTCGCGCCACGCCTCGAACGCCGCGAAGCCGCGGTCGATCTGCTTGATCTGGCCGCGGTCGAGCCAGGCAGTCGCGCGCGACAGGTTGGTGAGGAAGCGGCGGTCGTGGCTGATCAGCACCAGCGCGCAGCGGCGGCCGTCGAGCTCGTTCTCCAGCCACTCGATGGTGGTGAGGTCGAGATGGTTGGTCGGCTCGTCCAGCAGCAGGATGTCCGGGTTCGGCGCGAGCACGCGCGCCAGCGCGGCGCGGCGCGCCTCGCCGCCGGAGACATGCGCGGGATCTTCTTCGCCCGTCAGTCCGAGCTGCTCGACGAGATAGCGCGCCTGGTAGTGATCGTCGCCCGGCCCGAGGCCGGCCTCGACATAGGACAGCGTGGTGGCATGGCCGGAGAAATCCGGCTCCTGCGGCAAATAGCGTACGGTGGCGCCGGGCTGCACGAAGCGCGTGCCGCTGTCGCAATCGACGAGGCCGGCGGCGATCTTCAGCAGCGTCGACTTGCCCGAGCCGTTGCGGCCGATCAGGCAGACGCGCTCGCCCGGCGAGACCGAGAGCTCGACGCCTTGCAGCAGCGCGGTGCCGCCGAAGGTCAGGCGGATATCTTTCAATTGGATGAGGGGCGGCGCCATGTCGCTTAACTCTGTTGCTGGATCCGCGCGGCGCGTTGGCGCTGCACGCGGCGGATCGTGGTGTCGAGGGTGGAGAGGAAGGTCGAGCGGTCGCGCGGCGTGAACGAGCGCGGGCCGCCGGTGACCTCGCCGGACGAGCGCAGATCGGTCATCAGGTTGCGCACCGCGAGCGTCATGCCGATCGACTCCTCGGTGAACGGCTTGCCGTTCGGCGCGATCACGGCGCTGCCCGCCTTGACGCAGCGGCTCGCCAGCGGAATGTCCGCTGTGATGACGATGTCGTCGGCGGTAGTGCGTTCCGCGATCCAGTTGTCCGCGGCATCCATGCCGCTGCCAGCCGCGATGCGGGTGATCAGGGGATCGTCGGGCACGCGGATGAAGCCGCCGGCGACGACGACCACCGGAAGGCCGTGACGGATCGCAACGCGGTAGATCTCGTCCTTCACCGGACAGGCGTCGGCGTCGACATAGATGGTGATCGGGGCTGTTTCGGTCGTCATCGGGCCTTCATTCGGGGTGGCCGGTTGGTACTCCATCACGGCCGGAATTGCGAGCCAAACGCTGTGCTTGCCAGGGGCTTTCCGGCCGTTACCATCGCCGGAAAAGGTGAAAGGGAGGCAAGGATGGCAAGCGAACTGGCGCCTTACGCGGTCAAGGCGTTCAACACGGCCAAGCAGTCCGAGAACAAGATGCACGACGACAGCGTTGCCCGCCGCTTCGGCTTTGCCGGCGGCCTCGTGCCGGGCGTCGAGGTGCTGGCCTATATGCTACACCAGCCGGTCGCGCGATGGGGCCGGGCGTTCCTGGAGCGCGGTCTGATCGAGGCGCGGTTCATCAAGCCGGTCTATGATGGAGAGATCGCGGAGGTCGTGGCGCGTGAGGCGGCGGATGGCCTCGTGTTGGAGGTGACGAGCCAGGGCCAGCTCTGCGCCACCGGTTCTGCGTCGCTGCCGGCGTCAGCGCCGCATGTCGTCTTGGCCGAGTATCGCGACGTTCCGCCAGCGGCCGTGCGGCCCGCCGTCAGTGCGGAGTCCTTCGCGGCCGGCAGCTGGCTCGGCACCGCGCCACGCGCCTGGCCTGGGCAGGCAGCCACGACGTACCTCGACGAAATCCGCGAGCGTGATCCGATCTATGCGAACGAACGGCTGGGCCATCCCGGCATGCTCCAGCGGGTGATGAACCGGCTGCTGGTCGACAACGTCGTGCTCGGCCCCTGGATTCATGTCGGCAGCCGGATGCAGCTGCTGTCGGTGATCGCCGAGACCGACGAGATCACGGCGCGAGGCCGCGTGGTCGCCAACTACGAGAAGAAGGGCCACCGCTTCGTCGAGATCGACGCGCTGGTGGTGGCGAATGGCACCAAGCCGCTGGCGCACTGCCACCACGTCGCGATCTACCAGCCGCGCGCCGAGGCGGTGGCGTAGCGGCTTCAGAGAATGGGCAGACGGCTTCTCCAACCATAGCTGTCATGCCCGCGAAGGCGGGCATCCAGTACGCCGCGGCCT
>NZ_CAFI01000152.1 GCF_000239775.1 Bradyrhizobium sp. ORS 375
AGCTGGAGTGGCGCACCTCGATCGTCGACCTGATGAAGGCCCTCGACATCGATTCGAGCCTGGCGGCCCGCAAGGAACTCGCCAAGGAACTCGGCTACAGCGGCGACACCAACGACTCCGCGAGCATGAACGTGTGGCTGCACAAGCAGGTCATGAGCAAGCTCGCGGCCAATGGCGGCAAGCTGCCGCCGGAGATCAAGCACTGAAGATCTGCGCCGGGTTGCACAAACGCGAAAGGCCCGCCATCGTGCGGGCCTTTGTCGTGTTTGCTGTCCTCTCGCAGGACGCTTGGCCGCGCCGCGAAAGTGCGCCTCAGGCGCGCACGAGGGCGGCGCGCTCCCAGGCCTCGGCGTGAAGCTGATCGCGGGTGAAGCCGATGTCGCGCAGCGTACGCTCGTCGAGCTGGTCGACATAAGCGAGCTGGGTGCGATAATGGACGTAGCGCTTGAGAACGTCGAAAACGGCCGTGATGAACATGAGCCTCTCCCCATTGGTCTGGTTGTCTGTTCAGCGGGGGATTGCTGATCCAAACGGGTAGCCATGGCGTTAATCCGGGCGCTCCACTTGTTCTGCTCGGTAGTTCTACGGGCCGTCAGGCCATGATGTCCCGGTTCTCCGGGTGGTCGCGGAGGTAATCGGCGACGAAGCTGCAGCCCGCGGCAACCTTGCGTCCTTCGGCGCGGATCAGCTCCAGCGCGCCCTTGACCAACTCGGAGCCGATGCCGCGCCCGCGCAGCGGACGCGGCGTCTCGGTGTGGGTGATAATCACCGCCTGCGGCGTCGCGCGATAGTTGGCAAACGCGATGTTGCCGTCGATGTCGAGCTCGAAGCGGCTCTCGGCTTTGTTGTCGCGGACGGCGGTCATGGGCTCTACCTTCGTTTCGGTTTATCGGTCAGCTTGATGAACTCGGCCAGCATGTCGCTGATCGACCACGGCTTGCCGTCGACGGTGCCTCGGATGTCGTCGATCTTCCACTGGCCGGCCTCACGCACGAAGTCGTAACGGATGACGTTGTCGGCCTGTTCCTTTCGATCGCTGCGATGGCCGGTGAGGGTGACGGCGATGGTGGCCTTGTCGGCCTCCTGCTTCTCCGAAACCACCTTGAACGAGGCGACGTCCGGATCCTGCGAGTTGGTGATCGGATCGAAATCGACCGCGCCGACCTCGCCCTTGGGCGTGCGGGCATCCATCTTGGCCCATTGGGCCGCCAGCGACTTGGACAGGTATTTCGCGCGCGCCGCCTTGTCCTCGATGACGAAGTTGCCGCCGTCCTCGCCCTTGCCCTTGGCCACGCGGGTGTAGATCACGGTCATGATGCCGGCGGGCTCGTTGGCCGCAGAGGTCTGCGCGTGCAGCGGGGACGTGGTGAGCACGCCGGCGAGGCCGAGAAGCAGGAGGCGACGATCGATCATGGTGTCCTCAAATCAGATTCGGCGCGCGGTGAAATGGACGAATGCGCGGGCCGGCACGGGTTTGTCGCATGGCGCCTGCATTCGTTCGAATGAACCGTCCGCATGGGAGCGATGGGCAGGGCGCGCTTGCGATGGCGCGCCGGAGCGCGATAAACAGGCCTGATGGTAACGGGCGGCTGAGATCGCCCGACGGATCGATCGAGGGGACGCCGCCATATGAGCCTGTTCACGTGTCTGTTCGTCCGCGTCATCAGCACGAGGGCTCGTCGATGACGCAGCTGCGCATGACCCGCCGGGTGATGAACCTCGCGCATATCGTGACCCAGAACGGCCGCCGGCTCGGTGATCGTATCGGCTTCGTGTGGGGCGAGCGCGCATGGACCTGGCGCGAGATCGACGTAATGGTCTCCGCGCTGGCGGCGGCGTTGGCCGAGCAGGGCATCGTCAAGGGCGATCGCATCCTGGTGCATTCCAAGAACTGCGAGGAGATGTTCGTATCGATGTTCGCCGCGTTCCGGCTCGGCGCGGTGTGGGTGCCCACCAATTTCCGCCTGATGCCGGACGAGGTCGCCTATCTCGCGACGGCGTCCGGAGCGAAGGCGTTTCTCTGTCATGGCGATTTTCCCGAGCACGCCGCCGCGGTCACGACGGCCGCATTCACATGGCGCATCGGCGAGGGCACGCTCGGCACGCGGTCGGTCGTCGAGGCCATGAAGGCGCATGCCGGTGCCGAGATTGCGAACGCGGCAGTGGAGCATGACGATCCCTGCTGGTTCTTCTTCACCTCGGGCACGACCGGCCGCTCCAAGGCGGCGGTGCTGACGCATGGCCAGATGGCTTTTGTCATCACCAACCATCTCGCGGATCTCACGCCCGGCACCACCGAGCACGATGCCTCCCTGGTCGTCGCGCCGCTGTCTCACGGCGCCGGCGTGCATCAGCTGATGCAGAGCGCACGGGGCGCCAAGACGGTGTTGTTGCCGAGCGAAAAGTTCGACATCACCGAGGCGTTCCGGCTGATCCAAACGCATCGCGTCAGCAACCTGTTCACGGTGCCGACCATCCTGAAGATGATGGTCGAGCATCCCGCGGTCGATCAGTTCGATCACTCCTCGCTGCGGCACGTCATCTATGCCGGGGCGCCGATGTATCGCGAGGACCAGAAACGCGCGCTGGCACGGCTCGGCAAGGTCATCGTGCAGTATTTCGGTCTCGGCGAGGTCACCGGCAACATCACGGTGCTGCCGGCCGCGGCGCATGAGGAAGAGGACGGGCCGGAGGCGCGGATCGGTAGCTGCGGCTATGAGCGCACGGGCATGCAGGTCTCGATCCAGGACGATGGGGGACGGGAGCTGAAGCCGGGCGAGACCGGCGAGATCTGCGTCATCGGCCCGGCGGTGTTCGCCGGCTACTACGACAATCCCGACGCCAACGCGAAGGCGTTTCGCGACGGCTGGTTCCGCACCGGCGATCTCGGCCACATGGACGCGGAGGGTTTCGTCTACATCACCGGACGCGCGTCGGACATGTACATCTCGGGCGGCTCCAACATCTATCCGCGCGAGGTCGAGGAGAAGATCCTGACTCATCCGGATATCGGCGAGGTCGCGGTGCTCGGCGTGCCCGATCCGGTCTGGGGCGAGGTCGGCGTCGCCGTCTGCGTGGCGCGCGAGGGCGCAGCGGCGCCCAGCGAGAGCGACATCGCCGGCTATCTCGCAACCAAGCTGCCGCGCTACAAGATGCCGAAGCGGTTTTTCTTCTGGGATGCGTTGCCGAAGTCCGGCTATGGCAAGATCCCCAAGCGCCTGGTGCGCGACGAGCTCGAGGCACGCGGGCTGCTCGATCTGACCAAGCAGGGCTGAAGCGCGATGCGATCCATCACCCAGCCCGGCGGGCCCATTGCCGACCGCATCCAATGGGTCGAGGCGCGCGGCCGCGCGTTCACCTTCAAGATGGAGCGGGGCGTGCCGCTGCTCGAAGCGGCGCATCGCGGCTTTGCGGCCCACGGCTTTGCCGGCGGCGTGCTCGACATCAAGCGCGGTGCACTCGGGCCGTTCGCCTATGTGATGCCGGCGCTGTCGAAGACGCCGGATCATGCCGCGTTCTACAGCGACACCTATCGGCCCGCGGGCACCACCCGGATCTCGACCGCCACGATGACACTTGGCGTCCGCGACGGCGCGCCGTTCTTTCATTGTCATGCGCTGTGGACGGAAGAGGGCGGCCGCGCCGGAGGCGGGCACATCCTGCCGGAGGAAACGATCGTCGCCGAACCGTTCGAGGTCGAGGCGTTTGGCCTGGATGGCGCGATCTTCATGGCCGAGGCTGATCCAGAGACAGGCTTCAAGCTGTTCGGCCCGGTGAAGGCGGCCCCGCGCGGTGCCACCACCGATCGCCGCGCCTTCGCGCTGCGGCTGCGGCCGAACCAGGATTTCGCCGGCTGCCTCGAGGCGTTCTGCCAGGCGCGGGGCATCCGCGAAGCCCAGATCCGCGGCGGCGTCGGCTCGACCATCGGCGCGCGCTTCGAGAGCGGCGGCATCGTCGAGCCATTCGCGACCGAGTTGACCCTCACGGCGGGTGCCATTGCGCCTAGCACGCATGGCCTCGAAGCCACGCTTGATGTCGCGCTCGTCGACTACACCGGTGCGCTGGCGCAGGGGCGGATGGTGCGCGGCGACAATCCGGTGCTGATGACGATGGAGCTCGTGCTGGAGGTCGTGGCGTGACGTGCTGCTGGCCGTGGTCCATTCTGCCGGGATGTGCGACGCTTGCGGCGAGATCACCGAGGATGTGAAAGCGACATGGCGAGGAAGCAGCGCGAGATCCGGCTGCCTGCACCCTATCTGAAGCGGCTGTGGCTCGATCCGGCCAAGATCGCCGATCGCGCTGCGTACCCGTTCTGCCTGCCATTCCTGCAGGACGAGTTCGAGCTGAGCTTCTCGCACGCCATCACCATCATCGTCGGCGAGAACGGCACCGGCAAATCGACCCTGCTCGAAGGCATCGCGGCGCTCGCCGGCTATGACGAGGCCGGCGGCGGCAAGGGGTATAGGCCGGTCGACCATAGCGGCGCGATCGAGCGCATGGGCGGCGCGCTTGCCGATGCGCTGCGGGCGAGCTGGCTGCCGAAGCTGACCCAGGGCTGGTTCTTCCGTGCCGAGAGCTTCTTCTCCGTGGCGCGCTATCTCGACGAAGCCGCTGTGACGAGCGGCGCTGTGCCGCCCGACTTCCTCTCGCACTCCCACGGCGAGGGCTTTTTGCGTTTCTTCGAGGAGCGCTGCCGGCGTCAGGGAATCTACATCTTCGACGAGCCGGAATCGGCACTGTCGCCGGCACGGCAGATCGAATTTCTCAAGCTGATGCGGCGAATGGATCAATCCGGGCATTGCCAGGTGCTGATGGCGACGCATTCGCCTGTCTTGATGGCCTATCCCGGCGCGACGCTGCTGCGCCTGACCAAATACGGCCTTGAGCCGGTGCGGGTGCAGGACACCGATCATTTCAAGGCGCTGCGCGAGTTCTGCAACGATCCGGACGGCTTCGTGCAGGCGGTGTTCGCGGAGTGACATACGCTGAACGGCAAATCCCGAGGTCGATTTGCTTGCTCCGCCGTCATTGCGAGCGAAGCGAAGCAATCCAGGGCTGCGCCGGGGACTCTGGATCGCTTCGTCGCTTTGCTCCTCGCGATGACGGAGAGACATGAATCCCCCTTCCCGCGATGCCTCCGCACCCGAGCTTTGCCAGTCAGTCCGCCCTCACCAATGAGAGGGCGCAGGGAAGGCCGGGTGCAGGCCGCACCCATGGCCCGCCTGCAGAAAAAAAACAGGCGGCAGTCACCACAGGATTGGCCGCTACACACCGGCCTTCCCTGCGCGACGGTTTCTACCGGCTTATACGCGCTCTCCTCGGTGCACCGGGCTTTTTGGCCACCGTCATCTCAAGCGCCGCGTCAGCAGCGCCGCGATTTGACCTCAGCATCGGGAGGTCAGGACCACACGATTTCGCCGTCCGCCCCGCGACCCGTCGTCTTGCGCAAAAGCGCCGGGCCCGTGACGTCCATCGCATCCCGCTCCCAACGCTCGTGACGACCGCGACGCGCCCCTCTCGTGAGGGCAGGACGGCGATATGAGAACCGAAATTCCGTAAAAGCGAAAGGAGGATATTTTTCACGAGGCGACTGGACAGGGACGATGCGGTTGATCGCGCGCCGAAATTTTGATTTTGCGCGCAGCGCTGTTTTGGTGTCAAAACCGCTGCTGAACGGCATCGCGGTTGGCCGTCGGGCAAATCAGGTCGGGTGCAGATGACGGAGCAGACCAACTCTCACGACGCGCTGGAGCAGGCGCTGCTCGCCCTGGATGATCGCGCCATGGTGCTGGAGGAGCTCGACGGTTTCATCGCCGGCCTTCTAATCCTGCCCGAGCAGGTTCCGCTGAGCGAGTGGTTCTCCACGGCATTCGGGCTCGGCAAGGGAGAAGGTTCGGTGTTCACGAGCATCGACCACGCCAATGCAGTGCTCGATCTCGTGACCCGGTATCATGACGACCTCGTGCGGACGCTGGCGGACACGCCGAAACAGTACCAGCCGCGCTTTGCAGTCGATGATGCGAGCGGCCAGGTGAACTGGGAAATCTGGGTCGAAGGCTTTGCTGAGGCGGCGCATCTGCGCCGCGACCGGTTCAAAGCCTATCTGCTGGTCCCAGGCGAAGTGGCTCGCGCGGCCACGCTCATGATGGCCGTGATGGATCTGGCGCGCCACGGCAATCTCGGCACGGTCGAGCCAATCGACCTGGGCGACGATGTCGCCAGTGACATCCGCACGGCGGTGCTGACGTTGCATCGGTATCGGCACAGCGGCGCACCCGTGCCGGGCGCGCCGCTCTTCACCGAGTTGGCGAATCCATTCGCCGCGCTCGGCAAGACCGGCCGCAACGATCCCTGTCCATGCGGTTCCGGCCGCAAATACAAGCGCTGCTGCGGCGCGAATTGATCGCGCGCCGGCGGCCACGACACGGTCTTTTTTGTTGCAACAATTCGGTGCGGTGCAAAGATAGAGCCGCCCGCGCCGGATGCGCGGGCCAATGAGACTGACCGAGGAAACGACATGAGGATGGTGTTCGGCAAGGCGCTGGTCGCAACGGCGGCGCTCGCGATCGCAACGACGGCCCTGACGACAGCGGATGCGCATGGGCCCACCCGGCGCAAGGTGCAGGAGCATGTCGAGATCAACGCCGCGCCTGCCAAAGTGTGGGCTGTCATGGGCAACTTCCAGGACATGAGCTGGCTCGGCATCGTCGACAAGACCGCCGGCGACAAGGGCAACGAGATTGGCGCGACGCGCAAGCTGACCTTGAAGGGCGGTGCGACCGTGGACGAGGAACTCTACAAATACGACGCCGAGAAGATGAGCTATTCCTATCGCATCACCGCGGTCGACGTGAAGGTGCTGCCGGTGACGAACTATTCGTCGACCATCGCGGTGACGCCGAGCGCCGACGGCAAGGGCAGCGTGGTCGAATGGACCGGCGCCTTCTACCGCGGCTTCCCCAACAACGACCCTCCGCCGGAGCTGAGCGACGAGGCCGCGGTCAATGCGGTGACGGGATTGTACAAGGACGGGCTCGAAGGGCTGAAGAAGAAGGTGGAGAGCGGGAGCTGACCTCTGCGCGTGAAGGATCACTCATGTCGCTCAGCAGGCGCTGCGCTCCCTCTCCCCGTTCTTACGGGGAGAGGGTTTGGGTGAGGGGCCGCCGCGCGGGCAGTGATCGTGATCGGTCCTGTCATCCCTCGTTCGCATTGCATCGAAGATGCAATCCGGGAGGGGAGGACTTTCCTGACACCGGACTCGTGGAGAGTCCCCCACACCCCAACCCTCTCCCCGCAAGCGGGGCGAGGGAGCCAAGCGTGCATGACGTGCCATCTCGGCTCCATCGGCGAGCACGACGTCTCATCCTTGGCGTTCTCGGAGCTCTTCTATTCGGCACCATCCCTTCCCACGCCGAGGAAGCCTTCGTCACCAACCAGCTCAGCGATGACCTCACCATCGTCGACCTCGCAACCTCCAAGCCGGTCGCCACGATTCCGATCGGCGGCAAGCCGGCCGGAGTCGCGGTCGCGGCTGATGGCCGCTTCGCCTATGTCGCCAGCCCGGATGACAAGGCGGTGAGCGTCATCGATGCTGTCGCACGAAAGGTCGTCGGCCGCGTCGAGGTCGGCGGCGGGCCGCTCGGGATCGCGGTGGCGCCCGACGGAGCGACGGTCTATGTCGCGGACTGGTACAATGCGGCGATCCGGATCATCGATGCGAAGACGCTGAAGGTCGCCGGCAGCATCGCGGTCGGCGCTTCGCCCTCCGGGCTCGCGCTGACGCCGGACGGCAAGCTGCTGCTGTCCGCCGACCGCGATGACGACATGGTCTCGGTGATCGACCCCGCCACGCGGCAGCGGCTCAAGACCGTCAAGGTCGGCACCCGGCCGTTCGGCGTCACCATCGATGCCGAGGGCAAGCGCGCCTACACCGCCAATGTCGGCTCCAACGATGTTTCGGTGATCGATCTCGCCGAGGGCCGCGAAATCGGTCGTATCAAGACCGGCCTGCGGCCCTACGCCGTCGCGCTGGCGCAGGGCAGGGGCTTCGTCACCGATCAGTATGACGGTACGGTGAGCGTGTTCGACGTCGCTAGCCTGCAGCCGCTCAAGCGCATCACCGTGGGCGACTATCCGGAGGGCATCGAGGCCACCGCCGATGGCCAGCGCATCATCGTCGCCAATTGGGAGAGCAACATCCTCAGCGTCATCGACGTCGCGGCGCTGAAGGTCACGGCCGAGATCAAGGTCGGCAACGGCCCGCGAGCGTTCGGGGCTTTCCTGCGGCGGTGAGAGGTGCTGGAACCCGGATGAGCGCAGCGACATCCGGGGTCAGCACCGGCGCCGGAGGAGAACCCGGATATCGCTGCGATCATCCCGGCTATGAGTCGACTACGAATCTACGCGTCGCCCACCACCAGCCGCTCCACGATCTCCTCCATCCGCGTGAACACCAGCTCCGGCTGGCGATCGCGCAGCGCTTTCTCGGCGGCGTAGCCCCAGGTCACGGCGCCGAAGGCAATGCCTGCGGTGCGGGCCGCCTCGATGTCGCGGGTCTCGTCCCCGATGGCGATCACTTGAGCCGGATCGGCGCCGGTGCGCTTCACCACACGCCGAAACTTCTTCGCCTTGCCGTACAGCGAGGCCGAGCAGTCGAAGGCGGTGAACAGCGCGGCCGATGCCCCGAGCTTCTGGCGCGCATTGGCCTCGGTGTCCGACGACACCAGCGCCAGGCGGAGGCCGGCATCCGCCAGCGTCGCAAGCATCGCCTCGACGCCGGCGAACAGCGGAATGCTGGCGGCCTGCTCGGTCTTGAGGCGGCGGATGTGCCGCGCGATCAGCGGCAGCTTCCAGCGGGAGACGCCGAGATGATTCAGCACCTCGGCGGTGGAGGAATGCCGCAGCAGCTCGACATCCTCGTCGACCACGGGACGGAAGCGATAGCGCGCCGCCACGACGTTCACGTTGCGCCGAAACCAGGGCAGGCTGTCGGCGAGGGTGCCGTCGAGATCAAAGATGACGAGGGAGTAGGGCATCAGACCGGACGGGATGATTTGGCGAAGATGACTTTTGACGAAGATGACTCTTGGCAAAGACGATTTTTGGAAGACGACTCTTTGGAAGACGACTTTTCGCAAAGGCGACTTGGCGGACCAGCGCATCGAGCAGCGCCGCCGCCAGATGTCGCACGACAGCATGTCGCCATAGCAAGGCGGGTCTCCCGGCGCAACGAGATCAGTCACACGGCGCCGGACAGCGATAACCTCAGATTGAACAGGTTGTGATGTGCACGTTCGTCGTCGCGGGGCTATCCTGCGCTCGCGCTGGTGAATTCGTCAGCGCTGACCGAACGATTTGAATCAAACCTTTTCATCATGCCAACTCAGTGAGATTTCAGATGGCTCTCAACAAGGTTGCTGCCGCCTATTTGTCCTACTTCGCCTATATCGACGATGCGCTCGATACGGTCCAGCCAAGCGATTTCACCAATCTGCTCGGCGCGGTGCCGAAAGGCACGGCCAACGGCCCGTGGTCGCTGAGCTGGGGGCCGGCGGTGAACAACGGCGTGCTCGCCTATGTCGCGCAAGGCGCTGACGGCACCTACGCGCTGGCGTTCCGCGGCACCGATGTCGACGGCTCGGTCGCCGGCGCGTTCGAAAACGTGCTCGCCGATGCCGACGCGTTCTTCCTGGTGCCCTGGCTTTATCCGCAGCAGCCCGGCGCGCCGCGGCAGGTCAGCGCCGGGATCAACGACGCACTGGCGCTGGTGATCGGGATGACCGATCCCACCACGGGACTGTCGCTGCTCGATTATCTGCGCGGCCTTGCCGCCAAGCAGAACTTGCAGCTGATGGTGACCGGGCACAGCCTCGGCGGCGCGCTCGCGGTGGTCGCCACCGCCTGGCTGCAGGACCAGCTGCCGAAGCTGAATCCGGCGCTGACATTCACGCTGTGGCCGCATACCTTCGCCGCGCCGACGATGTGGAACGCCGGCTTCGCCGTGAGCTTCGGCAAGACCTACACTTACTACGCCGCGGTCAACAGCAACGACATCGTGCCGATGGGCTGGGCCAACCTCAAGGGTATCTTGAGCACCTACGCGCCGCCCGGCCCGGCGCTGAAGGATACCAACTACTACTCGATCTACGTGCCGCTCGAGATCCTCAGCGCGACCATTCCGACCTATACGTCGATCGTCGCGAGCAACCCGGATCCGTTCACGATCGCGCCCGTCAAGGAGCCGAACGATTCCTGGACCGCGGAGGCCGGCTACATGCATTCGATGCAGCTGCAATACTTCCCGCACGCAACGAACACGACCGCGCCGCCGCTGCCCGGCACGACCAAGACGGGCGTGGCGCGGCCGCGCGCGGTGGCGCAGGCGGCGTAAGCAGCAAACGTCGAGACCATCGTGTCGCGTGGTGCAGGCCTGCGTTGTCAGGCCTGCATCTGCGTCAGTTGTCGCAATCGATCAATTTTGCATCACGGCTTTTGTGAGGGTGCGTTGCGGGAACGGCGCCGCAATGCGGTCGTTGACTCCCGTCAGAAGCAAGGAGAATCCCATGCAACGCACGATCAAGATGGCCGCGCTGGCAGCGGCAACCCTGGTGATTGGCACCGCCGCCGCGTCGGCCCAGGGCTATGCCCGCTACGGTGACTCGATGGCCTGGGTGCCCCCGGCCCAGGGTTACGATTCCGAGCCGGTTTATGACGCACAGGCCTATGCGCCGGGGCCGGTGGCTGGTCCGGCGACTTGGGGCCGCGGCTACAACGGTACCAACCATCCGACGCCGGGCTCGACCCAGGGCGATGTCGGGCCTGCCGGCAACAACAACGGTACGCAGACCGGCATCTATCGCCAGTGGTAATGGCGTTCACACGGTGATGTGAGAGCCGTGCTGTGTTGAACCAACCCGCCGCTCGCGCACGAGCGGCGGGTTTGTCGTTTCCAGCGTCGAAGCGTCACGGACCTTGCGGGTGGGTTCAAGACGTCGCGCGGATGTGAGCGGCGCGTTGTGTCGCAGCATCGCCGTGAGGTGGCGCGGAACCCGCAAGGTACTTACGTCGTTTGCTCCGCGATCATCAGGAACGAAGGAGCAAGTTCATGACGCGCATCTTGGGATACGCCGCGCTGACCGCCGTCACGCTCGTGGCCGGCACCGTGGCGGCCTCGGCCGGCGAGTACGGTCCGGGCGGCTACGGCTATGGCGGCCAGGTCACGAGCACCTATGCCTATCGCGACTCCTACGCCTGGGCGCCAGCCCCGGTCTATGAGGAAGGCTACGTCGCCGTCGCGCCGGGGCCGTCTTACGGCCCAGGCTGGGGCGCCGGCTACAACGGCACCAATCACCCGACCCCGAGCTCGACCCAGGGCGACGTCGGCCCGTGGGGCAACAACAACGGCACGCGGAGCGGGTATTACCGGTGGTGAGTTGAGTTTGTAGAGGAATGATCGGGCCCGTCGCTCTTGGTTGAGCGGCGGGCTTTCGTTTGGAACGACGCCGTTCCCCCGATCGTCATTGCGAGGAGCGGAGCGACGAAGCAATCCAGAGTCGCGCAGGGGACTCTGGATTGCTTCGCTTCGCTCGCAACGACAGGGTGCCCAAAGCGAGGCGCCGTGTAGCCGGATGAGCGCAGCGATATCCGGGTTCTCCTCGCATGTCAGTGATGAACCCGGATGTCGCTGCGCCCATCCGGGTTGCGATGCTACTCCGCCGCCTCGCTCGCCGCACCACGCCCGCGCTTCTTCGGCTTGGTGGACTTCTCCAGCACCGGCTTCAGGAACTGGCCCGTGTAGCTGCGCGGCGCCTTGACGATGTCTTCCGGCGGGCCCCAGGCGACGATCTCGCCGCCGCCGTCGCCGCCTTCCGGGCCTAAGTCGATCACCCAGTCGGCCGTCTTGATGACCTCGAGATTGTGCTCGATGACGACGACCGTGTTGCCCTGCGCGACCAGCTCGTGCAGCACCTCCAGGAGCTTCTTGACGTCGTGGAAGTGCAGGCCGGTGGTTGGCTCGTCGAGGATGTAGAGCGTGCGGCCCGTCGCGCGCTTGGACAGCTCCTTGGCGAGCTTGACTCGCTGGGCCTCGCCGCCGGACAGCGTGGTCGCCTGCTGTCCGACATGGATGTAGTCGAGGCCGACGCGGCGCAAGGTCTCGAACGTGTCGCGCACGCGCGGCACCGCCTTGAAGAACTCGGCGGCTTCCTCCACGGTCATGTCGAGCACGTCGGCGATCGACTTGCCCTTGAACAGCACGTCGAGCGTCTCGCGGTTGTAGCGCTTGCCCTTGCAGACGTCGCAGGTGACGTAGACGTCGGGCAGGAAGTGCATCTCGATCTTGATGACGCCGTCGCCCTGGCAGGCCTCGCAGCGGCCGCCCTTGACGTTGAAGGAGAAGCGGCCGGGCTCGTAGCCGCGCGCCTTGGCCTCGGGCAGGCCGGCGAACCATTCGCGGATCGGCGTGAACGCGCCGGTATAGGTCGCGGGGTTGGAGCGCGGGGTGCGGCCGATCGGCGACTGGTCGATGTCGATGATCTTGTCGATGTGCTCCAGCCCCTCGATCCGGTCATGCGGCGCCGCGGCCTCATTGGCGCCGTTCAGCTTGCGCGCGATGGACTTGTAGAGCGTGTCGATCAGCAAGGTCGACTTGCCGCCGCCGGAGACGCCGGTGATCGCCGTGAACAGGCCGAGCGGGATCTCGGCCGAGACGTTCTTGAGATTGTTGCCGCGGGCGTTGACGACCTTGATGGTGCGGCGATGGTTCGGCGGCCGCCGCTCGGGCACCTCGACCTCGAGCTCGCCGGTCAGATATTTGCCGGTCAGCGACTTCGGATTGCGCATGATCTCGGCGGGCGTGCCCTCGGCGACGATGTGGCCGCCATGGGTGCCGGCGCCGGGGCCGATGTCGAGCACATAGTCGGCGAGACGAATCGCGTCCTCGTCATGCTCGACGACGATCACGGTGTTGCCGAGGTCGCGCAGCCGCTTCAATGTGTCGAGCAGCCGGGAATTGTCGCGCTGGTGCAGGCCGATCGAGGGCTCGTCGAGCACGTAGAGCACGCCGGTCAGCCCCGAGCCGATCTGCGAGGCCAGGCGGATGCGCTGGCTCTCGCCGCCGGACAGGGTGCCGGAGGAGCGGGCGAGGGTCAAATAGTTCAGGCCGACGTCGAGCAGGAAGGTGAGGCGGTCGCGGATCTCCTTGAGGATGCGCGTGGCGATCTCGGTCTGCTGGGCGTTGAGCTGTGACGGCACTTCGGCGAACCATTCGCCGGCCGCCTTGACGCTGAGATCAGAGATCTCGCCAATATGCTTGCCGCCGACCTTGACGCACAGCGCCTCGGGCTTCAGCCGGAACCCCTTGCAGCCGGCACAGGGCACGTCGTTGAAGTATTTGCCGAGCTCCTCACGCGCCCATTCGCTCTCGGTCTCGCGGAAGCGGCGCTCGATGTTGGTGATGACGCCCTCGAACGGCTTCTTGGTGTCGTAGGAGCGGACGCCGTCCTCATAGGTGAACTTGATCTCGTCGTCGCCGGAGCCGTGCAGCAGTGCGTTCTGCGTCTTCTTCGGCAGGTCCTTCCACTTGGTGTCGAGCGTGAACTTGTAGAACTTGCCGAGCGCGGTCAGCGTCTGAAGGTAATACGGCGAGGACGACTTGGCCCACGGCGCGATCGCGCCCTTGCGCAGGGTGACGTCCTTGTCGGGAATCACCAGGTCGGCATCGACGTGCTGCTCGACGCCAAGGCCGCCGCATTCCGGGCAGGCGCCATAGGGATTGTTGAACGAGAACAGCCGCGGCTCGATCTCGGGAATCGTGAAGCCTGAGACGGGGCAGGCGAACTTCTCCGAGAACAGGATGCGCTCGGGCCCGCTCTTGTCGTGGATCTTGGCCACTTTTTTCTTGTCGTCATGGCCGGGCTTGACCCGGCCATCCATCTCCTTCGAAGAGGATGGATCACCGGGTCTCGCGCCTTCGGCGCGGCCCGGTGATGACGAGGAAGGGGCGTCGGCGAACTCGACGACAGCCAAGCCCTCGGCGAGCTTCAGCGCGGTCTCGAAACTTTCCGCCAGACGCTGACCGATATCGGGGCGCACGACGATGCGGTCGACGACGACGTCGATATCGTGCGGAAACTTCTTGTCGAGCGTGGGCGCCTCGGCGAGCTCATGGAAGGTGCCGTCGATCTTGACGCGCTGAAAGCCCTTCTTGAGGTATTCGGCGAGCTCCTTCTTGTACTCGCCCTTGCGGCCGCGCACGACGGGGGCCAGCAGATAGAGACGCGTGCCCTCCGGCAGCGCCAGCACGCGATCGACCATCTGCGACACGGTCTGGCTCTCGATCGGCAGGCCGGTGGCCGGCGAATAGGGCACGCCGACGCGCGCCCACAGCAGGCGCATGTAGTCGTAGATCTCGGTGACGGTGCCGACGGTCGAGCGCGGGTTCTTCGAGGTCGTCTTCTGCTCGATCGAGATCGCCGGCGATAAGCCGTCGATCTGGTCGACGTCGGGCTTCTGCATCATCTCCAGGAACTGGCGCGCATAGGCCGACAGCGATTCGACGTAGCGGCGCTGGCCCTCGGCATAGATCGTGTCGAAGGCGAGCGAGGATTTGCCGGAGCCGGACAGACCGGTGAAAACCACGAGCTTGTCGCGGGGAATCTCGACGTCGATGTTCTTGAGATTGTGCTCGCGGGCGCCGCGGATGGTGATCGCCCGCAGGCTCGACGAGTTGGCTTGCGCGCGCTGCTTGGCCTTGAGCACTTCATCCATGACGATCGTCCCACGGCGCAAGGCTGCGCCATCGTTGCAGGCGCGTTTCGCCGGAAACCGGCCATCGGACGCCAGGAGGGGGAAAGGTATCGTCGGAACGTAGGAAGAACGGGCATGGATTTCCAGTGCCCCGAGCGAATCATCAACAATGCGCTCGCGACATGGCAGCGACTGGCAGGAGCGGAACCGCGCGTTGCCGCCGGACCGGGTCTGGACACAAAAAAGCCTCCGCCCTTATGGAGCGGAGGCCTGTGCGTTGGCCCGGAGGGGCGAAGTCTTAGAAGTGGTAGTTGATGCCGACCTGGCCGGAGTGCACGTTGAGCGTGCCGGTGGTCAGAGTGCCGAGGCCGGTGAAGGTGTAGCTCTCGCCACCGAAGCTCTTGTAGAGGTACTCGCCCTTCAGCGACCAATGCGGGGCGAACATGTATTCAACGCCAGCGCCCACGGTCCAGCCGGAGTGGAACTTGCTGTCCGAAACGCTGATGCCGGGAGCGGTCAGCGAGATGCGGTTGTCAGCCCAGGCGTAACCGCCGGTGGCGTACAGCAGGGTCGGTCCGAAGGCATAGCCGATGCGGCCACGAACGGTGCCCCAATCACGGATCTTAGATTCCGCAGTGACGCCGAGCGCACCAACGGTTGCGTTGATGTCAGCCCAGGCCGCGTCGGCCTCAAGACCGAACACGACAGCGCCCTGCTGCCAGTTGTAACCGACGGTGCCGCCGGCGAAGCCGCCCTTCATGGCGGCGAAGTCGGCGTTCTCGTTGGCATAGCCGCCCATGGCACCGATGTAGAAACCGGTCCAGGTCTGCACCGGCGCGAGAACCGGGGCCTTCGTGTAGGTCGGGCGCGCGGCAAGATCGGCAGCGGCGGCGGGAGCAGCCAGGGCGGCCAAGGCCACGGTCGCAAGCAGGATCTTCTTCATTCGTGTCTCCAGTTTAGTCCTTGAAGTCCGCGTCGCACCGAAGCTTTCACGCACGAAACAGACTCACCCGTTCAAGTTGACGGGTCATCCTATAGCCCGGTTCCACGCCGAATACCGTCACCCTGAAGACACACTCGCGGCGAAACCGCGTTTTTACGGGCAGGTTCCCGATTGTTCATGTAGCTCAAATGCTTGGTTCCCCGTCTCGGGGAACGCCCCAGGTGGCATAAGAGCAACAAAAAGGCCGGCTTGCGCCGGCCTCTGGAACTTTGGGTTGTCGAATTGACCGATCAGTATTTCGCGACGACCGGGCCGCCGAAGCGGTAATTCAGGCGTGCCGTGAACAGGTCGACGTCCTGCTTGATGTTGTCGGCCTGGGTGAACACCGCGCCGCGGAACGGGACGTTGGTGTTGCCCATGAACAGGTGGTCGTACTCGAAGCCCACCGACCAGCCCGGCGAGAAGGCGTATTCGACTCCGGCGCCGACGGACGCGCCCCACTTGGTCACGGTCGTGGCGGCCAGCACGCTGTTGATCACGCCGGAGAAGATCTCATAGCGGGTGTCGGTGATGGCCGCGCCGCCCTTGGCATAGAGCAGGGTGTCGCCGAAAGAATAACCGATCTGGCCGGTGAACAGGCCGAAGGCGTTGAGCTTGGTGCGGTTGCGATCGGGCGCGAACACCGGGCTGATGTTGTTGCCGGTGAGGTCCGCCCAGTTGCCCTGCGCCTCCAGGCCGAACACGACCGAGCCCATCTGCCAGCGATAGCCGAACTGACCGCCGATCGTGCCGCCGGTGGCATTGTGGCAGCCCTCGGCGGGGCCGTTCACGATCGTCCAGCAATTGCGGCTCGAGCCATAGCCGCCGTTGATGCCGAGATAGAAGCCGCTCCAATCGTTGATGGCGACCATCATCGGCGGCGCCTTGGTGTAGGGCCGGGCGGCCATGTCGGCCGCCGAGGCGGACGTCGCGGTCGCGATGCCGACGAGGGCCGTCGTGATCACAAACAACTTCTTCATCGAATTTCTCCCCCGGGAGTTGGAATGACTAGCGATGAAACGTTCATACACAGGCCAGCCCCGGGAGGCTGTAACGCACCGGCCACAGAGGCAAAAAAGCGAGATAAATCAAATATTTAACACAAAATGGCCGCTTCGGTGCCGGGCTCTGGACACGAAAAAGGCCGGCGCGAAGCCGGCCTTGTCGCAACTGCGGCGGGATGACGCGGCGTCAGTAGCGCGTCGCTCCGGGGGCGCCGAATCGG
>NZ_CAFI01000151.1 GCF_000239775.1 Bradyrhizobium sp. ORS 375
ACGCGGTCCACGGTGGCAAGCGACACGCCGGCCGTGCGCGCGACATCCTCGAGCGTCGCGCGAACGGGTGACGGCGGCGCACCATCGGTCACGCGCGCGCCGCCCATAGCATGCCGCGGGTCATCAAGGTGCGGATCTCCGGCACGTCGAGCTCATAGGCGCGATGCCCGAGCGAGGAATAGAACACGCGGCCCTCGCCATATCGCTTCTTCCACACCACCGGCATCACCACACCCTCAGTCCAGGGTGCGTGCTCGCCGCTGAAGGTCGTGGTCGCCAACACCTCGTTGGCTGGGTCGACATGCATGTAATACTGCTCGGATCGGTGCTCGAAGCTCTTCAGGCCCTTCATGATAGGATCGTCCGGCTTGGTCAAGTCGACCCGGTAATCGATGATGTTGCCGGGATGCGCGACCCACTGCCCGCCGCACATGAACTGGTAATCGACGGAGTCTCGGAAAGCATCGCACATGCCGCCATGATGGCCGGCGAGACCGACACCGCTCCGCACCGCCGCACAAAGGTTGAGGGCCTCAGCCTTCTCGATCTTCGACATCGTGTAGATCGGGATGATCAGCGACAGGTCGTGGATCGCGGGATCGGCGAACGCGGCGGTCGTGGTCTCGATCCGGACCTCGAAGCCTTCGGCCTTGAGCCAGCCGCGGATCATCGAGGCACAGAGGTCGGGGTCGTGTCCGGGCCAGCCGCCCCATACAATCATTGCCTTGCGCATCTGTCTGTCCTCAGTCGATCTGTCCGGTTTCACGTCCCGCCGGCAGCGCCGCCGGCCGCTCGACGCGGCTCTCGATCTTGACGCGCCGGCCCTCGTTGGCGGAGGTCTGGAAAGCCTCCATCACCTCCAGAACATGGAAGGCCAGCGCGCCGCTGGCGCGATGCGGCCGGTCGTTCAGGATCGCGGTGGCCATGTCGGCAACGCCGATCGAGCGGAATTCACCGTCGACGTGGCCGTGGGTCAGCGGCACCGTCTCCCAGTCGCCGCCCGTCTTGGCCACCTGCACCTCGCCGCCGAAGCGGTTGGGGTCAGGCACCAGCATGCTGCCCTTGTCGCCATAGATCTCGATCGGCGCGTGCCGATGCTTCGGCACATCGAAGCTCATCGTGACCGACACCACGGCCCCGCTCTCGAATTCCAGCGTGCCCGTGACATGGGTCGCGACCTCGACCGGGATCAGCGTGCCGTTCATCAGCTGGCTGGTGACCAGGCGCTCGGCCCGCGGGCGCGCCGTCGAGCCCATCACGCTCGCGACGGGGCCGAGCAGCTGCACGAGATCGGTGATGTAGTACGGCCCCATATCCAGCATCGGCCCGCCGCCGCGCAGATAGTAGAAGCCTGGCGAGGGATGCCAGCGCTCATGACCGGGACAGCCGAAGAAGACGCTGCCGGCGACCGGCGTGCCGATCGCGCCGTCGTCGATCAGCTTGCGCGCGGTCTGGTGACCGCCGCCGAGGAACGTGTCGGGCGCGCAGCCGACGCGCAGGTTCTTCTGCGCGGCAAGCTCGATCACCTTGCGGGCTTCGGCGACGTCGATCCCGAGCGGCTTCTCGGAATGAACGTGCTTGCCGGCATTGAGCACCGCAAGGCTGACGTCGGTATGGGCGAGCGGCACGGTGAGATTGATGACGATCTCGATGTCGTCGCGCTTGAGCAACTGGTCGACCCGCATCCCGGGCAGGCCGAAGGCGGCGCCCTGGCGCTCGGCCGCATCGCTGCGCATGTCCGCGAGCGCCTTGATGTCGAGGACCGGGAAGCGCTGCGCCGCCTTCAGATAGGCGGTGCTGATGTTGCCGCATCCGATGATGCCGATGCCGACGCGTCTCATAGCATTCTCCGTAATGTCCCGTTCATCCCTTGACCGCGCCCGAGGTCAGGCCGGCGACGATGTGCTTCTGCGCCAGGAGGAACAGGATGATGGTGGGCAGGATGGTCAGGGTGATGAAGGCGAGGATCAGGTGCCACTCGGACGAGTACTCGCCCTGATAGACCATGATGCCGAGCGGCCAGGGATACAGCGCATCGGTGTTGAGCATCACCAGCGGCAGCAGATAGGCGTTCCAGCTGTTGACGAAAGTGATGGTGCCGACGGTCGCCAGGATGGGGCGCGACAGCGGCAAGGTCACGTAGCGGAAGAATTTCGCGTAGCTGCAGCCGTCGACCAGCGCGGCTTCGAGCAGCTCGTAGGGGATGTCCTTGAAAAAGCGGCGCAACAGCAGCACGCTCATCGCGAGGCTGAACGCGACCTGCGGCAGCGCCACGCCGAAATAGGTGTCGAGCAGGCCGAGGTCGCGCACCTTGATGAACAGTGGTAGCACCGCGGTGGCCGCCGGGAACAGCAGCCCGAGCGTCAGATAACTCAGCAGCATGGAGCTACCGAAGAACCGGACATGAGCGAAGGTGAACGCCGCCATCGACGCGACGATGAGAGTGAGAACCACCGTCAGCGTCGAGATGATCAGCGAGTTGCGCAGCAGCTGCCAGTAGCGGCCGGAGAACAGGATGTCCGCGTAGTTCTGCCACTCCCAGTGCTGCGGCAGCCCGAAAGGGTTGACGCGCAGTTCGCCAAGCGACTTGAAGCCGCCAAGAAACGTCGCCAGTAGCGGCACCAGGACGAAGATGGCGATCAGCGTGAGGAATGCCGCCTTGAACAGCACGGCGGGATCGAACAACTCTCTCGTGGTCTCCGCCCTATTCATCGCGCATGAACCATCGCTTGTAGGTGAAGGCAAAGGTCACGCAGATCACGAACAGGATGACGCCGATGGCGCTGCCGTAACCGACGCGCATGCGCGAGATGCCGTTGTTGTAGAGGAAGCTGACCATCGTGTTCGAGGAGTCAGCGGGGCCGCCGCGCGTCAGCGGCATGACCAGGTCGAACAATTGCAGCGAGCCGATGATGGCGAAGAACACCGAGAGCCGGATGGTCGGATAGAGCAAGGGGATGACGACATGGCGGAGGCTCTGCGTCCGCGTCGCGCCGTCGATCCGGGCAGCCTCGATCAGGCTCTTGTCGATGCTCTGCAGCGCGGCAATGAACAGCATCATATGGAAGCCGAAATACTTCCAGACGATCACGATCAGCACCGCCAGCATCGCCGTATCGGTGGAGGCCAGGAGATGCGGCGGTTCCGCGCCGAAGCTGCGCCAGATCGAGGCGACGAGCCCGTAGTCGCCGTCATACACGAAGCTGAAGATCAGCCCGGTCGCGATCTCCGCGAGGATGTAGGGCATGAAGAACAGCATGCGCAGCGCCACCGCGCCGCGGAACCGCTCCGCGAGCAACAAGGCGAGCGTCAGCGCGAGCGGCAGCTGGACGCACAGCGAGACCGCGATGATCAGGCCGTTGTTGCGGAGCGCGAGCCAGAACGCGCGCGTCTCGAGCACGAAACGGTAGTTGTCGAAGCCGATCCAGTTGGTCGGCCGGCCGAACCCGTTCCAGTTGAAGCCCGAGTACCACGCGGCCTCGCCGATCGGCAGCACCACGAACAAGGTGAACAGCAGCAGCGCCGGCGGCAGGAACAGGATCAGGACCGTGAAGCGGCCGTCCCAGCTCGGCCCGCGGCCGGCGCGCACGGCCAGCGGCCGCGCGACCTGCATCGCCGGCGTGCTCGCGATCGGACGCGCCACGTCAGTTGCCCTGCTTGCGCGCTGCCTCGATCGCCTTTGCCGCGTCCTGGGGACTCATGCTGCCGCCAGCGATCTCCGCGGAGACATCGTTGACGACGCGGCCGACCGACGGCCCCAGGCTTTGGTCATAGAAGTTCTGGTGATAGTTCGACTTCGCCAGATTGGCCGCGATCTGCTTCATGAACGAATTGTTGAGGCCGGCGTCGGCACCCTGAACCACGGGGACGATGAAGTTGCCGGCCGCAAGCCGCGTCTGCACGTCCTTCGAGATGAAGTATTTCAGGAAGTCGGTCGCCTCCTTCGGTGAGCCCTTGGTGACGAGCCAGCCGGTGATGCCGCCCAGCGTATCGGTCGGGGCGCCCTTGCCGCCCGCCACCGTCGGGAAGTCGAACCAGCAGATCTTGTCCTCGCTCAAGCCCACCTTGTCGGCCGCAAGAGCCCGCTGAAGATTGTAGACCGAGCTGATCGCGAGCGTCATGGCCGCCTTGCCGTCGCCGAAATAGCCGACGGCCTGCGGATTCTTGAAGCCGAGGAAGCCGTTCTGGAATGGCTGGAGATCGACGAGCTGCTTGAACAGCTCGCCGGATTTGACGAAGGTTTCGCCGGCGAAGCCGCCATTCTCGCCGCGCAGTGCTGCGTCGAACGCCGGCTTGCCGCCGATGCGGACCGTGAGATGCGTCCAGTAGAAGTGCAGCGGCCATTTATCCGCACCGCCGACCACGATCGGGGTCACGCCCGCGGCCTTCAAGGTCTTCACGGCCGCCAGCAGATCGTCCCAGGTCTTGATGGCCGCAGGATCGACCTTGGCCTTGGCCATCAGCTCCTTGTTGCAGACGAAGCCAACCTGCGACAACGCCGTCGGCAGGCCGTAGACATGGCCGTTGTCGGTGAAGGCCGCAAGCGCAGCCGGGGTCAGACTATCGCTGTATCCCTTCACCTGATCGGTAATGTCCTCCAGCACGCCGGCCTCGATCTGCGCCTTCAGCACGCCACCGGCCCAGCTGTAGATGATGTTCGGACGATCCTTAGATTGCAGAATGGTCGGCAGCTTGGCCTTGTAGGCCTCGTTCTCGAGGAACTGCATCTCGATCTTGGTGCCGGGATGCGAGGCTTCGTAGGCGCGCGCCACCTCCTCCCAGATCTTCACCTGTGCCGGATTGACCTCAATATGCAGCCATTTGACGGTGGTGTCGGCAACAGCACCGGCGGCCCCTAGCAGGCATGCGGCGGCAGCGAGTCCCAGCTTCGCGAGCAGTCTCATCCGAATCCTCCCAAGCGTCCTTTTTTTGTTACGGTAATCCTGTCCTCAAAATTTGAGGTGCGCAACTAAAAAACTGACCTGGCAACCTCAGCGACCCTCTCGCATTTGCGAAGCCAGTGGCCGAGACCAAGCCAAGTTCAAGTCTGCGAAACCGGTCAGGCCCCGGGGCTATGACCACAATGGGGAACGACAGCTGGGTCGCTCTGGGCAGAGCAGATCGGAGTGAGCATAGGCTCGCCTCCTCGCGGCGCTCAGCGTCCGAGTCATTCATCGATGCCGCCCCCTGAAACAGAGGGCGCAGGGAAGGCCGGGCGTCGGCTGACGCCCATGGCCCGCCTGCGAGAAAGAATGCAGGCGGCAGGTACCACAGGTGCAGCCGGACCCGCCCGGCCTTCCCTGCGACGGTTGAACGGCTGCTTCGCGATCTCCCTGGTGCGCCGGGCTTGTTGGCCACCATGTCGCGCAACGCGCTCCCGCACGTTGCGCGGGGGACACCAGCTTCGGGGTGTCAGGACCACGCGACTTGACCGGTCGTGCCTTGCCGTTCGTCCGCGCGATCAACTCACGCTGCGGCAATCCACGCCCATCGCATCCCACTGCCAACGTCTCGTGACGGTCGCGACACGCCCCTCATGCGGCAGCAGGACGAGCGGAAACATCGACCTGATTTGCCCGACGAGGCTGGGCAAGAATCTCGGGCGTTTTGTGTGGCGGGATGTACGATTCGGCTTATGACGAATCGCCCGTTCAAGAGCGGTGAGAGCCGCGAGCAAGCCAGCCTTTTTCCACCGCGGATCGAGGATTACGTATCTTTGGACAATCCGGTTCGTGCGATCGATGGCTATGTCGATGCGCTCGACCTTGCCAAGCTTGGGTTTCGGCACGCCGACCGGCGCGCGGCGGGAGCGGGGCAGCCGCCATACGCCCCGTCCGATCTGCTGAAGCTGTACCTGTATGGCTACATCAACCAGATCCGGTCATCACGCCGGCTGGAGCGTGAAGCCTGCCGCAATCTGGAACTGATCTGGCTGCTGAAGTCTCTCAAGCCCGGCTACCGGACGATCGCCAATTTCCGCAAGGAGAACTGGGCGGCCCTGAAGGCCGCGAACCGTAGTTTCGTGCTGCTGCTTCGCGAGCTCGATCTGATCGGCGGGACCCTGGTCGCGGTCGACGGCGCACTGTTCCACGGCAATGCCAGCAAGGACAGCATCTTCACGCGCGGGAAGCTCGCCAAACAGATCGCCAAGCTCGATGAGGAGATCGAGGCGTACGGCAAGTCCCTCGACACCAACGATGCAGCAGAAGCCAAGCGGCCCGACGACGGCAAGGATGGCAATGGCGGCGGCGATGTCGGGGACAGGATCAAGGAACTGATGGCCAGGCGTGAGCGCGCCCAGTCCGATCTGGAGAACCTGGACAAGAACGACAAGGGACAGGTGTCGAAGACCGACCCCGATGCGCGGCTGCTGAGCAAGGGCGATCAGACGATTGCAGGCTACAACGTCCAGAGCGTCGTTGACGACAAGAACAAGCTGATCGTCGCCAGCGAGGTCGTCAATCGCAGCGATGTCCGACACCTGCATATGATGGCGATAGCGGCCAAGGAGAACCTCGAGGTCTCGTCGCTGCAGATATTGGCCGACGTCGGCTACTACAACAGCGAGGATCTCAAGGCTTGCGAGGATGATGGCATCACCGCCTATGTCCCGCTGCATCACGGCAATGGCAAGAAGCACACGCGCTTCACGCGAGCTGACTTCACCTACGATTCCGCAACCGACACCTACCGGTGTCCCGCAGGCCAGGCGCTGTATCCCACGAAGAAGCTCTGGAAGAATACGAGCGGCAGAATGGAACGACGTTACCTGGGCTCAGTGCCGACCTGCAGCGTCTGCCCCCTCAAGGCGTTTTGCCTCTCCGCGAAGGCCAAAAGCCGCAACGTCTCTCGGTGGGAGCACGAGGAGGTGCTGGATCGTCACCGCCAGAGAATGGCGAGCGAACAGGCTCGCCAACTGATGCGTCGCCGCTCGGCCCTCGTCGAGCATCCGTTCGGCACACTCAAGTGCCGCGCCGGGTATCAGCATTTCCTCGTCCGCAGCTTCGACAAGGTTCGCGGGGAATGGAGCCTCATGGCGCTCTCCTACAACTTTAGCCGCGTCCTCAACATTCTCGGCTCGAACGACTTCCTCGCCCGCATCACCGCGTGGGCTGTTGCAGCTCAACACGCCGCCTCTGCCAAGGCCAACGGCGCATGGGAGGCGATTCCGCTTGCCTTGATACGAAACTGGACAATGATACAGCTATGGCTCGAAGTCGCACCGCGCCGAGCCCTCCTGGCCTCCTAGTTTGGATTCTTGCCCAGCCTCGACACGACAAGCCGCGCGACGTGCGACATCGTAACGCGACGGGCAGTTTGCGCATGCGGCCCATGCGCGGATTGCCCGTCGTGCGGCGTCCGCCAAGACTGGCACGCACCATCTTGCTAGCCCGGACGCGGCCCAAAACTCCGTTATCGTCCCGGCGAACGCCGGGACCCATACCGCGGGCGCATCCGAGGGACAGGGCTGTGAGTTGCCTGCATCATCGCCGCCGGTGGTTATGGGTCCCGGCTCAAGGCCGGGACGACGGCGGAGTGTTAGGCGAGACCACGCTCTCCAAATTCGAGGCAACCGATGTCAGGTGCAGCGCGCTTTGAAATTTGCGGCAACGAGCTTGGTCATCACGTCATTGAGATGCGCCTGGTCGCGGGTCTCGATCACCAGCTCGAGCAACGTCGCCTTGGCCGGCAGATCCGAGAACGTGCGCTGATGCGACACCTCGATGATGTTGGCGCCGGCATCGGCGAGCAGCGTCGACACGGCTGCGAGCTGTCCCGGGCGGTCGACGATGTCGATCGACAGCTGCGTCAAACGTCCCTCGCGCGCCAGCTCGCGCGTCAGCACCGAGGCGATCAGGCGGGTGTCGATGTTGCCGCCGCTGAGCACCAGCCCGACATTGCGCCCGGCAAACTGCGCGGGATGCGCGAGCACCGCGGCAAGGCCGACGGCGCCGGCGCCTTCCACCACCGTCTTCTCGATTGAGATCAAGGTGGCCAATGCGCGCTCGATCTGCGGCTCGGTGACGAGAAGAATATCGTCGACGAGGTTACGGATGATCTCGGTCGTGATGCGCCCCGGCGACTTCACCGCGATGCCTTCGGCCAGCGTGTCGCCGCGCATCGGCAGGCCGCTGCTGTTGATCGCGTTGAACATCGACGGATACAGCTCGGCCTGCACGCCGACGATGCGCAAGCCCGGCTTGATTGCGCGCGCCGCCACGGCCATGCCCGAGATCAGACCGCCGCCTCCGATCGGCACCACCAGCGTGTCGAGCTCCGGAACGACCGCCAGCATCTCCAGCGCCACCGTGCCCTGCCCAGCGATGATCAGCGGATCATCGTAAGGGTGGATCATGGTCATGCCGTGAGCTGCGCCGTGCTGCCTGGCGAAAGCACCCGCCTCTTCCAGCGTCGCCCCGGAAATCACGACCTCCGCGCCGTGCCGCTTGGTGTTCTCCACCTTCACCATCGGCGTGCCCACTGGCATCACGATGGTGGCGGGAATGCCGAGACGCCGCGCGTTGTAGGCGACGCCCTGCGCGTGGTTGCCCGCGGACATCGCGATCACGCCGCGCGTCCGCTGCTCCGCCGATAGCGCATTCAGCCGGTTGAGCGCGCCGCGCTCCTTGAACGACGAGGTGAACTGCAGGTTCTCGAACTTCAGCCAGATGTTGCAGCCGCAGATGTCGCCGAGCGTCCGGCTCTGGTTGCAGGCGGTCGCGAGCACGGCACCGCCGATGGTTTCGGCAGCGGCGCGCACGTCGTTCACGGTGACGGGCAGCGCGGTCAG
Organism: Bradyrhizobium sp. ORS 375; assembly: GCF_000239775.1. GTDB lineage: Bacteria > Pseudomonadota > Alphaproteobacteria > Rhizobiales > Xanthobacteraceae > Bradyrhizobium. The sequence goes on from NZ_CAFI01000151.1 coordinate 8,792, forward strand.
ATCGATGGCTGTCATGGCTCTGCCCATCCTTCAGCGTGCATCATTGCACCGCGACGCCGGCGAGCGCCGGCCGTCGCATGATAGCGCCGATCGTGGCCGGCCGCTGGTGCGGCCGGATGATCGATATCACCCGAGATCGGGCAGCCCGAGCATCAGCCGCATGTTCTGCACGGCCGCGCCCGAGGCGCCCTTGCCGAGATTGTCGAGCCGCGCCACCAGCACGGCCTGATGGTGCTTGTCGCTGGCGAAGACGTGGAGCTCGAGCTGGTTGGTCTCGTTCAGCGCCTCCGGCTCGAGCCGGCCGGCCTTGGCCGCAGCGCCGTCGAGCGGCATCACCGACACGTATTTGCTGCCGGCATAGTGCTTCGCCAGGGCCGCCTGCAGGTCCGCGCCCGAGGGCTTGCCCGGCAGCGTGTCGAGCTGCAGCGGCACCGAGACCAGCATGCCCTGCCGGTAGTTGCCGACCGAGGGGATGAAGATCGGCCGCCGCGTCAGCCGCGAATACAGCTGCAACTCCGGCAGGTGCTTGTGCTCCAGGCTAAGACCGTAGAGTTCGAAGTGCGGAGCCGTGCCGTTCTCATAGGCTGCGATCATCGTCTTGCCGCCGCCGGAGTAACCGCTGACGGCGTTCACCGTCACCGGATAGTCCTGCGGCAAGAGGTCGGCATCGACCAGCGGCCGCAGCAGCGCGATCCCGCCGGTCGGGTAGCAGCCGGGATTGGAGACCTTGCGCGCGCTGCGGATCTTGTCGGCCTGATCGGTGGCCAGCTCGGGAAAACCATACGCCCAGTCCGGCGCGACGCGATACGCGGTCGATGCATCGAGCACCTTCGGCGCCGAAGCGCCCATGCTATCGACCAGCGCGACCGTCTCCTTGGCCGCCTCATCCGGCAGGCAGAGAATGACCAGATCGACCTCGGCCATCAGCGCCCGCTTGGCGGCGGGATCCTTGCGCTTGTCCTCGGCGATTGTCTTGACGACGATGTCGGTCTGGTGGGCGAGCCGCTCGGCAATGCCGAGTCCGGTCGTGCCCGAGCCGCCGTCGACGAAGACGGAGCGGGTCGCCGAGCCGGCTGCCGCGTGAGCCTTCGGCGGATTGCTATCGATCACGGACATGACAAGCTCCTTCAGGTCTGGGGTTCGCCGGCAAAGGCCTGGGGCCGCGCCTGCCGCATGAGAGAGGAAATCTGTTGCGAGCCGATGTCGGGCTGCTCGCCGAGCCGGGTGGCGACCGCCGCATAGTCGGCTTCGGACTTGTGCTGGTTGAGCTTGAAGCTGCCCTCGACCTCGTCGATCGTCATGACGATGCCGACGATCGCCTTCCGCATGGCCTCCAGCCGGCCTGCGGTCATCTTGTCCGAGGTCCACGGCTTCTTGGGCAGCAGCCGCTGCTCGAACTTGGCGCTCAGCGTGTCGGCCTGGGCAGCGAGTTCGGCGTCCGACAACACCCGCGCCGTACCGGTCAGATGCACCGCCTGATACAGCCAGGTCGGCACTTGATCCGAAGAGGCATACCAGTCGGCCGACACATAGGCGTCCGGACCATTCACGGCGAGCAGCCACGGCGTCGCGCCGTCGGCAAGCTTCGCCAGCGGATTGTGTCGGGCAACGTGGAAGAACGCCTGCGGCGTGCCGTCGTTCAGCGCGCCCAAATGGAACGGCAATGAGGACGCGACCGGCTTGGTGCCGTCCCACGCGCAGACCGTGCCGAAGCCGCGTGCGTCTGCAAAGCCGAGGCTCGCGGCGCGGTCGGGCTTGAAGGGCGGTGGCGTGTACATCGCAAACTCCTGCTGGACGAAGGAGCCGCCTGATCAATCGCGCTGCAAGGGAAAGGTTTGCCGCGGGACCGGATCCGGCGGCAAGGGCTGTGATCTCAAACGCAGATCATCGCCCGTACCGCGGGGGTACGACGGCGCATGGCGGCGATGTTGCTGGTCGCTGCGTTGATCATGGGCGCAGGGCTATAAGGCCGCGGAGTTCCTGCGTCAAGGTTGCATCTGGCCGGCGTGTCAGACCGTGCGCCACAGCCATTCCATGATGCGCCCGATGATGTCGCCGAACAGCAGCAGCACCGCCGACCACACCAGCGCCGACACGAAATTGGCGACCTGGAACATCATGTAGGGCATCTCGAAGATGCCCGCCGCCAGCGGCACCGAGGCGCGCAGCGGCCCGAAGAACCGGCCGATGAAGATGCTCGGCACCCCCCAGTCGCGCACGAACGCCTCGCCGCGCGGCAGAAGCTCCGGATAGCGCGACAGCGGCCACATCTGGGCGACGCGATCCTTGTAGCGGTAGCCGAACCAGTAGGAGACCCAGTCTCCAAGGGCCGCGCCAATGCCGCCGGCCAGCCAGACCGGCCAGAAGCTGATGCCGGTGGCGCCGATCAGGGCGCCGATCGCAACCAGGGCGCCCCAGGCCGGAATCAGGAGCGAGATGAAGGCCAGCGACTCGCCGAAGGCCAGCAGCAGGACGATCGGAGCAGCCCAGGCCTGATGGTCGCGCACGATATCGGCGACCGCGCGGCCAAAATCTTCCATCTGCTCGACGCCTTTCCTGCCACCCGGCTGTAAGTGTTTGAAGCCGTTTGCGGTTCCCTGGCGCAGACTGGTACGCCACGGAGCGGGGCAACTTCAAGTCACAACAACCGGCTGCGGCGCGTGAACGCGGCCGATCCGGCCCGCCAAACCGCGCGGAGGCCGCCGCGGCCGCCCAGGCGCGGTGTTTCCTCAGTCATTGTTTTATGCCGGGGCATGGCATAGTCAGGCGCAACGATTCGTTCCCTCTCGCGCAAGCGCAACATCAAGATTCTATGGGTAAGCCGTTGAAATCAGCTGCAAAAGCCAAGGCCAAGGGGGTCCCTGACCCGCTGGCGGCGTTCGCCGCCAAGGGCAAGGCCCCGACCAAGCCCCAGGCCAAGCCAGCCGCCCGCGCGGCCGGTTCCGAGGGCGAGTACACCGCACGCGATATCGAGGTCCTCGAGGGCCTGGAGCCGGTGCGCCGCCGGCCCGGCATGTATATCGGCGGCACCGACGAGAAGGCGCTGCACCATCTGTTCGCCGAGGTCATCGACAACTCGATGGACGAGGCGCTGGCCGGCCACGCCACTTTCATCGAGGTCGAACTCGATGCTGAGGGCTTCCTGACCGTCACCGACAACGGCCGCGGCATCCCTATTGATCCCCATCCCAAATTTCCGAAGAAGTCGGCGCTCGAAATCATCATGTGCACCTTGCACGCGGGCGGCAAGTTCGACTCGAAGGTCTACGAGACCTCCGGCGGTCTGCACGGCGTCGGCATCTCCGTGGTGAACGCGCTGTCGACCCGGCTCGAGGTCGAGGTCGCGCGCAACCAGAAGCTCTATCGCATGATCTTCGAGCGCGGCCATCCCAAGGGCAAGCTCGAGGAGGTGGGCAAAGCCCCGAACCGGCGCGGCACGCGCGTACGCTTCCAGCCCGACCCGACGATCTTCGGCGCCAAGGCGACGTTCAAGCCGCAGCGCCTGTTCAAGATGGCGCGCTCCAAGGCCTATCTGTTCGGCGGCGTCGAGATCCGCTGGAAGTGCGATCCCTCGCTGCTCAAGGGCATCGAGGACGTCCAGCCCGAGGCGACCTTCCACTTCCCCGGCGGCCTGAAGGACTATCTGGCGGCGGCGATTCACGCCGACACGCTGGTCCACCCCGATATCTTCGCCGGCAAGTCCGGTCGCACCGGCGGCCATGGCGGCTGCGAATGGGCGGTCGCCTGGACGGCCGATGCCGACGGCTTCCTGTCGTCCTACTGCAACACGATCCCGACGCCCGACGGCGGCACGCACGAATCCGGCATTCGCAGCGCCCTGCTCCGCGGCCTGAAGGACCACGCCGAACGCGTTGGCCAGGGCAAGCGTTCGGCCAACATCACCTCCGAGGACATCATGGCGGGCGCCGCCATCATGCTCTCGGTGTTCGTGCGCGAGCCGGAATTCCAGGGCCAGACCAAGGACCGTCTCGCCACCGCCGAGGCGCAGCGCATCGTCGAGCAGGCCGTCAAGGATCCGTTCGATCATTGGCTGTCGGGCAATCCGGTGCAGGCGAACCGGCTGCTCGATTTCGTCGTGGAGCGCGCCGAGGAGCGCATCCGGCGCCGGCAGGAGAAGGAAACGGCGCGCAAGACCGCGACCAAGAAGCTGCGCCTGCCCGGCAAGCTCGCCGACTGCACCGACGCCGGCACCGAAGGCTCCGAGCTGTTCATCGTCGAGGGCGATTCGGCCGGCGGCAGCGCCAAGCAGGCGCGCGACCGCAAGAAGCAGGCGGTGCTGCCGCTGCGCGGCAAGATCCTCAACGTCGCGTCGGCCGGCAAGGACAAGCTGACCGCCAACGCTCAGCTCGCCGATCTGGTGATGGCGATCGGCGCCGGCACCGGCACGTCGTACCGCGAGGAGGATCTGCGCTACCAGCGCATCATCATCATGACCGACGCCGACGTCGACGGCGCCCACATCGCCTCGCTGCTGATCACGTTCTTCTACCGGCAGATGCCGCGGCTGATCGACGAGGGCCACCTCTATCTCGCGGTGCCGCCGCTGTACCGGCTGACCCACAACAGCAAGACGTTCTACGCGCGCGACGACGCCCATAAGGAAGAAATCCTCAAGCGCGAGTTCAACGCCAACGCCAAGGTCGAGATCGGCCGCTTCAAAGGCCTGGGCGAGATGATGCCGGCGCAGCTGAAGGAAACCACGATGGATCCGGCCAAGCGCACCTTGCTCCGCGTGACGCTGATCGCCGACGATCGCGACGGCACCGCCGACTCGGTCGAGCGGCTGATGGGCACGAAGGCAGAGGCGCGCTTCGCCTTCATCTCGGAAAAGGCGGAATTTGCCAGCGACGAACTGCTCGACGTCTAGCTTTTGACCCGATTTCTCGCCTCGATTGCAGGTTCCACGCGTTCGCGTGGGCCTGCTTTTCTGCTTTATAAACAATTCGTTACCACGGCGCCTGGCGTTCCGCAGCGCACTTTCCCCTCCGGTGTGGTCAACCTGCAACAGCATTTGGGCACACATCGGCTATAGTTCAGGCACAACTGGCGAGGGAATCGCCGCCGCATTCCGGCGCTTACATCACGACGACTTGGGGATTTTGATATGAAAAAGCTTTTGCTCGCAGCCGCTTCGATCGTGGTGATGACTGGCGCAGCATCGGCTGCTGATCTTGCGGCTCGTCCCTATGCGAAGGCTCCGATGGCCGCTCCGGTGGCTCCGAGCTGGACCGGTTTCTACCTCTTCGGTGGCGCTGGCGGCGGCCTCTGGGATGCCGACTCGCACACCAACGTGCTCGGCGTGCCGGCGACGATCGATCAACGCGTGGGTGGTGACGGCTTCCTCGGCACGGTCGGTGCTGGTTATGACTGGCAGTTCACCCCCGCTTGGGTGTTCGGCGTGTTCGCTGACGGCCAGTTCGGCAGCCTCCGTGGCACCCTGCAGGACCAGTTCGCCGCCCTCACCGGCCGCATCAAGATGGAGACCGCCTGGGCCGCTGGCGCTCGCGTCGGCTATCTGGTCGCTCCGAACGTCCTCTCCTACGTCAACGCCGGTTACTCGGGTTCGCACTGGTCGGGCACCAATCTGACCACGCTCACGGGCGCGGCCTCTGGCTTCCGCACCGACGGTTTCGATCGTAGCGGCTGGTTCGTCGGCGGCGGCGTCGAGAACAACCTGAACATCTTCGGCATCTCGGCGCCGGGCTGGTTCATGAAGACCGAATATCGCGCTGCCTACTATGACCGGAAGGACGTCCTGGTCCGTACCACTGCGGGCGCGCCGACCACCGACACCGTTACCTTCAAGCCGTGGGTCCAGACGATCACCACCTCGCTGGTGTATCGCTTCAACTGGACCGGCCCGGTGGTTGCCAAGTACTGATAAGCTGCCTCGCGGCATCTCAGATCGATTGCGAAAAGCCCCGGTCAATCCGGGGCTTTTTGTTTTGCCCTCGACCCGCTGGTCATCTTGTTCGTCCGCCGCTAGCTTCCGCTGCACAAAACTTCACAAAAAAGGCGGCAGCGGCGTCTCCCATGCGGTGGCGCCGGGCGATGAGGGAGGAAATGGCCATGCGGAGATTCCTGATGATCGGCGGCCTGCTTCTGCTCGCCGTCGGCCTGCTCTGGGTCGGACAGGGCACCGGCGTCGTGGCCTGGCCGCGCACGAGCTTCATGATCAACCAGCTGCAATGGGCCGGCTATGGCGTCGGCATGGGCGCGCTGGGCCTGGTGATGATCTGGCAGGGCACCTGCTGACCGCTTTTCACATCGACTTGGAGAATGACGCATGGCAGGCCGTTTCGACCTCAAGGGCAAGGTTGCGATCGTGACCGGAGGCAATGGCGGCATCGGCTTAGGCATGGCCCGCGGCCTCGCCGATTCGGGCGCTGACATCGCCGTGGTCGGCCGCAACGAAGCCAAGTCGCAGGCGGCTGTGGCCGATCTCGCCGGCCGCGGCGTGCGCGCCCTCGCGTTCACCGCCGATGTCAGCAACAAGAGCGACGTTGCCGCGATGGTCGAGCGCGTCGTCAGCGGCCTCGGCCGCATCGACATCCTGATCAACAATGCCGGCATGAGCATCCGCAAGCCGCCGCATGTGCTCGAACTGGAGGAGTGGCGCGAGGTGATCGACACCAACCTCACCAGCGCCTTCCTGTGCTCGAAGGCCGCCTACCCTGCTCTCAAGGCGAATGGTGGCGGCAAGATCATCAATATCGGCTCGATGCTCTCGATCTTCGGCGCCGGCTTCGCGCCGGCCTATGCCGCCAGCAAGGGCGGCATCGTGCAATATACACGTGCCTGCGCCTGTGCCTGGGCGCCCGACAACATCCAGGTCAACGCGATCCTGCCGGGCTGGATCGACACCGACCTCACACGTGCCGCCCGCCAGCAGATCGATGGCCTGCACGACCGCGTGCTCGCACGCACACCGGCCGGGCGATGGGGCGATAGCGACGACTTCGCCGGCATCGCCACATTCCTGAGCTCCTCGGCGTCGGACTTTGTCACCGGCACGGCGATTCCCGTCGATGGCGGTTATTCGATCATGGCCTGAACCGGCGCGCCAGCGTCGCCGAGGTCTCAACGCCGGAAGCTCTTGATCTCCGAAACGCTGCCATCCCGATAGGTCAGTTCGACCGAGACGAACTTCGTCGCTGTCGGCAGCTTGAGATAGGGCGTGGCGTTCGAGGGAATCGCGCTGGGATCACGCATGTCGCAGCCAGGCATGTTCAGCACCTTGTCGGGAACAGCGGTATCGATGCCGATCCGCACCTCGCGGATCGCGCAACGATACGACATCAGGTGCGTGTAGTAGACGAGCAGGCCGTTGAAGTCGCGGAATGACAGCCAGCTGGTCGCGGTCATGTCGAGGATCTTGCGCTGGTCGCGCACCAGCGCGGCCTCCGGCTCGAACCTGATGGGAAACGGTCCCTGCATCTCGCCTGACGCATCGACATAGCGCACCTGGATCGTGCCGGCCGGCGCATCCGCTGGCAGCTGGATCGAGGGATTGGGCATGCGCTTGCGGGTGCGCGGATCCAGCACGTCCATGAAGCCCGTCTCGCGGAAGTCTCCGCTCTCCCCCATCCGCCACGAGATGCCGAGCGTCGGATCGGCGATCGAGAAGGTGACCGTCCAGCCGCCATTGTGTCGCGAGAACATCGCGATCGGCGCGTTCATGATCTCGTTGGCCGGCGGGATGCGCGGCGCCGACACTGGAGGCAGCGCCGCCAGCTTCTGCTGCGGCTCGGCCGGCTTGTCGGCGGCGGCCGGTCCCTTTGCCAAGCCGTTCAGGAAGACGTCGTCGACCATCTGGTCGAAATACACCGGGATCTGCTTGTGCCGCACGGTCTCGGCGAGCTCGCTGACGGCACGTCGCGTGCGCTGCGCGACCTGCACCAGGTTGACCCCGGGCTGCGTCAGCTCCTTGGCGAAGGTGCGCGTGAAAACCGAATTCGGATTGGCGTCATCGTTCGAGAGCCGGTCGAGTGCCGTCTGTCGCGGACCGGCCGAGAACACCGAGAACACGCCTTCGGGCAGCTGGGTCATCGGCGCCAGCCCGCCGCCGCCGGCGACAGCGCGCGTGCCGGCGCGCTCGAACGGGTTGTTGCGGCAGGCGTCGAACACGAGAATCGATGTCCGCGCCTTCTTGTTCTGCAGCCGCTCGATGATGCGGTCGGCGAGGACGGAGGCATCGCGCACCAGCTCCTCCTGCCCTTCGGTTGCCGCCGGCACGTCGGTCGGCAACAGGAAGTTCTGGCCGGCGATCTCGAAGCCGTGGCCGGCGTAGAAGAAGAAGGCGGTGTCGCCCGGCTCGACCGCGTTGTCGAACGCCAGCAGCGCCTGGCTGAACTGCTGGCGGTTGAGGTTCTCGGCGACCATCACGCTGAAGCCGAGCTGCTTCAGCGTATCGCCCATCGTGCGCGCGTCGTTCACGGCCTTCTGCAGCTTCGGGACGAAGCGATAATCATTGTTGCCGACAACCAGCGCGACGCGCTTTTCGGCGTGCGCGGCCGGGGCCAGCGCCATGCCCAGCATCACCAGTCCGCACGCCAGCCACGTCCGCATCAATCTCATGTGTAGTCTCTGCCCTCGCGTCAGGTTGCCGCCAACGATAGTCGGCGACCGCATCCTGCCGGTTCACGGGCGCGGCTCGCATCTTCCGAGCTGCACCGGCCCGCGCCGACCACACGCCGCAATTCGGTCCACAATTCGACGGACCCGCCTTCGCGGCCAAGCGGTAGCAAAGTTCCGAGAACACGAAATACGACGTCTGGACGACGGGTTGCCCGCAAATAATGCAAAAACATTAAGCTTTTTCGGTACTTCGCTCCCCTCTTCCATTGACTTTGCGGGATTCGTGCCTATTTTCGGGGTCAGCGCGGCCGGGATCGGATCCGATTCCCAAACATTGACCGCGGGTCAGCGTCAGTCAGAAAACCCCCAGCTTCCTTAGAGCATGCCGTTTCGGGGTTTAACGCGACCACAGCCTTTTACCCCTCGATTCCTAACGGCGGCGTCGAACAGAGGCCCCGTCGCCTGTTGGCGCGTGACATAGAGGCTCGATGTCCTTTTCCAATCTCGGCTTGTCCGACAAGGTGTTGGCTGCAGTTGCGGCAACCGGATACACCACCCCGACCCCCATCCAGGAACAGGCGATTCCTCATGTGCTGGCGCGCCGCGACGTGCTCGGCATCGCCCAGACCGGCACCGGCAAGACCGCCGCATTCGTCCTGCCGATGCTCACGATCCTCGAAAAGGGCCGCGCCCGGGCACGAATGCCGCGCACCCTGATCCTGGAGCCGACCCGCGAGCTGGCCGCCCAGGTGAAAGAGAATTTCGACCGCTATGGCGCCGGACAGAAGCTCAATGTCGCCCTCCTGATCGGCGGTGTTTCCTTTGGTGACCAGGATGCCAAGCTGACCCGCGGCGTCGACGTCTTGATCGCAACGCCGGGCCGCCTGCTCGACCACACCGAACGCGGCGGTCTGCTGCTCACCGGCGTCGAGCTCCTGGTCATCGACGAAGCCGACCGCATGCTCGACATGGGCTTCATTCCGGACATCGAGCGCATCTGCAAGCTCGTGCCCTTCACCCGCCAGACCCTGTTCTTCACGGCGACCATGCCGCCGGAAATCCGGCGCATCACCGACGCCTTCCTGCACAATCCGCAGAAGGTGGAAGTGTCCAAGCCGGCCACGACCGCGATCACCGTCACTCAGTTGCAGGTTCCGTCAGGCCGCGAGGCCCACCAGAAGCGCGAGGTGCTGCGCCGCCTTTTGCGCGATGCCAAGGACCTCAAGAACGCGATCATCTTTTGCAACCGCAAGCGCGACGTCGCCATCGTCCACAAATCACTTCAGAAGCACGGCTTCAGCGTCGGCGCTCTGCATGGCGACATGGACCAGTCGGCGCGCACGGCCGCGCTCGACCAGTTCCGCAAGGGTGAGTTGCCGCTGCTCGTCGCCTCGGACGTGGCGGCCCGCGGTCTCGACATTCCCGAAGTCAGTCACGTCTTCAATTTCGACGTTCCGCATCATTCCGACGACTACGTCCATCGCATCGGCCGCACGGGACGCGCGGGACGCACGGGCACGGCGATCTCGATCGTCTCACCGCCTGATCAGAAGTCGGTTGCAGCGATCGAGAAGCTGATCGGACAGAGCATCCCGACCATCGAGGGCGACTACGAAGTTCAGGAATCCTCGCGCGATGAGGAGACGCGTGAGCGCCGTCCGCGCGACAGCTCGCGGCGCAGCCGCGGCAAGGCACCGCGTGAGCGCGAGCCTCGTGAGCCTCGGGAACGTGAGCCGCGCGAGCAGCGTGAGCCGAGGCCGGCCGCAGCGTCTCCACGTGCGGCACAGCCTGCAGCGCCCCGTCCGGCACCGAGCGCTCGGCATGAACAGCCGCGCAACGAGTCTCGCCGACCGCGACGTGACCACGACAACGAGCCGGCTGATCATTCACATCTTCCGGCCTTCCTGCTGCGCCCTGTGCGCGCGCCGCTGCCCTGATCAGAACGCTCCGGGCGGCGCTCAGCGCGTCAAGCTCGGAGCTTCAGCATGCGACCGACGCGTTCCATATCCAACATAGGTTAAGTCGTCGTCGGCGCCTCATGCCAACCGACATGATCAGGCCGCGAGTACGCCGCTTAGATCTGCAATGCCGCGCTACTTATGTAGCCCATTGAACATATGAGGCGACATTGTCCTGTTAGGCTCGCTTGACGCCTGCCCGTGACTCTACGGCCGTATTTACCCCCGGTTCACACACGTCCTTTAGCTTGGCCGGCATTGTTTATTCATTGCTGGACCGGCGACGCGGGCGATTGGGGAGGACCTGTTGTGGTCAATGCGCTTGACGAACACGAACGCACGATGGCCTTCGCCGAGGTCGCGCTCAGCCAGATCAAAACGCTGCGTCACTCGGCCAACCCGCGCAACTACGAGATCTGGTACGTCTACGCGACGGGCTACAACGCACCGCTGAACGAGATCATCAACGAGACGCTGTCGCGCAACGGCAAGCTGTCGCAGTCCGAGCTCGACGAGCTCTACGAATCCTATCTCGCGCATCTCAAGACGTCGGACCGCATCGACAAGGTGGGAGCGCGCGTGGTCGGCGAGATCGACGATCTCATGGGCATGCTCTCGGACGCGCTTGGGCGGACCGCGAGCTACGATGCGAGCCTCGCTGGTGCCGATCGCATGCTCGCATCGGCCACGAGCCGCGAGCAACTCGTCGACATCATCGAGGCGCTCGCGCACTCGACCAAGCAGATGCGCGAGACCAACCGGGTTCTCGAGGAGCGCCTGTCGCTGTCCAAGGACGAGATCAGCGGATTGCAGCACAGCCTCGAAGTGATCCGCGCCGAGAGTCTCACCGACCCGCTCACCGGCCTCGGCAACCGCAAATATTTCGATCGCATGATCGAGACGACGGTGCAGACCGGGCTTGCAACCGGCCAGCCGCTGTCGCTGCTGATGTTCGACATCGATCATTTCAAGTCGTTCAACGACTCCTACGGTCACCTCACCGGCGACCAGGTGCTTCGTCTCGTCGGCCTGACGTTGAAGCACGCGATCAAGGGACAGGACATCGCGGCGCGCTATGGCGGCGAAGAGTTTGCCGTAGTGCTGCCGAACACGCCACTGCGGCAGGCGCTGACGGTGGCGGACCAGATCCGCCGCGCGGTCACTGCGAAGGAGCTGAAGAAGAAGTCGACCGGCGAGATCCTGGGCCGCGTGACCATCTCGGTCGGCGTATCCGAGCTCCGGCCCGGCGACGACACCGATGCGCTGATCGAGCGCGCCGACGCCTGCCTGTATGCCGCCAAGCACAACGGCCGCAACAAGGTGGTGTGCGAGAAGGATCCGGAATTCACGGCGGCAACACAGGTCGCCTGACGGCCGCTGGCCCCGGCGACGCGCCTTGAGTTGCGGGACAGCCGTCGTGATCAGTGCGTCCGCGACGTCGTGAGAGCGATGTCTAAGGGCTGCGCGCCTTGGCTGCGCCGCGGGTCTTGGCAGCGGTCTTGGCACCTGTCTTGGAGCCAGCCTTGGGCGCCTTGCTCGGGCTCGTGGCGAGGCGGCCTGTCTTCACGGCCTTGGCTTTCCTGACCGTCTTTTTGGGCGCACCCGACTTCGCCCCGCCGCGCGCAGCGGCCGGCTCTTTGCGTGACGCCCTCTTCTTCGTTCGTTTGGCCAGCGCTGCCCGTTGCGCCGCTGCAAACGCGTCCCTCGCCCAGGCCGCGAACTCGTCGGTGTCGTCGAACAGATGCGCGGGCACCTGCCAGTACGACCGCACGGTCATCGTCCGCGCACGCGTCTCATAGGAGAACGGCTGCGATCCGGCGGCTTCGAACTTGTCGAACGTGGCCTCATCGGCACGCAAATACAGCCCGCTGCGCAGGGCGAGCGCGAAGTTGATGCCGTCGGCGGAGATGCCGAAGCCGGAGAACATCCGCCGGATCGTCACCGGCCCGAAGCCGCTGAACAGATCGACCAGAAACTCGCGGTCCATCGCGACGCTCTCCCGCGCACATCACCGTTGTTCGACGGGATTTGTCGGCCGGGAGAATGGCGCGTGTCAATGTCCGGGACACGACAATGTCCGGGAGCCGCCCTGGCGTAAAGCGGACGATCAGACCTCGGCCGGCTTCAGCTGCACCGACTCGCCGCAGCCGCAGGCGCTGATCTGGTTCGGATTGTTGAAGACGAACTGGGCCTGCATCTTGTCGGTCTGGTAGTCCATCTCGGTACCGAGCAGGAACAGCACGGCTTTGGGATCGACCAGGATCTTGACGCCCTTGTCCTCGACGACCTCGTCGGTCGGCCGAATGTCATGGGCATATTCGACCGTGTAGGACTGTCCGGCGCAGCCGCCGTTCTTGACGCCGACCCGCAGCCCGATGATCTGCGACTCCGCGCGCGCAGTCAGCTCGCGAATGCGCGTGGCTGCGGCATCGGTGAGCCGCATCACCTGCGGGCGGGGCCGCGGCTTCGGCTTGCTGGCAACTGGCGTGTTGGTCATGTCGGTCATCTGGTCAATCCCGGCGGTCGTTCAATCCCGCCCGTCATTCAAACTTCGTGCCTCACCACATATTGAGGACGAGGCGGGCCTCGTCGCTCATCCGGTCCGGCGTCCACTGCGGCTCCCAGACGATGTTGACGCTGACCACCCCCACGCCCGGGACGCTCGCGATGGCGTTCTCCACCATGGTCGGCAGCTCGCCGGCCGCCGGACAGTTCGGCGTCGTCAGGGTCATCACCACGTCGACGCTGCGGTCGTCCTTGATGTCGACCTTGTAGATCAGGCCGAGCTCGTAGATGTCGGCCGGGATTTCCGGATCGAACACCGTCTTTAACGCTGCGATGATCTCGCCCGAAAGACGCTCGGTCTCCTCGGGCGGCAGTGCCGAGTGGGTTTCGACGGACTGAGTTTTGACGTCGGCCGTGTCGGTCATGCAAACAAATCCCGCGCCTTGATCAATGCCTGTGCCAGCTGATCGACCTCTTCCCTCGTATTGTACATGCCAAACGAGGCGCGGCAGGTCGCCGTGACGTTGAATCTCTCCAAAAGCGGCATCACGCAATGCGTGCCCGCGCGCACCGCGACACCCTGGCGGTCGATCACGGTGGCGACATCATGCGCATGCGCGCCTTTCATCTCGAACGAGATCACCGGCCCCTTGCCCTTGGCGGTGCCGATCAGCCGGACCGAGTTGATCTCACGCAGCCGCGCCTCGGCATAGGTGAGCAGGTCGTGCTCATGCGCGGCGATGCGCTCCTTGCCGACCGAATTGACGTAGTCGATCGCGGCACCCAGCCCGACCGTCTCGACGATCATCGGGGTGCCCGCCTCGAACCGGTGCGGCGGATCGCCATAGGTGACGACATCGCGCGAGACCTCGCGGATCATCTCGCCGCCACCATTGTAGGGGCGCATCGCAGCGAGCAGATCGTATTTGCCATAGAGCACACCGATCCCGGTGGGCCCATACAGCTTGTGGCCGGTGAAGACGTAGAAGTCGCAGTCGATGTCCTGGACGTCGATGGCGAGATGCACGGCGGCCTGACTGCCGTCGACCAGCACCGGGATGCCGCGCGCGTGCGCGATCCGCACGACCTCCTTCACCGGCACCAGCGTGCCCAGCATGTTCGACATCTGGGTGATCGCGACGATCTTCGTCCTCGGCGTCAGCAGCTTCTCGAACTCGTCGATCAGGAAGTTGCCGTCATCGTCGACCGGGGCCCATTTGATCACGGCGCCCTGGCGCTCCCGCAGGAAGTGCCACGGCACGATGTTGGAGTGGTGCTCCATGATCGAGAGCACGATCTCGTCGCCCTCGCCGATGTTCGCGCCGCCCCAGGACGCCGCGACGAGGTTGATCGCCTCGGTGGCGTTGCGGGTGAAGATGATCTCCTCGCTGCGCCGGGCATTGAGGAAGCGCGTCACCCGCTCGCGGCCGCCCTCATAGGCTTCGGTCGCGGCATTGGCGAGATAATGCAGGCCGCGATGCACGTTGGCGTATTCGCTGGTGTAGGCCTGCGTCATCCGGTCGAGCACCGCGCGCGGCTTCTGCGCCGAGGCCGCGTTGTCGAGATAGACGAGCTTCTTGCCGTAGACCTGCAGCGCCAGCGCGGGGAAATCCTCGCGGATGCGGGTGACGTCGTAGGACCCGTTGGAAACGGCGGGATGCGTGCTCATGCGCGCGCCTCCAGCCAGTCCTGGGCGGTGGCGATGACGCGCTCGCGCAAGCCGTCGTCCTCGATCGCCTCGATCGCCTCGCCGACGAAAGCCTGGATCAGCAGCGCCTGCGCCTGCTTCTCGGGCAAGCCGCGGGCGCGCAGGTAGAACAGCAGGCTATCGTCCAGCGCGCCGGCGGTGGCGCCATGGCCGCAGGAGACGTCGTCAGCGAAGATCTCGAGCTCCGGCTTGCTGTCGGCCTCGGCCTCGTCGGACAGTAGTAGCGCCCGAGTCATCATCTTGCCGTCGGTCTGCTGCGCATCCGGGCGAACGATGATGCGGCCCTGGAACACCGAATGGGCGCGATCATCGAGCACCGCGCGGAAATTCTCGCGGCTGGTGCAGCCTGGCACGGCGTGATCCACCACCAGCGTCATGTCGCCATGCTGCTTATCACGCAGCAGGTTGACGCCGTTGACGATCAGCTCGCTGGCCTCGCCGGCGAGCGTGAAGAACGCCTGCAGCCGGCTGACCGCGCCGCCGCTGGTCATGTTGAACAGGCTGAGCTTCGACTTCGCGCCGACGGTGAACAGCTCCGAGGAGACGTTCAGGGCATCGGCAGCATCGCGCATCAGACGGATATGCGACAGCTGAGCTTGGTCGCCCACCCAGATCACCGCAGCATCATTGGCCTGGTAGGCCGCCGCGCCGTCGGCAACGATGGACGTCTCGACCAGCGTCGCGCGGGCGCCCTGCCCGATGCGAACATGCGAGCGGCTGTAGCGGGCGGCCTTCGACGCCGTGGCGACATGAATGAGATGCAGCGGCGAGGACAGCTGCGTGCCGTCGGCCACGGTGACGACCACGCCATCGGTCGCGAGCGCCGCATTCAGCGACAGCATCGGATCGCTGGCCTTGGTCAGCAACAAGTCACCGCGGGAGTCGTTCGAGGCCTCGTCCAGCACCGCACGCAAGGTCCGCACGGTCACCCCCGCCGGCAGCGCGGCGAGATCCGACAGCTCGGCGGCGACGACACCATCGACCAGCACCAGCTTCGTCGCGCCGTCGATCGCGGCCGATGCGATCGCGGCCTTCGCCTTCGCCAGCGCCGCCGCGTCCGGCGCGCCGGCCAGCGGCAGCAGCTCGCGCGCCAGCGCGCGCAGATCGGTGTACTTCCATTCCTCGATGCGCCGGTGCGGCAGGCCGGTGCGCTCGAAGGCCGCGAAGGCCTCGCGCCGGATCTCAGCCACCTTGCCGGTGCCGGGCAGCCGGCCCTGCGCGGCAGCAAACACGCTGCTCGCCGCCGGACCGCTGTCGTTCTTGACCAAAGCTACGTTCATCACAGATCCATTCCGGCCGGCGATCAGGCCGCGTCTTCGAACTGGGCGTAACCGGACGCCTCCAGCTCGAGCGCGAGCTCCTTGCCGCCGCTCTTCACGACGCGGCCCTTCGACATCACGTGAACGACGTCGGGCACGATGTAGTTCAGAAGCCGCTGATAGTGGGTGATCACGATCATCGAGCGCTCGGGCGAGCGCAGCGCATTGACGCCGTCGGCCGCGAT
>NZ_CAFI01000150.1 GCF_000239775.1 Bradyrhizobium sp. ORS 375
CTGCGCTCGCAATGACGCGGAAACTCTCTTGCCTCACCGCACCAATCTCGCCACCAGCTCGACATGCGGCGTGTGCCGGAACTGATCGACCGGCACCACGGTCTCGAGCGTGTAGCCGCCGTCGATCAGCATGCGCACGTCGCGGGCGAACGTGGTCACGTTGCACGATACCGCGACGATCACCGGCACCTTGCTCGCGGCGAGCTGCTTGGCCTGCGCCTGCGCGCCCTGGCGTGGCGGGTCGAACACGACGGCGTCGAGGTCGCGCAGCTCAGGTGGCATCAGCGGGCGGCGGAACAGGTCGCGGGCCTCGGCCCTGATTGGCTTGAGGCCCGGCGTCCCCGCCGCCTTCTGCAGCGCTGCGATCGAGCCGGCGTCATTGTCCATCGCGATGACGCGCCCGCGCGACGCGAGCCGCAGCGCGAACGGGCCGACCCCGCAGAACAGGTCGGCGACGTGCTTGGCCTTGCCGACCCGCTCGATCACCAATTGGGCCAGCGTCTCCTCGCCCTGCACGGTGGCCTGCAGGAATGAGCCGGGCGGCAAGGTCACCTGCGCCGTCCCCATCGTTACCACGGGCGGATTGCGCATCAGCACCAGCTCGCCATGCCGCGTCAGCCGCGCCAGGCGGTGCTTCTCCGCGACGAGCGAGAGCGCTGCGATGCGCGGCGGCGGCAGCGGGCCCGAGCCGCGGATGTCGATGTCGAGGCCGTTGCTGGTCGCGGTGGCCTGGATGTCCAGCGGCTTGCCGGTCGGCTTCAATGCTTCCGCCAGCGCCCACGCCGCTTCCAGCGCGCCGTCGAGCGCCGGATCGAGGATCGGGCAGCGGTCGATCGGGACGATCTCGTGGCTGTTGGCAGCCGCGAAGCCCACCCTGAGAATATCGTGCGTGCCCATGCGCGCGTGAAAGGTGGCGCGGCGCCGGCCGGCGCCGTGGGCATCGATCAGCGGGGCCACCTCGCATTCGACCTTGGCGGCGCGCAAGGTCTCGACGACGATGTTGCGCTTCCATTGCTGATAAGGCTCGGGCGTCCAGTGCTGGATGGCGCAGCCGCCGCAGACGCCGAAATGCGGACAGAACGGCGCGATCCGCTCCCCGCTCGGCGTCTCCACCGCGAGCAGCTTGCGCCGGTCGGGATGACCCGGAATGACGGCCGCCTCGACCGTCTCGCCGGCGAGCGTATAAGGCACGTAGAGCGCCTCGCCCGACGACAGCGACACGCCGTCGCCGCGATGGCCGACATGGTCGATGATCAGACGCTCAACCATGGCGGCGCGCTCCCAGGAAGAATTCGGCGTTGCCGTCGCCGCCCTTGATGGATGACGGAAAGATCTCGATGTCGCTGCAGCCGAGCGAGGCGGTGAAGGCAGCGATGTCGTCGCAGACGGCTTGATGTACGCTCGCATCCTTGATGATGCCGCCCTTGCCGTGCGCGCCCTTCGCCTCGAATTGCGGCTTGATCAGCGCCAGCAGGCTCATCGGCGACGCCGCCAGCGTCAGCGCCACCGGCAGCACGGCCTTGAGCGAGATGAAGCTGCAGTCGATCACGACGATATCGGGCCGCTGCGGCAGCCGCCTGCCGTCATAGCTGCGGATGTCGGTCTGCTCCATCGAGACGATCCTCGGATGATTGCGCAGCGACGGATGCAGCTGGTCGCGGCCGACATCGATCGCGAACACGACCGCCGCGCCATTCGCCAGCAGCACCTCGGTGAAGCCGCCGGTGGACGCGCCGACATCGAGGCACACATGGTCCTCGACCTCGATGCCATAATGCTCCAGCGCCCCCGCCAGCTTGACGCCGCCGCGCGACACCCAGGGATGCGCCGGCTCCGCCTGCACAACGGCATCGACCGGGATGGTCTCGGAGGCCTTCGCCACCTGCTTGTCGTTGGCGAACACCAGCCCCGCCTCGATCGCCGCCTGCGCCCGCGCCCGGCTCTCGAACAGGCCGCGTTCAACGAGGAGGATGTCAGCGCGTTTGCGGGGAGGGGGCATGGGCGTGGCGATCAGTTGTCATGAGTTGTGGAGCTCGCGCCCCAATTCCGCTGTCGTCCCGGCGAAAGCCGGGACCCATCGCCACCGAACGTAGTTTGTAGGACGCTGGCAACGACGTGTCTGCCCAACACAACGTCCTGTGGTTATGGGTCCCGGCTTTCGCCGGGACGACAGCTTAGATGTCGCCAGCAGAATGCCAAAACCCGAGATCCGTAGGGTGGGCAAAGGCGCGAGCACCGGTGTTGCCGCAAGCTCGTAGCGCAATTGACGCGCCGAGCCCACCGTCTCGATTGCGGGCGCGGATGGAAGGCGGGCACGCGTGGCCTGCGGCGCCGCTTTGCCCACCCTACGAGTCCGGGCCCAGCCGCTCCGCCGCCAATCTCACGCAGATCTCGAACGCCTTCAGATCATGCCAGACGTCCGCGGGCCGCTCGCGCGGCAGCACCAGCGGGTGCCCGTGCGCATCGAGCGCGTGGATCATCATCAGGTTGTCCGGCAGGCCGAAATCTTCGACTGTCAGGCCTTCGGCATCGACCAGCCGGCCGTCCTGCTCACTTACCGCCGTAAACCGGCGGGTGCGCTCGGCATAGCTGGCTGGATCGTTGCAATAGCCAAGGCACAGCTTGCCACGTCCCGCCATGTAGCCGAGCTCATACACCGTGCCGGCATCGGCGCCGGGGCCACGGAACGGCGTGAGATTGGCGATGATGGCATCGGCGTCGTCCATCATCGCCTCGTTGCCATGGAAGATCTGGCGCGAGGCGTCGGCGGAGCCGAGATCGACAGTGTTGTCGAGAGGATAGAGGCCGATCAGGCCGAGGCGGTCGCAGATCGCGACTTTGCGCCGGCCGATCTCAACAGCATCCGGCAGGAACACGTCGGGACCTGCCAGATAGATCTTCATGGTTCACCAGTGACGGGTAGCCAAGCCCGCCTCAGGCGAGCTTGACGGCCTCGGTCGCGTAGTCCTTGCCGAGCGCCTCGAACACCTTGCGGACAATGCCCTTGGCGTCGAGACCGGCGCGGGCGTACATCGCCGCCGGCGTGTCGTGGTCCTGGAACTCGTCCGGCAGCACCATCGTGCGCATCTTCAGTCCGCCGTCGAGCATGCCCTGGTCAGCCAGGTACTGCATCACGTGCGAGCCGAAGCCGCCGATCGAGCCTTCCTCGATGGTGATCAGGATCTCGTGCTCGCGGGCGAGCTTGAGCACCAGCTCCTCGTCGAGCGGCTTCATGAAGCGGGCATCGGCGATCGATGCGGACAGGCCGTGAGCAGCGAGCTCGTCGGCCGCCTTCTCACACTCGGCGAGGCGGGTGCCGAAGGAGAGCAGGGCGACCTGCTTGCCCTGGCGGATCATGCGGCCCTTGCCGATCGGAAGGGGAACGCCGACTTCCGGCATCTCGACGCCGCGGCCCTCGCCGCGCGGATAGCGCACCGAGCTCGGCCGGTCGTCGATCGCGACCTGGGTCGCCACCATGTGCACCAGCTCGGCCTCGTCGGACGCGGCCATGATCACCATGTTCGGCAGGCAGCCGAGATAGGCGTTGTCGAAGGAGCCGGCATGGGTGGCGCCGTCGGCGCCGACCAGGCCCGCGCGATCGATCGCAAAGCGCACCGGGAGCGACTGGATGCAGACGTCATGGACGATCTGGTCGTAGCCGCGCTGCAGGAACGTCGAGTAGATCGCGCAGAACGGCTTGTAGCCCTCGGCGGCCAGACCAGCGGCGAAGGTCACTGCGTGCTGCTCGGCGATGCCGACGTCGAAAGTGCGCTTCGGGAACGCCTTGGCGAAAATGTCGATGCCGGTGCCCGAGGGCATCGCAGCGGTGATGCCGACGACCTTGTCGTCCTTCTCGGCTTCCTTGACCAGGCTCTGGCCGAACACGTTCTGGTAGGCCGGCGCGTTGGGCTTGGCCTTGGCCTGGGTGCCGGTGGCGATGTCGAACTTGGCGACCGCGTGATACTTGTCGGCCGCGGCTTCCGCCGGCGAGTAGCCCTTGCCCTTCTGGGTCACGACGTGGACCAGGATCGGGCCGGTCTCCATGTCGCGGACGTTCTTCAGGACGGGCAGCAGATGGTCGAGGTTGTGACCGTCGATCGGGCCGACATAATAGAAGCCGAGCTCCTCGAACAGCGTGCCGCCGTCCATCATGAAGCCGCGGGAATATTCCTCGACGCGGCTGGCGCGGTTGGCGATCACCTTCGGCAGATGCTGGCCGAGCTGCTTGGCGGCATCGCGCAGGGTCCGGTAGGTCTTGCCCGAGTACAGGCGGGACAGATAGGCCGACATCGCGCCGACCGGCGGTGCGATCGACATGTCGTTGTCGTTGAGGATCACGATCAGGCGCGAGTTCATCGCGCCGGCGTTGTTCATCGCCTCATAGGCCATGCCGGCGGACATCGCGCCGTCGCCGATCACGGCGATGACGTTGTTCTTGCCGCCGGAGAGGTCGCGCGCCACGGCCATGCCGAGACCGGCGGAGATCGAGGTCGAGGAGTGCGCGGCGCCGAACGGATCGTAGTCGCTCTCGGTGCGCTTGGTGAACCCGGAGAGACCGCCGCCGGTGCGCAGCGTACGGATGCGATCGCGCCGACCGGTCAGGATCTTGTGCGGGTAGGCCTGGTGGCCGACGTCCCAGATCAGGCGATCGCGCGGGGTGTCGAACACGTAGTGGATCGCGGTGGTCAGCTCGACCACGCCGAGGCCTGCGCCGAAATGACCGCCGGTCACCGAGACCGCGTCGATCGTCTCCTGGCGCAGTTCGTCGGCGACCTGCCGGACCTGCTCGACCTTCAGCCGGCGCAGATCTTCCGGAGTCTTGATGGTGTCGAGAAGCGGCGTCTTACTAAATGTGGTCACGGTGACATTCCAATTTTGCAGGTCGGGTTCAAGGGCCGACGTCTGAGAGGTTCATCGTAACGGGCGGCGAAACCGGGTGTCTCGAAGGTCACATCCGCGCGGATTGAAGCCGCAGTCCGGACCCTAGCCGGCTTTTGGATCGATCTATGTGATGTAAGTCACTCTTGGTAGCCTTGCCGTCCTCGTTTGTCGCCCAAGATCGCCAAGTCGTTCAGCCGAGTCAGTTTTGCCAATTGTTGGAAGCACTTAGATCAACTCCCGGCGGGAGACTGGGCACTTCCAAAAAACCGCAGTTCCGAGCAGCTTTACACCAAAGCCCGTCTTAAAGCCAACCCGGCGCGAGATGGCAAGCCCGCAAAGGGTACCAGTCGGTCAAAACTCAACCTCGACGGCGGGCCGGAGGTTCCAGGGAGCTGCTCAAATCGACGGCAGCCGCGGGTCCGCAATAGCCCGGAGACCACGTCTGCGTCCAGGCCTTTCCCGCGATGCAGAATCGGTTGCCGCGGCAAATGATCGCCGCTGCGGCGGGATGAGCCATGCATTCGCGTGAGGGGATTGGTCCGCGCGCGATCATGAAGACGTCATCGGCATAAGGCCTTTCCTGGCCATCACGCCGGCAAAGCGGCTTGCGGAAGAGCCGTGGGCAAAGCTTTCACTATCGAAGGCAAAGTCTTCTTGCGAGCGCCTGCATGGTCGTGGGCGTGCGATGTGGACATTGA
The DNA here is from genome assembly GCF_000239775.1 of Bradyrhizobium sp. ORS 375. Classification (GTDB taxonomy): domain Bacteria; phylum Pseudomonadota; class Alphaproteobacteria; order Rhizobiales; family Xanthobacteraceae; genus Bradyrhizobium. The sequence continues at coordinate 5,580 of NZ_CAFI01000150.1, forward strand.
GATGATGCCGCGCGCGACCCGACCGATCCCACGGTTCGAACGCTGCCATTCCTGCGTTCGGACTGCGCACCCGGGTGCAAGTCCGTTAAGGCTGTTTCGAGAGACAGCGTTAATAGAAAGGCTCGACGACGTCCGGTCGGGGCAACTCCCAGGCTTTCGCGTTCGACGCAGACGCGAGCCGCTGCCCGGATTGCCCGGCGGATGACTGCTGTGTTTTTCAGCTGATTTGCACGATCGGCAGGCGGCCAGGCTCGGTGCGATCCACGAGCGGCGCGACGGGAAATAAATGTCCGCTGTTGCCGCGGAGACCGGATCTGTCGTCGCCGACACCGCGCTGGCCGCACCATTCGCGGCCTAGCTGCGATTGAATCTCAGGGGGAGCTCGATTTCCATGGAGATCGGCATTCTCCGGGTGACTGCTCGGGCCATCCGAATGCACGCCGCGTCTCGACGATCGTCAGGCGCCGATCCGCTACTGCACGTCGAGTGGCGCCGTTCCGGTAGCGCGGCCGCTGGCATCGGTGGTGATCTTCTCGACCCGGGCCTCGGCCTGACGCAGCAGCTCCTCGCAGCGTCGCTTCAGCGCCTCGCCGCGCTCGTAGATCGTCACCGACTCCTCGAGCGGCACCTTGCCGTCCTCGAGCCGCTTCACGATGGACTCCAGTTCCTCGATCGCGCGCTCGAACGACAGCTTCTTGACGTCGGTTACGGTGTTGTCCGCCATGCGGGTTCCCTGCAGATACTCAACTCCGGGGCCGTGCTTTTACACCCCGGTCGAGGCTCTGTCAGGCCCTGCGGGGGTGGATCGGTCGGAACCTGGGGATTACGCCCCGGTCAGCGCCGCGACATGGGCGGACACGGATTCCTTAAGGCCCTGAAGATCATAGCCGCCTTCCAGCACCGACACGACACGGCCCCCGGCGGTCTTGTCGGCGAGCTCCATCAGCTTGCGCGTCACCCAGCCGAAATCCTCGGCGCGCAGGTTCAGCGACGCCAGCGGATCGCGGTAATGCGCGTCGAAGCCGGCCGAGATGATCACGAGCTCCGGGCTGAACTTCGTCAGCTGCGGCAGGATCAGGTTCTCGAACGCCGAGCGGAACTCAAGGCTGCCGTCCTCTGAGGCGAGCGGTGCGTTGACGATGGTGTCGTGCTCGCCGCGCTCACCGCGGGCGCCGGTGCCGGGGAACAGCGGCATCTGGTGGGTCGAGCAGTACATCACGCTTTTGTCGGCCCAGAAGATGTCCTGGGTGCCGTTGCCGTGATGGACGTCGAAATCGATGATGGCGGCGCGCTCGATGCCGAAGGTGCGCTGGGCGTAGCGGGCGGCGATCGCGACATTGTCGAAGAAGCAGAAGCCCATCGGCTTGGCGATCTCGGCATGGTGTCCCGGCGGGCGCGTGGCGACGAAGGCGTTGCGATGGCGGCCGGACATCACCGATTCCGTGGCCGCAACCGCACCGCCGACGCCGCGCATCACGGCTTCCCAGGTCCCGGGCGACATCGAGGTGTCGCCGTCGAGATAGATGATCCCGGAGGTCGGGGCCATCTGGCGCAGCTCGGTGACGTAATGCTCGTTGTGGCAGAGCAAGGCGAGCTCGATGTCCGCCTCAGGCGCCTCGTCGCGATCGAGCAGGGCAAAGCGTTCCTCGGCCAGCGCCTCCTCGACGGCGCGCAAGCGGTCGGCGCGCTCCGGGTGTCCCGACGGCGTCGCATGATTGAGGCAGGCTTCATGAGAGAGGTACAGCGTCGACATTCAACAGGTCCTGCCACTCGCGCGTTGCGGGAGTGCCCAATCTATGCGCTGAAGGCAGCCGCGGAAAGAGCCATGACGGAGGATATGGCCGGCTTTCCCGCCGTCCGGGTCATCACAGAGCCTTGTTCGAGATGCGGTCGCGCGGCGGCGGGGCCAGCGGGCTGTTGGCCTTGAGATAGGCGAACAGCGCCTCGTCGTCATAGGGCCCGACGACCGGATCGCGGCCGCTCTTGAAGGTGGTGAAGCCGTCGCCGCCGAGCGCGAGATAATTGTTGAGCGTGACGCGATAGGACGCCGCCGGGTCGATCGGCTTGCCGTTGAGCATCATCGACGCAGGGTCGACGCGCGCGCCGGCCGGCTGCCTGGCATCGAAAGCATAGGAGAAGCTGCGAGAGATTTGCAGGATGCGCGGCCGCGCTGGATCGAGCCATTGCTGCTCGAGCGCGGCCTTGATCTCGGCCCCGGTCAAGGTGACCGTCATGAGTTGGTTGCGGAACGGCTGGCTTGCGAACACGTCGCCATAGCTCACCGCGCCGTCGTCACGGCGGGCGAGATCGGTGCGAATGCCGCCGGGATTGGTCATCGCGATCACGGCGCCGCCCTTGTCCGGCGCCGATGTCGCGGCGAGCTGAGCATCGGCGATGACGTCGCCGAGCACGCTTTCGCCGGCAGCGTTCGGCAGTCGTGAGAGAACCTGCGTGATCACGCCCGCCGGCCGATTGGCGATCGGCGCGGCCAGCTTCTCATAGGCGTCGATCAGCGCGGTCTGCGTCGGATCCTTGGGCAGCGTGGCGTCGACAACGATGTTGGTCGCGCTGGTGCTGATCACGTCGCGCGTCGCGCGGTCGAGCTTGACGTCGATCGCGGTGACCAGCGTGCCGAACTTGTCGGCCGAGGTGACCAGCCGCTTGTCGATGGTGCAGACATAAGCCTGGTGGGTATGGCCGGAGATGATGATATCCACGGCGCTGTCGAGATCCTTGACGATGTCGACGATCGGGCCCGAGAGGCCCGGGCATTCGTTCATGCCGCCGGAGGGCCAGCCGCCCTCGTGGATCAGCACCACGATCGCCTGCACGCCCTTGGCCTTCAGCTCGGGGATCAGCGCGTTGATGCTCTCCGCCTCGTTGCGGAATTCCAGGCCTGCCGAGCTGGCCGGCGAGATGATGCCGGCAGTGCCTTTCAACGTCAGCCCGATGAAGGCGACCGGGATGTCCTCGAAGGTGCGGATTTCGTAAGGCGGAAACACCGTCTTGTCGGTGCCCTTGAGAAAGGTTGATGCGGCGAGATAGTGGAATTTGGCGCCGGTGAATGGCTGCGGGCCGCGGCAGCCGTCGGTCGGATGGCAGCCGCCATTCTGCATCCGCAGCAGCTCGTCCTTGCCCTCGTCGAACTCGTGATTGCCGACCGCTGACAGCGCGAGTCCCATCTGCGACATCGATTCGATCGTGGGCTCGTCGTGGAACATCGCGGACAGGAACGGGCTCGCGCCGATCAGGTCGCCGGCCGCGACGAAGATCGTGTTCGGCTGTCCGTCCGTCAGCAGCTTGACGAGGCTCGCCATCTGCGCTGCGCCGCCGGCCGGCACCACGCTGCTCTTGGTCGGGTCGTTCGGATCGGCGACGCGAATGCCCGATGCCGGTGGCTTCAGATTGCCGTGGAAGTCGTTGATGGCAAGGATGCGCAAGCTCACCGGCTCGTCCTCGGCATGGACCGGCAGGGCGGCCAGACTCGCCGCTGCAAGGGCGGCGAACAGACAGGCGATGGTGACGCGATGGAAACGGCTCATGCTGGGGTCACATATGGCAGGCGCGCGGATGATGCAGGCGGCGTGACGAAGTACGATTGCTTCGTCGCGGTCGCGATGACATAAGACAAACTCATAACAACAATACCGGGAATCGGGAGGGCGTGATGAAAAGAATGATGCTGCTCGCTGCCACGTTGACGCTGGCGGCCTGTCCCGCTGCAGCGCAATCGCTGCCGGACTTCATGAAGCAAATGGTTGCGGCGTGGAATACCCCGACCGAGCCGTTCAAGGTGATCGACAACATCTATTATGTCGGCACCAACGGCCTCGCCTCCTATCTGATCACCACGCCGCAGGGCCACATCCTGATCGACACCGTGATGCCGGAATCGACCGCGCAGATCGAAGCCAGCATCGCCAAGCTCGGCTTCAAGGTCGCCGACATCAAATACGTCATCAATACCCACGCCCATATCGATCACACCGGCGGACTCGCCCAGATCAAACAGGAGACCGGCGCGCAGATGGTGGCGGGCGCGAAGGACGTTCCGCTGCTCGAAGGCGGCTTCTATCCGGGCCGCGAGGACCAGCGCTATCTGAACTTCCCGCCGGTCAAGGTCGACCGCGCCGTGCACGAGGGTGACACGGTCGCGCTCGGCGGCGTCACCCTGACGGCGCACGACACGCCCGGCCATTCGCCGGGCTGCACCAGCTGGACCACGGACGTGAAGGACGGCGATGCGACACGCAGCGTGATCTTCTTCTGCAGCGCCACCGTGGCGCTGAATCAGCTCGTGGGCCGGCCGACCTATCCGGGCATCGTCGACGACTACAAGAAGACCTATGCCTGGGCGAAGACGGTGCATCCCGACGTGCTGCTGGCGCCGCATCCGGAGATGTATGGCATGGCCGACAAGCGCGCCAAGATGGCGGAGGGGGCGCCGAACCCGTTCGTCAAGCCGGGCGAGTTCAACGCCTATCTCGACAAGCTCGAGGCGCAGTTCAACGACGGGCTCGCCAAGCAGACCGCCGCGTTGCAATCCGGCAAGTAGGCGTCACAGCACGGCCAACCGGTCCAGCGTGAAGCCGGAGAGATCGACCCGCGGCGTCTCGCCCAGCGCCATCGCCGCGAGCGCCTCGCCCACCGCCGGCGAATGCTTGAAGCCATGGCCGGAGCAGGGCGAGGCGTAGATGACGTTGGCGTCACCGGGATCGCGGTCGATGACGAAGCGGCCGCCCGGCGCGTTGGTGTAGAGGCAGACCTCGCTGCGCAGGCATGTCGGCCCGAGATCCGGCACGAACGGGCGGACATAGGTCTCGTAGGTCGCGGCGATTTCGTCAGCGCTGACCTCGCGCGCGACGTGATCCGGATCGGTTTCGCCGGTCAGCACCTCATTGGCGATCTTCACGCCGTTGTCGGGCGAGCCGAGCCAGGGGAAGCCGTAGATGTCGGAGGCGGCCCGGCCGCGCCCGCTGACGTCCCAGATGTAGACCGGCGTGTTCGGACCGAAGCGCTCCGGATGCGACTGCACCTCGAACCAGTACAGCACCTGCCGCGTGACGGTCACGCGCCGCTGCAGCGGCGCGATCAGCTCGGTGATCCAGGGACCTGTGGTGACGATCAGCGTCGTCGCCGACGCGGTTGCGCCGTCGTCCATGGTGACCGTGAGCGCGCCGCCCGTGCGCTGGAACGCCGTCACGCGCCGGCCGGTCAGCAGCGTTGCGCCAAGCCGCGCGGCGACCGCCAGCTCCGCGCGCACGCACTCCTCGACCAGCAGATAGCCGCCTTCGCGATCGAGAAAGCCGCGATCGCCGGGCGCCGTGGCGAAGCAGGGATAATCTGCCCGCAATTGCTCCGATGAAATCGCTTCGCCATTCACGCCATGCAGCCGGGCGGCATTCTCGATGTTGGCGAAGAACTGCGCGCTCGTGACGCCGTGCACCTCGCCGCCGTCGCGGGCGGGAATGAACAGGCAGCCGCATTGTTCGAACAGATGCGCGCCGGTCTCGCGCTCCAACTCCCGCCAGATCGCGTGCGAGCGCTGCGCCAGCGGCGTGTAGTCGACGCCTTCGCCGATCGCCGCGCGGGTGATGCGGGTCTCGCCATGAGTCGAGCCGAAACGATGCGGCGGCTGGAAGCGGTCGATGCCGAGCACGCGCTGGCCGGCCCTGGCGAGATGCAGCAGCGCAGCGCTGCCAACGGCGCCGCAGCCGATCACGATGACATCAAACTGCGGCATGCGCGTTCGACGGCCCGAGCGTCACTTCTTCTTGCGGGAAAAGAATGCCTTGAACGCGCCGATCGCCTCTTCGGAGGTCATGCGCTCGGCAAACAGATAGGCCTCCTGGTCGATGCGGCGGGTCAGTTCGTCCGGCGCGGTGCGGATCAGCTTGCGGCCGATCGCCACCGCCTCGGCCGGCAGCCGGCAGATATCGCGCGCCACCTTGTGCGCCTCGACCTCGGTATGGCCTGGCGCCACCACGGTGTTGACGAAGCCGGCGATATGCGCGTCCGCCGCGGTCATGGTGCGTCCCATCACCAGCATCGCGAACGCGCGCTGATAGCCCATGGTCTGCGGCATCAGCAGGCTCGAGGCGCCCTCGGGCACCAGGCCGAGATGGATGAAGGGCGTCGAGAACGTCGCCGTGGTCGAGGCCAGCACGTAGTCGCAGTGAAACAGCATCGTGGTGCCGATGCCGATCGCGACGCCGTCGACGGCGGCGATGATCGGCTTGACGTTGTGGGCCAGCGAATACAGGAATTTGGTCGCCGCCGAGGTCCGCGCCGCCTCGCTGCCGGCGTTGCCTGCATGGAGAAAGTCCTCCAGATCATTGCCGGCGGTGAACACGCCGGAGCCGCCGGTGATGATGATGCAGCGCACCAGCGGATTGTTCTGCGCGGTGTCGATCGCATCGCTCATGCCGAGATACATGGCTTGGGTGATCGCGTTCTTCTTCTCCGGGCGCCTGAGCTTGATCGTCCGCGTCTCGCCCTCGTCGGTGACGATCAGATGGTCGGTCATGGGCCCCTCATGCGGCTTCGCCGGCTGCCGCGATGCGGCCGGTCATCATCGAGTCGTTGCTGTCAGCGCAGCCTACATCATCAGCCGACCGCGCCAAAGGCTGAAGCACGATGGCGCGGCAAATTATGAGTGTGTCTGCATGACGATGCGCGCATTAGTTTTATGATTGGTTCGCGGCAGCATCGCGGCTAAATGTGTCCGCACGCCAAGCTCTTCCTGGAAGGCCGATCCCATGACGAGAGTCTGTTTCGTGCTGCTGTCGCTGCTGCTGTCAGGCGCCTGGAGCGGGCATGCCGACGCGGCCGGCGGCGATCGCGCGCTGCTGTCGCTGTTCTGCGCGCCCAAGGCGATTGCCGGCTCGACCTGCAAGCAGGCCAGATCCTATCCCAACGCCAACGGCCGCCGCTGCGACGTCAAACTGGGTGCGCAGCGCCAGCAGGGACGCTTCGTCGCCTCCGGCAAGCCAGTGCTGATCGTGAGCTACGGCAGCGAGTGCGAGCCGCACGCGACCGACTTTGGCGGCTCGGTGCTGTTCGAGCAGGACGGCGGCGGCTACGTCTTCCGCGGCTACCAGCCCGGCATGCAGGTGGACGAATGCGTGATCGCCGGACAGGCCGACGGGCGCGACGTGCTGGTTTGTCTGACCGGACATATGGGGCAGGGCTTTCTGGAAACCGGCGTGGCACGAGTCGGCTTCACCGGCAGCGAGCGCATCGAGATGTCCTATGACTTTTTGCTGCAGGCATCGGACTCGACCGGCGCCTATACGTTGAACGTCGTCACCTGCTCGGAGCAGTTCAAATATTTCGGACTGTCGAAGCTCGCCGCCGGACCGCGCCCCGGCACTGTCGTGGCGCAAGCGGATTATGCCGACCGCGAGACCATCGCCAAGGCCTGCGCCAAGGGCTTTCCGATTCCGAAGGACGCTCAGGACTATCAGATCGCGCCAGGTGACGCCTTCGTTCCCAACCCCTACGTCAAGAGCGGAAGCGTCATCATCGACATCTCGAGCCGAACGGCGACCTTGCGCTGAGCGTCCGCGCCCTCAGCGCGTTCCGTCCGGGCGCGGTGGTGCGGCGGGTGCGCGCGTGGCGGCAGGTTGCGCCTGCTGACGCGCGGCCTCGCGCCGCAGGGCCTGCTCCAGCACCGCGAGCCGCGTCGCCATCCGCGTCAGCTCGTCATGCATCGAGGTCTGAACGCCTTGCACCGCGTGCTGCACCTCGCGCAGCGCGTCGCGCTGCGTCTCCGCCTTGAGCACCCTGAACTCGGCCTCGATCGACGTCAGGCGGCTGTTCACGGCGCGGATCGCCTCGGCGATCTCCTTCTGGCCATCCTGCAGCGCGCGTACGTGATCGACCAGCCGCAGATGATCGGTCAACTCCTCGACCGTCTTGCCGATATTGCTGCGGCCCCACATCACTTCACCGACCGCAGCAGATTGCGGATCGTGGCCAGATGGTCCTCGGGCGATCCGAGCCGCGCCGAGATCGCGCTCATCAGGTCCTTGCGCAGCTCGGACAATTCTTCCTCGGGCACGATCCGCTCGGCCGGCTCATCATTGTGCATGCGCCGCGGCTCGACCTCGACAGGGCGTGCATCGAGGTTGCGTGGTTCGGGTTGGCGCGGCGCGATGTCGAAATAAGGCGGCCGCTCGTACACCGGGATGTGCGGAGCCTGGCGCGATGTCGTCACACGTGCGAGAGATGGGAACCGCGACGGCGGTGTCTGCGCCGGCCGCTCGATCTGATCGATCAGCGCCGCGAGCGCGACGTCCATATTGCTGTCGTCATCTTCCTCCTCGACGACATGATAGGACGGCTTCCGCGATGTTGCCCCATTTGCGTGCGACGTTGATGTCAGTGACGATGCGTGGTCGCGGAGTCGCTCGATGACCCGGCGCAGTCGCTCGCCGAGACCTGGCTTCTCCCTGGCCGGTGTTCGCATCAACATGTCACTCTCCAGCGCAACAGCTTAGGCGAGCAGGGAAAACCTTAGCAAGAGGCAGTTGTTCAGCTGCCAACAGGATGTCGCGCGGTCCTCCAAGCCGTTGATCCCGCCACTCCGATTTGCATCGGTTCCGTGCCGCAGCTGCGCGCGATTCGGCGCGGAGTGCTTTGCAGCGTGCATATGCCGTGAAACGCCTGCGACCTCCGCGCACCGATCCTCCCGCGAAAGGTACGGAACAACCATGTACCCCGGCCGTTCGGACCTTGCCTGCCCCCAACGTCCGAGGCCATCCCATGTATCACCACGTCAAGAAGCTGATGTTCACCGTCCGTGTCGACGAACCGGATCCGCGCTTCGGCAACATGCTGCTGGAGCAGTTCGGCGGCGCCAATGGCGAGCTCGCCGCCGCCATGCAGTACTCGATCCAGGGCCTCAACTGCGAGGATCCCGATCGCAAGGACCTGCTGATGGACATCGGCACCGAGGAGCTGAGCCATCTCGAAGTGGTCGGCACGCTCGCCCGCATGCATCTGAAACCCGCCAAGTTCGACCGCGAAGCCGCCGAGGCCGATCCGCTGATCGCGATCGCCGGCGGCGGCGGCGTCAATCTGTTCAACTCGCAGGGCAATCCCTGGACTGCCGATTATCTCAAGATCACCGGCGAGCTCGACGTCGACCTGCGCAGCAACATTGCGGCCGAAGCCCGCGCCAAGATCGTCTATGAGCGTCTCATCAATTTCACCGACGACGCCGGCACCAAGGACGCGCTGCAGTTCCTGATGACGCGCGAGATCACCCACATGAAAGCGTTCGCGCTGGCGCTGGAGAGCATGAACAAGCCGGCCTTCAGCGTCGGCCGCATCGCGCCGACGCCGGGCCTTGTCGATCAGTTCTTCAACGATTCCACCGGCACCGGCGACCACGGCGAGATCGACACCCGCGGTCCCTGGAACGAGGGCGGCGACTGGGTCTTCACGGAATCGCCGGCGATCCAGGCCAGCGAAAACGGCGCGTCCAGCGCGATCGTCACCGAGAGCTCGCCGCCGGTCGACGAAGCCGGCCTCGGCGATCTCCTGATCGAAGAGCTCAGAGACATCCTGCACGCCGAGAAGCAGCTGACCAAGGCGCTGCCGAAGATGGCCGAGGCCGCGCGCTTCGATCAGCTGCGTGAATTGTTCGAGCAGCATCTGGTCGAGACCGAGGCCCAGATCGACCGCATCAACGAATGCTTCGAGCTGCTCGGCAAGACGCCCAAGGCCAAGCCCTGCAAGGGCATGATGGGCCTGGTCGAGGAAGGCCAGGAGATCATGGCACAGGGCGAGGACAAGGAGGACGCCGCCGCCGACCTCGCACTGATCGGCGCCGCGCAGCGCGTCGAGCATTACGAGATGTCCGGCTACACGACAGCCCGCAATCTCGCCCAGCAGCTCCGCCACAGCGCCGTCGTCGCGCTGCTGTCGAAGTCGCTGGCGGAAGAGGAGAACGCCGACCAGCTCCTCAACCAGGTCGCGAGATCGCTGATGTCCGTCGCCAAGATGCCGGCGGCGATCGAGCAGGCGTAGAGATAGGGGTGGCGGATGACGGAGCGTCATCCGCCACCTTCACGCAAGGCTATCTCCATTGAAGCTCGCAGCTATGTGCCCGTCTCTTTCCACATCGTCATGGCCGGGCGTGTCCCGGCCATCCACGTCGTAAGGCGCGCTAGAACCGCGTGGATGCCCGGGACAAGCCCGGGCATGACGAAGTAACTAACTGCGAGGGGGGCTTGTCACCGTACGGACATCGCAGCGATTCTCTCCCGCCCTCACCACGAATACCGCACCACGCCCTTGCCGCCATAGCTGCGGCTGATGCTGGCGAACTCGCCGTCGAAGGTCAGCGCCGCCGACCAGTTGTTCATCCACTTCATCTCGGCCGTGGCGCTGATCAGCGCGCGGTCGGCAGCCTGCTGCGCGCCGTTCGCGACGAAGCTGGCGCCGGGCAAGGTCTGGAACGTCGGCGTCAGCGTGCGGCCCGTGGTGTAGTCATGGGCCCAGGCGAAGCGGCCGCGCAACGTGAGCACGCCGTCCGGCATCGCAAACGCCTTGTCGGTGCGCAGGCCGAGCTCGCTGCGCGGCGCCGTCACGCTGCGGCTGCCATAGGCCAAGGCGAAGGTGTTGGCACCAACCACCGCCTGCTCGGCATAGGCCGGCAGATTGAACGTCGTGAACTGTCCGGCGGCGTAGGGCGTCAGGCCGAGCCCGGCCGCCGGCCACAGCACACGATAACCGCCTTCGAGCCGGCCGGACCAGGCATTGGACTTGAACTGGGCGCGAAGCTGATCGATGCCGGCCACCGTGACCGTGCGATTGGTAGTGACGTCCTGCCAAGCATAGGCAAGCGCCGCGGTGATGTAGGCGGGGCCGATGCGGTGGCGGACGAAGCCGCCGGCCTGAAACAGGTCGGAGCGTCCCGAGCCCAGCGCGTTGGCGACGCTGAAGCTGGTGCCGCCGCCGGCCATCGCGAAGCCCGCCACGGTGCTCGGCGACAGCCGATAGTCGAAGCCGACGGCCGTGCCGTACAGGGTGGAGGTCGTCGTGTTGGAGCCTAGCGCGGCGTTGCCGTCGGTGGTCTGGGATCCGCCGAACCCGGCGGCCCACACGCTCCAGCGGCGTGCGGCCGCATCGGCTGCCGGTGCCTTGGTCAGCATCGCATAGGCGTCGCGCTCGGCACCCTTGCGGCCGCGTCCCGCCGCCGCATAGGCGTTGGCCGCATCGCCTTCGTCGGCGAATGCCGTCGCGCCTGCTCCCGGTGCGCCGCCGCCGCGGCCGTCGCCGAACGGATCGGTCATCACGCCCATGAACTGCGTCATGGCGTTGAACGTCGTCTGCTGCGAGCCGGTCGCCGCCTCGCCGGAGAGCTGGCTGAGACCGGCCGGCGTCAGGCCGCCGAACACCAGCGGAATGCTGCCATTGCGGTTGAAGAAGTTGGTGAGCGTGGTGGCGACATTGGCCTGGTTGGTATTGAGGCTCCCTGACGGTGCGGTGAAAAGGCCAAGGTTCAGATAGACGTTGTTGGCGTCGTAGGAGAGGCTGGTCGAGAACCCCGCAGGCAGGTTGGTGTTCACCAGGCCGCCGAATGTCCCGGAGATGCCGCCCGTCGTCTGAAGGATGACGTATTGCTTGGCGACGTAGCTGCCGGCCGCGAAGCTCGCATTGACGGTGGCGCCGCCCAGCGTGGCGCTGGTCGCATTCGTCCGCGACGCCGTCGTCGGATCGACCTGGACCAGGTAGATCGCGCCGCTTGCGAAGGCGAGGCTGCCCTGCACCGTCAGCGTGGTGCCGGCTGTGCCGGAGCCGGGCGCGAGGATGCCGCCACTGGCCACCGTCACGCTGTTGGTGGTGCCGGTGCCGCCGAGCGTGCCGCCATTGTTGACCGTGGTCGCGGAGTTCACCAGCGTGCCGTTCACCAGCAAGGTGCCGGCATTCACACTGGTCGCGCCACTGTAGGTGTTGGTGCCGCCGAGCGTGAGCGCGCCGGCGCCGGTCTTCGCGATGCCGCCTTCGCCGGCGATGTTGCCTTGCGTTGTCTGCGTGCTGCCGCCGAACGTGGCGCTGCCGGAATTGATCTGGAACGTCACCACCTGGGTGGCGCCGTTGATGTAGAGGTCCTGGCCCTTGGGCGCCACCGGTGTTCCGCCGGTGCCGGCCTGGGTGGAGTTGCCGCTGAAGCTGGAGGTCTTCACGGTCAGAGTCGCGCCGTCCATCACGAACACGGCGCCGCCATAGCCGGCGCCGCCGCTGCCCTGGCCGTTGTTGCCGTCGCCGCCGTCGCCCGCGCCA
>NZ_CAFI01000149.1 GCF_000239775.1 Bradyrhizobium sp. ORS 375
GCGCGTTGGCGGCGATTGCCGCGCGGCCGTCCGGTGCCGCGACAGTGGTGTCGGCGCCCTTCAGCAGCACCACAGCGCCGCAGCGCGCCGCGGCCGCGCGCACGCGCTCCAGCTTGGAGCGGCCGGGATGCTTGTTGCTGAGATCCGAGAACAGCCGCGGGAATTCGCCCTCGTGCGGCGTCAGCACGATCTGCGCGTCGGCCAGCGCCCGGATCTGCTCGAACAGCCGCTCGGGCGCGTCGGCGAAGCTGGTCAAGGCGTCGGCATCGAGCACGAGATGACGCTGCGCCGCCAGCGCGGTGAACACGAGGTCGCGGGTGCGCTCGCCCACGCCCGTGCCCGGCCCGATGATGCAGGTGTTGTAGCGCTTGTCGCCGAGCAGCTCGCCGAACTCGATCGCGGTGTCGGCGGCGCGCACCATCACCGCGGTGAGCGCCGACGCGTTCACCACCAGCGCATCGCGCGGCGAGGCCAACGTCACCAGCCCGGCGCCGGCGCGCAGCGCGGCGCGCGCGCCCATGCGCGACGCACCGGTCGCCGCGACATCGCCTGACATCGCCAGCACATGCCCCCGCGCGTATTTGTGGCCGTCAATGCGCGGCACGGGAAAACGGGGCTGCCACAGCTCCGGCTCGTTCTCGAACGCCTGCGGCCTGATCTCCTCGAGCACATGCGCATCGATGCCGATGTCGGCGAGCCGGACGCGGCCGCAATGCTGCCGTCCGGGCAGCAACAGATGCGCTGGCTTTTTGCGGAAGAACGTCACGGTCTCGGTGGCGCGAACGGCGATGCCCATCACCGCGCCGGTGGTGCCGTTGATGCCGCTCGGCAGGTCCACGGCGAGCACCGGCGCGCCATTGGCGTTGATCGCGGCGATCACCTCATGGGGCTCGCCGCTGACCGGGCGGCTGAGACCGGCGCCGAACAGCGCGTCGATGATCAAGGCCGGCTTGCCGATCGCCTGCGGCGTGAACGGCAGCACCGGAAACTTCCAGCCCTTGGCGGCGGAGGCCGCATCGCCCTGCAGCGCGTCGCGCTCGCACATCAAGATGACGGAGACCTCGCGGCCCTGCGCGGCGAGCTCGGCCGCCGCAACGAAACCGTCGCCGCCATTGTTGCCCGGCCCGCACACGACCAGAATCGGCCCGTCCTCGACCAGGTCCATGGCGGCGGCGGCCACCGCCTGGCCGGCGCTCAGCATCAGCGAGAAGCCGGGCGTGCCGGCTGCGATCGTCAGCCGGTCGGCGCGCTCCATTTCACTCGTGGTCAACACGTCCATTGCTGCTCATGTCCCCTGCAGCCGCGAACTCCTGCGGCTGCCCGATCTGTTGGCTCATCCGGAGCCGGCGTCCCCCAACCCCCGCGCGTGTCGGCCGATTCCCCTGCCCGATCCTCCTATTGCCGCGCCGGCCAGCAAGTTCCAAGAGCACTTCCGGCAGCGCAGCGCTGATCGAACGATCAGTGTCGCCTTTTCCCTGGGCATTTGGGTCGGCTCGCAGACGCGCCATCCACATCTGCTCAACTTGTAGCCCGTTTGCCTAATTCGCAGGCTCCGGTATTCTGTCCTCTCTCATGGGGAATCGTCGGGCCGGTGCGAAAGGCTCGGATATCCGCCCGATTTAGCCGCGTTAAGGACTTGGCATAGACCCTGCTTTTGTGGAGCCACTTCGGCACGGGGCAAGACGGGCTGTCAATCACCGGGCCTCGCCGGAGCGTGTCGGGCCCAGTAACGAATGATCGAACAACCTGCGCGTTGGCGCAGCCTGACGATGACCCACTTGTTTTTTATAGCGGAATGCCCGGGAGGCGCTCAGTGAAGAAAATCGAAGCCATCATCAAGCCGTTCAAGCTGGACGAGGTGAAGGAAGCGCTTCAGGAAGTGGGGCTGCAGGGCATTACGGTCACCGAGGCGAAGGGCTTCGGCCGGCAAAAGGGACATGCGGAGCTGTACCGCGGCGCCGAATATATCGTCGACTTCCTGCCCAAGGTGAAAATCGAGATCGTGATCGGCGACGACCTGGTCGAGCGCGCCATCGAGGCCATCCGTCGCGCCGCCCAGACCGGCCGCATCGGCGACGGCAAGATCTTCGTCTCCAACATCGAGGAAGCCATCCGCATCAGAACCGGCGAATCCGGGCTGGACGCGATCTAGCCCGCGAGCTGAGGCTTGGAACGGGTCTTCCGCCCCAAGCCTCAGATGGAGAAAATTTGCTGCGACAGCAGCCGCCACGGCAGCCCGGGTGTCCTGTCAGGGACACCCCGATGCGGCCATTTTGGCGTTTCCGATGTTGTCTTGGCCCCCACACGAGGCTATGGAGCATGACCCGCGGACGCCGTCCCGCGCCGGGCCGTGACGTTTCAGCCAAGAGGGGTATTCATGAAGACCGCCAAGGACGTCTTGAAAGCAATCAAAGACAACGACGTCAAATACGTCGACCTCCGTTTCACCGATCCGCGGGGCAAGTGGCAGCACGTCACCTTCGACGTCAGCATGATCGACGAAGAGATTTTCGCTGAAGGCACGATGTTCGACGGCTCCTCGATCGCCGGCTGGAAGGCGATCAACGAATCCGACATGTGCCTGATGCCCGACCCGGTCACGGCCACGATCGATCCGTTCTTCGCCGAAACCACCATGATCATCACCTGCGACGTGCTCGAGCCGACCACCGGCGAGCCGTACAACCGCGACCCCCGCGGCATCGCCAAGAAGGCCGAGGCCATGGTGAAGTCGATGGGCGTGGGCGACACCGTGTTCGTCGGTCCCGAAGCCGAGTTCTTTGTGTTCGACGACGTCCGCTACAGCTCCTCGCCGTACAACACCGGCTTCCGCCTGGACTCCTCGGAGCTGCCGACCAACTCCGACACGGAGTATGAGGGCGGCAATCTCGGTCACCGCATCCGCACCAAGGCCGGCTACTTCCCGGTGCCGCCGCAGGACTCGGTGCAGGACATGCGCTCGGAGATGCTGGGTGCGATGGCCCGCATGGGCGTCAAGGTCGAGAAGCACCACCATGAGGTCGCCTCCGCCCAGCACGAGCTTGGCATGAAGTTCGACACGCTGACGCTGATGGCCGACCAGATGCAGATCTACAAGTACTGCATCCATCAGGTCGCCCACATCTACGGCAAGACCGCCACCTTCATGCCGAAGCCGGTGTACGGCGACAACGGCTCGGGCATGCACGTCCACCAGTCGATCTGGAAGGACGGCAAGCCGGTGTTCGCGGGCAACAAGTACTCCGACCTGTCGGAGACCTGTCTGTCCTACATCGCCGGCGTCATCAAGCACGCCAAGGCCATCAACGCCTTCACCAACCCGTCGACCAACTCCTACAAGCGTCTGGTCCCGGGCTATGAGGCGCCGGTGCTGCTCGCCTACTCCGCGCGCAACCGCTCGGCCTCGTGCCGCATCCCCTACACCTCTTCACCGAAGGCCAAGCGCGTCGAGGTCCGCTTCCCCGATCCGCTGGCCAACCCGTATCTCGGCTTCGCCGCGATGCTGATGGCCGGCCTCGACGGCATCAAGAACAAGATGGATCCGGGTCCGGCGATGGACAAGGACCTCTACGACCTGCCGAAGGAAGAGCTGAAGCAGATCCCGACCGTCTGCGGCTCGCTCCGTGAGGCGCTCGAGAATCTCGACAAGGACCGCGCCTTCCTGAAGGCCGGCGGCGTGTTCGACGACGACTTCATCGACAGCTACATCGCGCTGAAGATGACCGAGGTCGAGCGCTTCGAAATGACCCCGCACCCGGTCGAGTTCGACATGTACTACTCGGGCTAAGCCCGACACGATCGGCGGATCACGAAGGCGCCCCTCGCGGGGCGCCTTTTTGTTTGATCGCTGCGCGCAGCCCTGATGTTGGTCATATCGCTGCGTTGCACACGAGGCGGCTTCGTTTGTTGCGCCGGCGAACAACGGACGACGTCCTGCGGTGGCCAGCCCTGCGGAACGGTGCTAAAAAATGCGTCACTCAATTCAGTCAGACGCTCCCTGCCCCATGCAGCTCAATCCGCTTCGCCATGCCGAACGCGTCACGGGACGCCGGCAATCGGCGTTGATCGACCTCTGGTCGACGGCGGGTTTTGCCGCGGCGGTCAGTGAGGTCACCGGGCCGCATCTCTACGAGTATGGCGAACTGCCGGTTCCGACGGTGGCGATCACGCTCTACGACGTCCGCCGGCACGTCCTGATCGAGGACGGGACGGTCCGGCGCGATGCACCGGTCAGCGCGGGACGTTTCCGGATCGGTCAGCCCGGGTGCAGCGTGGTGGTCGATGCCGTGCCGGAGGTCCGCTCGGGGCGGCTGCTGTTGCTGTATCTCGGCGATGCCCTCTTGAAGGAGGTCGCGGCCTCCCGCGGCTCTGCAGCGCCGGTTACCCTGACGAACCAGGCCTGGGACACCGAAGATCCGATGCTCGAAGCCGCGGCGAAGCGGCTGGTCGAGAGCTGCGGTGACGGCGAACGGCCGAGCCGGCTGCTCGCCGAGCAGTTCGCCTACACGCTCGCGCTGCACGTCTCGGACCGCTATGCGATGCAGCGTCCGTCCGGATCGGAGCGGACGCCGCCCCTGGACGAGCGGATGCGGGCGCGCGTCACGGAATTCGTGCGCGCCGATCCCGGTGCGCCGGTCACGCTGGCCGCGATGGCCGAGTCGGCGGGGATGAGCCCATCCTCCTTCATCCGCAGCTTCAAGCAGGCGACCGGAACGACACCGCACCGGTTCGTCGTCGAGCAGCGCGTGTTAGCCGCGCGCCGGCTGCTCGCGACCTCCGACCTGCCGATTGTGGACATCGCATTGTCGCTCGGCTTCTCCTCGCAATCGCATTTCGGAGCCGCCTTTCGGGCGGTGACGGGCGAGAGCCCCGCACGCTATCGCCGCCTGCAGCGCAGCGATCGGTAATTTCCTGACAAAGAAGAGCGCGGCAGCGCCCATCCTGGCGATTTTCTGACAGACGTCCTCAGATCTTTCAGCGAACTCTGACGCCGGTCGACCGTTCAGCAAGAGCGGCGCATGGGAGGCGAGGATGTCGACAGCTACAGACAGGGTGGTGCCGATCGAGGATACGAGCCTCACCGGCTTCTACAATGGCATGACCGCTGCCGAACGGCGCACCTTCTGGGCCTGCGCCACCGGCTGGGCGCTCGACGGCATGGACTTCATGATCTACCCGCTGGTGATCGGCACGATCATCGCGCTGTGGAAGGTCGATGCCGGCACTGCAGGCCTCGCCGGAACGGTGACCTTGCTCGCCTCGGCGTTCGGCGGCTGGGCGGCGGGCTATCTCGCCGACCGCATCGGCCGTGTCAGAACCTTGCAGTTCACCATCATCTGGTTCTCGCTGTTCTCGCTGCTGTGCGCGTTCGCGCAGAATTTCGAACAATTGCTGGTGCTGCGCGCCCTGCTCGGCCTCGGCTTCGGCGGCGAATGGGCGGCCGGCGCTGTGCTGATGGGCGAGACCATTCGCGCCGAATATCGCGGCCGCGCCGTCGGCAGCGTGCAGTCCGGCTGGGCCGTCGGCTGGGGCCTCGCGGTGCTGGCGCAGGCCGCTCTGTTCTCGCTGCTGCCGGCCGATCAGGCCTGGCGCTGGATGTTCGCGATCGGCGCCTTGCCGGCGCTGCTGGTGCTGTATCTGCGCGCCTATGTCAAGGAGCCGGAGGTCGCCGCCGCCACCCGCGCCAAGGTCGCCGCCGCCGGCGACAGCCCGTCGATCCTGGAAATCTTCCAGGGGCCGATCCTGAAGACCACCATTCTCGCCTCGCTGGTCGCGACCGGCTGCCAGGGCGGCTACTATGCGATCACCTTCTGGGTGCCGCGCTTTCTCACCACCGAGCGCAAGCTCTCGATCGTGAGCTCGACCGGCTATCTCGCCGCCCTCATCATCGGCTCCTTCGTCGGCTATCTCGTCGGTGCCTGGTATGCGGATCGCTTCGGCCGGCGCAATTTGTTCCTGGTGTTCTCGCTCGGCGCCATGGTCGTTGTCGCCGCCTACACCCAGTTGCCGCTGTCGAACGAGTTGCTGTGGCTGCTCGGATTCCCGCTCGGCTTCTTCGCCTCGGGCTATTTCTCCGGCATGGGCGCGTTCCTGACCGAGCTCTATCCCACCCGCCTGCGCGGCTCCGGCCAGGGCTTCTGCTACAATTTCGGCCGCGGCATCGGCGCGCTGTTTCCGTTCCTGGTCGGCTATCTGTCGCAGATAACCTCGCTCGCCACCGCGATCTGCCTGTTCGCTCTGTTCGCCTATGCGCTGTTCTTCGTCGCCGCCTACGCGCTGCCGGAGACGCGCGGCAAGGTGCTGCACGCCGATGCGTGAGATCGCACCCGACGCCGATCGGGCTCCCGCCTGCGCGGGGCCTGACCCGCATCCACGCGGGCCCGCCCGCTTCATCGTGCCGCCGGGCGCGGTCGACACCCACGCCCATGTCATCGGGCTGCCGCCGCGGCATCTTTTCGTGGCTGAGCGCAGCTACACGCCACCGGAGGCCACCGCCGCATCCTATCTGGCAATGCTCGATGCTACCGGCATGACCTATGGCGTGCTGGTCCAGGTCAGCGTCCACGGCACCGACAACAGCCTCATGGTCGAGACGTTGCGTGCAAATCGCCAGCGGCTACGCGGCATCGCCGTGATTCCGCTCGGCCTTCCGGACCGCGAGCTGGCGGCGCTGCAGCAGGCTGGCGTCGTCGGGCTGCGCCTGAACGTCCTCTACGGCGGCGGCATCGGGTTCGATCAGCTGCACGCCTACGCGGCGCTTGCCCGTGAGCTCGGCTGGCACCTGCAATTCCTGATCGACGCCGCCGATCTGCCGGCGCTGGCGCCGCGGCTGGAGGGTCTTTCCGTGCCGATCGTCATCGACCACTGGGGCCACTTCCCAGTCTCGCGCGGGCTCGCGGACCCCGGCTTCCAGACGCTGGTCTCCGTGGTGCGAGATGGCGCCTGGGTGAAGCTGTCCGGTGCCTACCGCAACACGGTCGAAGGACCGCCCTATGCCGACACGGTCGCCTTTGTCCGCCGCCTGCATCAGGCCGCGCCCGACCGCTGCGTCTGGGGCTCCGACTGGCCGCACGTGGCGCACCGCGGCCACATGATGAACGTCGGCGAGCTGCTCGACCTGCTGGCCGACTGGGTGCCCGACACCGCAGCACGCAACCGCGTCCTCGCCGACAACGCCCACCGCCTCTACGGCTTTCCGCCGAGCGAAGGCGGTGAGTGATCGATGATTTGTTTGACGATCCCCGATCTGGCGTCGGCGGCCGGGACCTCAGCGATTACCTGGCGGCGAAATTCACGCCGATCTCGCTCACGACCGGCGCGAGCTTCATCAGCGCGGGATTGTCGGACGACACCTTGACGCCGTCACCGGAGAGCGCCCGCGGCGTGTCCTTGTCGGTGCCGAACCGAACCGTGATCGAGCAGCCGCCCGGCTGCGTGCGCCCGAGCGTGCCGTTCTTGAAATCGGTGACGTAGCCGCCATAGTCCCAGCCGAAGCCGGCCACCACGAAGGGCTTCCCGTTGGCTTTCTGGACGTCGGCAAGGCTCGCGCCGATGCTGATGCCGGCGACGCTCCAGCGGCTGGTCTTCGCCGTGTCACGCAAGGTGAGGCCCGAGACCGTGGCCGTCTTGCCCTCGATGAAGCCGATCTCGATGCGCCGGTCCATCGCGCGCGGAAACAGCACCAGGCCCTTGTAAGTTTCGCCTTCCGCGCCGGGAAGATCCTGCACCACCGCCTCGCCGCCGTAGCGCTGCCTGAGGCTCTTGGCGGTGTCTGTCGCGGCCACGGGGAGCGTGCAGGTGATCGGCCCCTCCGTCGGAGGCGCCGTCTGAGCAAGAGCAGGACAGGCAACAGCCAGCGCTGCGGCGGCGGTGAAGACATGGCGCATCAGTGAACCCTTGTGAGACGACGAGACAACGCGGTCAGTTTACGTCTGGTTCGCCGGGCCGCGGGTTCAGCCCGACCTCAGGCGGCGAGACGCCGCTTCCTCACCGCCTCGCCGAACGCCTCGAACAGCTTGCGGTTGATCGGGTTCTTCTGCGGGTCATACTCGGCATGCCATTGCACGCCGAGCGCAAAGCTCGGCGCCTCGGCGATGCGGATGGCCTCGATCGTGCCGTCCTCGGCGATGCCCTCGATAACGACACGGTCGCCGGGCTCGAGGATGCCCTGGCCGTGCAGCGAGTTCACCTTGATGCTGTCGCAGCCGAGGATTCCGGCGAAGGCACCACCCGGCGTCAGCCTGACCTCGTGGCGGTCGGCGAAGATGACGGTTGGATCAGGATGGATCTCGCCATTCTCCAGCCGGGGCATGCGGTGGTTCATGCGGCCCGGCAGCTCACGGATCTCCGGATGCAGCGAGCCGCCGAAGGCGACGTTCATCTCCTGCAGGCCGCGGCAGATGCCGAACAGCGGGATGCCCCTGGAGACGCAGGCCTCCGACAGCTGCAGCGCGACCTCGTCGCGGTGGACGTCGTAGGGCTCGTGCTTGAGACTCGGCTCGGTGTTGAAGCGCGTCGGGTGCACGTTGGCGCGGGCGCCGGTCAGCACCACGCCGTCGACCACGTCGAGCAGCGCCGCGATGTCGGTGATCTCCGGAACGCCGGCAAACATCAGCGGCAGCGCACCCGCGACCTCGGCCACGGCGCTCAAATTGCGCTCGCCCACCATCTGCACGGTGAACCTGTTCTCGACCCGATGGCTGTTGCCGATCACGCCGACGACCGGACGCTTCATGGCCCTCTTTTCCGTTTCTCCCGCGGCAGGCACAAATCATGCCTGTCCGCAAATCATGCCCGTGTCGCACAGCCGGATCAACACATGAGCGCGCGGGTCCCCAATGCCAATTTCGGACAACCCCGCAAGCCTTGACCTGCGAAACCATTCCTTAAGCCTCCGCTTGATCCGCAAGCGGTTTTCGCCAATGAGTGGAGGCCGACCAACATAGAGGACGCTTCATGACCGCCCCCGCAGACCCACGCCTCCAGGCCCGCAGCGACCTGGCCTGGGCCATCGCCGTGGGTGGCATCGGGGTGATCCTGTTCATGGCCGCACTCGCCTTCAGCTGGTATTACGCTGCCGCGCTGTTCCTGCTGTTCTCCGGCATGCTGCTCGGCGTTGCGCTGAATGCGATGACCAGCCTGCTCGGCCGCGTGCTGCCCTGGCCGCATCCGCTGCGGCTTGCCATCGTCTGTCTGGCGCTTGCCGCCCTGCTCGTCGGCATCGTCTTCCTCGGCGGCACCACGATCGCCGAGCAGGCCAAGGTGCTCAGCGACACGATCAAGTCGCAGCTCGGCAACATCAAGGGCTTCCTCGACCGTAACGGCATCGACACCAGCTTCTTCGATTTCAGCACCGCGACGCAGGCCACGTCCGCCCCCGATGGCGGCTCGACCACGCCGACGCAGTCGCCGTCCCATGGACTGCCGGGCGGCCTGCCGTCGCCGAGCGCGTTGGCCTCCTCCGGCGGCGCCATCGTCAGCCAGACCTTCAAGCTGCTGCTGGGCACCGTGAGCGCCGTCGGCAACTTCTTCATCGTGCTGTTCCTGGGGCTCGCCTTCGCCGCTCAGCCGGCCGTCTATCGCAGCGGCTTGCTGTTCCTGGCGCCGGCGAAGTACCGCGACCAGGCCACCGTGATCATCGACCGCATCAGCTATACCTTGGAGCGCTGGCTGATCGCGCAGATCACGACGATGTTCGCGGTGTTCCTGGTCACCTGGATCGGCCTCGCGATCATCGGCGTGCAGAGCTCGTTCATCCTCGGAATCCAGGCCGGCCTGCTCGCCTTCATCCCGACCGTCGGCGCGATCATCGCCGGCGTCATCGTGGTGCTGGCGAGCCTCGCCTCCGGCTGGGTCGCGGCCGTCTCGGCCTTCGTCCTGTTCCTCGGCGTGCACGCGATGGAGAGCTACGTGCTGACGCCGCTGATCCAGCGCCAGGCGCTCGACATCCCGCCGGCGACCTTGTTCGCATTCCAGATCCTGCTCGGCATCGTGTTCGGCGTCTGGGGACTGACGCTGGCGCTGCCGCTGATGGCGATCGCCAAGGTCATGATCGACTACTTCAAGAGCGACCGCAGCAGCGAGGATGCCGCGGCCGCGATCTGAACGCCGGCTCTTCGAGGGCTCAGCCGGCCGGCATCGCCGTTTCGACGAGCTTCGCCCAATAGCTGATGCCGTGCGGGATCACGTCGTCGTTGAAATCGTATTCGGGGTGATGCACGCCGGCCCCGTCGCCGATGCCCATGAACACGAACGCGCCGGGGCGCGCCTGCAGCATGTAGGCAAAATCCTCACCGCCGAGTCGCGGCGGCATGTCGGTGTTGACCTGGTCCGGCCCGACCACGCTGCGCGCCACCTGGGCCGCGAACGCCGTCTGCTCGGCATGATTGATGACGACGGGATAGCCCCATTCGTAGTCGATTTCGACCTCGACGCCCATGCCGCTGGCCATCGCCGTGACGAGATCCTTGAAGCGCCTGTCCATCAGGCGCCGGACCTCCTCGTCGAGCGTGCGCACGGTGCCGCCGATGACCGCGGTCTGCGGGATGATGTTGTCGGCCGTGGTGCCCGCATGGAAGCGCGTGATCGACAGCACCGCACTCTCGACCGGGTCGACGTTGCGCGCCACGATGGTCTGCAGCGCGGTCACGATCTGCGCGCCGGCGATGATCGGATCGACGCATTTGTTCGGGCGTGCCGCATGACCGCCGAGGCCCTTCAGGCGTACCTCGAAGGTGTCGGCGGCCGCCATCACCGCGCCGACGCGGGTGGACACGCTGCCGAGCGGCAGGCCGGGGGCGTTGTGCAGGCCGTAGACCTCCTCGATGCCGAAGCGCTCCATCAGGCCGTCATCGACCATGGCGCGGCCGCCGGCCCCGCCCTCCTCGGCCGGCTGGAAGATCACGACCGCGGTGCCGGCGAAGTTGCGCGTCTCGGCGAGGTAGCGCGCAGCGCCCAGCAGCATCGCGGTGTGGCCGTCGTGTCCGCAAGCATGCATCCGGCCGGGAATGGTCGATTTGTGCGGGATGTCCCTGATCTCCTGCAGCGGCAGAGCATCCATGTCGGCGCGCAGGCCGATCACCCGCGATGACGGCTCGCGACCGCGGATGACGCCGACCACGCCGGTGCGGCCGATGCCCGTGACCACCTCGTCGACGCCGAACGAGGTCAAGAGCTCGGCCACGCGCGCGGCCGTCCGGTGCACCTCATAGAGCAGCTCGGGATGCTGATGGAAGTCGCGGCGCCAGACCTTGGCGTCCTCGGCGAGCTCGGCGGCGCGGTTGATGATCGGCATGTCGAAGTTCCCAGTGACGAGCGGCTCGATTCGGACGTGTTGGTGTGAGTTGAACGCCGTGTTGAGCGCGGACATCGCGCAGCGCTCCCGAGCATTCGAGCTCATTGCACGTTGAGCGACTGCAAAATGCAAGCCACATTCGGTCATGCCCTGCTGCGCAGGTTGCATTCCTGCAGCTGATTGGGTGAGCGCTCTCCCGGCAGTTGCATCGATTGCGCCACGCCGGCCGTCTCACGCCATCAGCTGATGATTTCCTGACGCCGCGCTTGAAATACGCGCGATGCTCTGATCGGATGATCACTGCAGCTGAGGACATTCATCATCTGCTCGCCGAGCCGATGGGATCGCATGACGGCCGCCATACCATCCGAGGACACTTTGCACGCACAGCCGTTGTCGGACCGTTGTGGGGCTGCAGCCCGTCATCGGCACGCTCGCGCGCAGCTGGAATGGCGCTCGGGAGACCACGTGCCTCCAACGGACGATTGAGCCATGCAGCAGTCACCAACCGATGCGATGCGCCGCCGTGTCGTGATCTCATCGACCATCGGCAATGCGCTCGAATGGTTCGACTTCACCGTCTTCGGGCTGTTCGCTGCAACCATCAGCAAGCTGTTCTTTCCCGCCGGCGATCCATTGGCGTCGCTGCTCTCCACCTTTGCGGTGTTCGGTCTCGCCTTCGTGGCGCGCCCGCTCGGCGGGCTGGTGTTCGGTCTCTACGCCGACCGCTACGGGCGCAAGGCGGCGCTGGTGGCGATGATCACGACGATGGCGATCGGCACCGGCCTGATCGGCGTGCTGCCGACCTTCGCATCCATCGGCATTGCCGCGCCGCTGCTGCTGCTGCTCGCGCGTCTGATCCAGGGCTTTTCCGCCGGCGGCGAGTTCGGCTCGGCGAGCGCGATGCTGATCGAGTTCGCGCCGCCGGGGCGCAAGGGTTTCTATGGCGCCTTCCAGACGGTGTCGCAGGCGCTCGCCTTCGCGATCGGCGCGATGCTGGCGGTCACGCTCAGCAAGACGCTGTCGCCTGCCGATTTCGCCAGCTGGGGCTGGCGGGTGCCGTTCCTCCTGGGAATCCTGATCGGGCCGGTCGGCTGGTATCTACGCCGCCGATGCGATGAATCGCCTGAATTCCAGGCCTATCTGGCCGAGCGGGCGGCGAGCACGGCGCCCGCGAAAAAGACCACGCTCGGCCAGTTGTTCGCGGAGCATCCGCGCGAGCTCATGGCCTCGTTCGGCCTGATCGCGGCCGGCACCGCGATCTACTATGTCGGCGGCGTGTTCCTGCCGGCCTATGCCGCGAGCGAGCTCAAGCTGCCGCTGGCCGACGCGCAGCTCGGGCTGCTTGCGGTGAGCCTCAGCAACATTCCGCTCGGTCTCGCCTCTGGCGTGCTGTCGGATCGGATCGGCCGGCGCGGCGTCATCGTGCCGGCGCTGCTGCTCTATCCGTTCCTTTATTTCATGCTGTTCAAGCAGCTGGTCGCGGAGCCCAGCACCGCGCATCTGTGGCAGCTGCAGGCCGTCGGCCTGATGCTCGGCGTGCTCGGCGGCGCGGTGCCGGCGTTCATGACCGAGATCTTCCCCGTCGGCGTGCGCGCGACCGGGGCGTCGCTGATGTACAATCTCGGCGTGATGCTGTTCGGCGGCCTGGCGCCGTTCGTCAATACCTGGATGGTTCAGGTCACCGGCGACAAGTCGGCCCCGGTCTATTACATCGTCGTCGCCGCTACGGTGGGCCTGCTCGGGATGGCCGTGTACCGCAAGACGGACTAATGCGGGTCACGCCGAGCGCAGCGCACGCAGCTCACGCGCGAGGTTGCTGCGGGCCCGCTGGTCGAACCTCGCCGCGAAGCCGGCATCGGGATAGATCACCGGCCGGCTCGCGAACCGTTCGAGCACTGCCGCGCGTCCGGCGCGGTAGGCCTCGTCCGGCACATGCGCATATTCGCGCCGGATCGCATCCGCATAGGCATCGTAGACGGCCTCGTCCTCGCCGAGCACGGTGAGGTCGATCGAGACCAGCAGCGCGCCGCGCCGGTCGCCAGGCGCCACGTCATGCGTCCGGGTCAATCGGATCAGGCGGCCTACCTCCTTGCCGAGGTCGGGCGCGACGTGCCGCTCGGCGAGCAGCGCGCTCTGCTCCTCATTGTCGGCGCGCTTGGGGTCATAGACGACGTCGTGCCACCAGATCGCCAGGGTGAGGATCTCACGGTCGCGGCCATCGAGATCCGCGACAGCGTCGAGGCGCGCCAGGCAGTCCTCGATATGGCCGAGATCGTGATAGTGCCGCCCCGCCGCGCGATAGGCCGCGATCAGCTCGTCACGGGTCATGGCGCTCGCGGCTCAGCCGGCCGAGGTCAGCACCGTCTCGGTGTGCTCGACGTCGGGGGGCGATGCGAAATACTGCCCGACCAGCCCGCGCCATTCGGTGAAATTCTCCGAGCCACGGAAATCCACCGTGTGGTTCTCGAGCGTCTCCCACTTTACCATCAACCGGTAGCGCTGCGGCTTCTCGATCGACTTGTGCAATTCGAAGCCGTGAAAGCCCTTGGAGCGGCCAAAGGCGGCGCGCGCCTTGGCGACCGCGGCCTCGAAATCCTTCTCCGATCCGGGCTTGACGTCGATCTGGGCGATTTCCGTGATCATGCTCTATCGGCCTCCCCTGGTGTTGGACCGTTTGTGTAGCCCAGACCTCAGGGGAGCGAAAGCCGAAGGTCAGCTCGAGAGGGCCGCATGACCGGACGGCGACGGCGGGGCTGTTGCGGCGGCCGCGCGCTGGCGGCGATAGCGCTCCAGCGACAGCGGCAGTTCCGCCGAGGCCTCGACGCGGTTGCGGCCGGAGCGCTTGGCTTTGTAAAGCGCGGTGTCGGCGGCCGCGAGCAGCACGTCGAGCTCGGTGCCGGCCGGTCCGCCGGCGACGCCGATGCTCACCGTGGTGTCGACCGGCTTCTCCTCGCACACCACGCCGGAGGCGGCAAAGGCCTCGCGGACTCGCTCGGCCGCGACCATCGCCTCCTCGATCGAGCACGGCAAGAGCGCTGCGAACTCCTCGCCGCCGATCCGCCCGGACAGATCGGTCAGGCGCAGATTATCGGCCACGACCTTGGCAAAGATCTTCAGCACCTCGTCGCCCTCGGCATGGCCGAAGCGGTCGTTGATCGACTTGAAATGATCGATGTCGAAGATGAGCACGCTGACCGGTTTCTGTTCGCGCGCCTCGCGCTCGATCAGCTGCGCGCAGGCATCGGCAAAGCCACGGCGGTTGAGCAGGCCGGTGAGCGGGTCGGTGGTCGCGGCGCGCTTGTGCGCGCTGACGATGCGCTCGGACACCAGCATGAAGATCACGAACACGGTGCCGACGGCGTAGAGCACGAGCTCGATCGAGAAGATCGTGACCCAGGCGGCGGCGAAGGCGCCGTCGGATTCGCGCAGCATATTGCCGAGCAGGATCGGCAGCATCAGGACGAAGCCGTGCATCGCCGGCACGATCAGCGCCGGCCAGCGCTTGTGCAGTGTGCGGCGCCGCTCCTGCCACAGCTCGGCCGCCGTGAGCATCGCATAGATCACGACAATGGCGGCGCCGATGGTGAGCCGCAGCGCCTGCGCCGCGGGATCGAGCAGCATGCCGCTGGCGATCCAGACGATCGCGCCGAGCGCAAGCCCCGTCACACTCGGCGCTTTGCCATGGAAGACGCGCGCCGCGTTCCACACCATGGCGGTGGCGATCAATCCGATCGAGCTCAGGAACAGCGAGACGACCTCGCCATAGCTGTCGGCCACCAGCGTCCACAGCGCGATCGCGACCGCGCCGAGGATGTAGGCCGCGCCCCACCAGCGCAGCGCCGGCGTGTTTTCCTGCCGTCCGAAGTACAGCAACATGGCGCCAAGCAGCGCCGCGACCATTGTCGCTACGATGTCGAGCGTCATGCTGTCGAGTGCCATGCGTCACCTCGGTGGCTGCGGCGGCGCGGGAACTAAAGGGTTAGCGCCGTCTTGTCGCGATCAACCTACCGGGTGGTCTGTTCGAAAGAGGTTTGCCTGGGATGCCAAGTTTTCTCGAAAAGCTCGACACAACTCGCCTGCAAATTGTTGCGCAGAAATGCAGCAAACAGGATTCAATAGCAATCGCGGGCCCGCTGCCCCACGCTCGCTGTAATTGCGCGACGCCCGTAGCGTCTCATTGATAGTTGCGAACGAAGGCGAGACATATGAACCATTTCACATCCGCGGCTGCACACTCGTCGAAACGAAAACAAACCTTCTCAAATTTGAGATCATCTCTTCCTAACACGCCCCGAAGCAGGAGGCGTCGATCCCAATGGGTGACGGCGCACCGCGCCAACGCCTGATCACACAACGTTCAAAAACAAAACGGGCGCCCGCGAGGGCGCCCATTCGTATGGAAAGCTGACCGATCCGGCCGGAGCCGGATCGCCAAAATCAGCGCTTCGAGAACTGGAAGGAGCGGCGGGCCTTGGCCTTGCCGTACTTCTTACGCTCGACGACGCGCGAGTCGCGGGTCAGGAAGCCGCCCTTCTTGAGGACGCTGCGCAGCTCGGGCTCGAAGTTGGTCAGCGCCTTGGACAGGCCGTGACGGACCGCACCGGCCTGGCCGGACAGACCGCCGCCGGCGACCGTGCAGATCACGTCGTACTGGCCCTTGCGGGCGGCGACGACCATCGGCTGCTCGATCATCATGCGCAGCACCGGACGGGCAAAGTAGACCTCGATGTCGCGGGTGTTGACGGTGACCTTGCCGGAGCCCGGCTTGATCCAGACGCGGGCGACCGCGTCCTTGCGCTTGCCGGTGGCATAGGCGCGGCCGAACTTGTCGACCTTCTTCTCATACTTCGGAGCGTCCGGGGCCGAGACGGCGCCCTTCAGCTGGGAGAGCTGATCGAGAGACTGGATGCTTTCGGCCATCTTATGCGGCCCTCGTGTTCTTGCGGTTCAACTTCGCGATGTCGATCTTCTCGGGGTTCTGCGCCTCATGCGGATGATCGGGTCCGCCATAGACACGCAAATTGCCCATCTGCACGCGGCCGAGCGGGCCACGCGGGATCATGCGCTCGACGGCCTTCTCGATCACACGCTCCGGGAAGCGGCCTTCGAGGATCTGGCGCGCGGTGCGCTCCTTGACGTGACCAACGTAGCCAGTGTGCTTGTAGTACACCTTCTGCTCACGCTTGCGGCCGGTCAGAACGGCGTGCGCGGCATTGACGATGATGACGTTGTCGCCGCAATCGACGTGCGGGGTGTAGATCGGGAGGTGCTTGCCGCGCAGCCGCATGGCGACCAGCGTGGCGAGACGACCGACGACCAGACCCTTGGCGTCGATCACGACCCACTTCTTCTGGACCTCGGCCGGCTTTGCCGAAAAGGTTTTCATGAGAGATATCCGTGACAGGGAGAATGCGGCGCGAAGAACGCGCCGAACTGGTCGCAGCTTCTAGAGAAGCGCCCCGCATTCGTCAACGCCGCCGAAGCAAAATTCCTTCAATAAAACCAGTCGCTTGCAAATATGGTGCAATATTACCCTCGAAAAGCTCACGCATTCGGAATGGAATAGGTGGCCGTGACATGGGCGATCGGATCGGGCGATTCCCCTGATAGCAGAGTGACTTCACCGACGGCCAGCCGCTTGCCGAGCTTCAGCAGCCGCGCCTCGGCCAGCACGTCGGCGCCGGCGGCGCCCTTGCGCAGGAAGTTGATGTTGAGATTCGTGGTCACCGCGAGCCCGACCGGTCCGATCGCCGACAGCAGCACGACGTACATGGCGAAATCGGCCAAGGCCATCAGCGTCGGCCCGGACACGGTTCCACCGGGGCGAAGCATGCGTTCGTTGAAGCGCTGCCGCAGCACGCAGCTCTTACCGTCGGCGCTTTCGATCGCGATGTCGCCGCCGGTCCTGAAGGCTTGCGGAAATTCCGCGTGCAGGAACGCTTCCAACTCCGGAATGGTCATCTTCGCCGTCATGTCTCCCCCTGCTTTGTGTCGTTGCCTTCTGTTACATTAGCCGCCAACACGCGCCCATATGGAAAACGCCAAAGGGAAACCCGAAAGGGAAACCGGAATGTCCGCCCCTGCCCTCGCCGATGCTGTTGCCACGCCGCTTCTCCTTCGGGAGATGGCCGGCTCCGTCGCCGTGCTGACGCTGAACCGGCCGGCTCAGCGCAACAGCCTGTCGAAGGACCTGATCGCCGAGCTGCACCAGGCGCTCGCCGAAATCGGCGCCGACAAGGCGGTCCGCGCCGTCGTGATCGCAGCCAACGGCCCGGCCTTCTGCGCCGGCCATGACCTTAAGGAGCTGACCGCGCGCCGCGCCGATGCTGATCGCGGCCGCGCCTTCTTCGCGCAGCTGATGAACGCCTGCAGCGCGATGATGCAGGCGATCGTGCACCTGCCGAAACCCGTCGTGGCCTCGGTGCAGGGCATCGCCACGGCGGCCGGCTGCCAGCTGGTCGCAAGCTGCGATCTCGCCGTCGCCTCCCAGCAAGCCTCCTTCGCCACGCCCGGCGTCGATATCGGCCTGTTCTGCTCGACACCGATGGTGGCGCTGTCGCGCAATGTCACGCGCAAGCAGGCGATGGAGATGCTGCTCACCGGCGAGCCGGTTCCGGCGATCCGCGCCCGCGAGATGGGCCTCGTCAACCGCGTGGTCGCGCCGGGCACCGAACGTGACGCGGCGATTGCGCTGGCACAACAAGTCGCGCGGAAATCCGCGCATACGATCAAGCTCGGCAAGGAGGCATTCTACCGCCAGGCCGAGATGAGCCTTGCCGATGCCTACCGTTATGCGGCAGAGGTGATGACCGAGAACATGCTCGCCCGCGACGCGGAAGAAGGCATCGGCGCCTTCATCGAGAAGCGTGAACCAACGTGGCGGGATGAGTAGGTTACCCCGCTCTTTCCTCCGTCATTGCGAGCGAAGCGAAGCAATCCAGAGTCCCACCCGAGCCCCTGGATTGCTTCGCTTCGCTCGCAATGACGAACTAACAACGTCCGTCATTCCGGGGCGATGCGAAGCATCGAACCCGGAATCTCGAGCTGATCGAACTCAGCTCCAGGGTCCAGGTTCGCCCTTCGGGCGCCCTGGAATGACCATAACTAACAGAAGCGCACGCTCATGAATCACGACACCTATCCCGACGACTACATCCGCGGCATCCTCAATGGTGTGAAGGTGATCGCGATGGTCGGCGCCTCGCCGTCCGAGATCCGGCCGAGCTTCTTCGCCTTCAAATATCTGGTGCAGCGCGGCTACGACATGATCCCGGTGAATCCCGGCCATGTCGGCAAGAGCCTGATGGGCCGGCCCTTCGTCGCCTCGCTCGCTGACATCGGCCGCCCGCTTGACATGGTCGACATCTTCCGGAGCTCCCAGCACATCATGCCCGTCGTTGACGAGGCGCTGAAGCTATCGCCCTTGCCGAAGGTGATCTGGATGCAGCTCGGCGCCCGCGACGATGCCGCGGCCGAGAAGGCCGAGGCCGCGGGAATGAAGGTGGTCATGAACCGCTGCCCCAAGATCGAATATGGCCGGCTGTCGTCGGAGATCTCCTGGATGGGCGTCAATTCCCGCACCATCAGCGCCAAGCGTGCGCCGATCCCCACGCAAGGCATGCGGCTGTCGCTCAACCGCACCAGCGTCGGCGGCGGCGCCACGACGGCGGCCGACCGCGCCGCGAAGGACAGAAGCGATCCGACCTGACGCATCTGCGAAAGGATCATGTCGCGGCGGCGGCGCGACACAGCAACGCATTTCAAATCCGAGCAATTGTCGCATGTCGCCTTGACGGCACCTGACCCGCTGGCAAATGTCCTCCGCCGGGATGACGCGGAGGCGCGCGATGCGCTGTCGACACCGTCTCCCATCATCGATCCCCACGCCCGCCGGCGCCGCGGCGCGAGGGACCAAGACAAGAGGAAACACCATGACCGATCGTGCCCCGGGATTTGCCACCCTCGCCATTCACGCCGGCGCCCAGCCCGACCCGACCACCGGGGCGCGGGCGACGCCGATCTATCAGACCACGTCCTTCGTCTTCAACGATGCCGACCACGCCGCGTCGCTGTTCGGGCTGCAGGCGTTCGGCAACATCTACACCCGCATCGGCAACCCGACCAACGCAGTGCTGGAGGAGCGCGTCGCCGCGCTCGAGGGCGGCACGGCCGCGCTCGCCGTCGCCTCGGGCCATGCCGCCCAGGTCGTCGCCTTGCAGCAGCTGTTGTCCCCCGGCGACGAGTTCATCGCCGCGCGAAAACTCTATGGCGGCTCGATCAACCAGTTCACGCACGCGTTCAAGAGCTTTGGCTGGAACGTGGTGTGGGCCGACACCGATGACATCGCAAGCTTCGAGGCGGCAGTCTCTCCGCGCACCAAGGCGATCTTCATCGAATCGATCGCCAATCCCGGCGGCACCATCACCGACATCGAGGCGATCGCGCAGGTCGCGCGCAAGGCGGGCGTACCCTTGATCGTCGACAACACGCTGGCCTCTCCCTATCTGATCCGTCCGATCGATCACGGCGCCGATATCGTGCTGCACTCGCTGACCAAGTTCCTGGGCGGCCACGGCAACTCGATCGGCGGCATCATCGTCGACGCCGGCACGTTCGACTGGGCCGGCAGCGGCGACAAATATCCGATGCTGACTCAGCCGCGCCCCGAATATCATGGCATCCGCATCCATGAGACGTTCGGCAATTTCGCCTTCGCAATCGCCTGCCGCGTGCTCGGCCTGCGCGACCTCGGCCCCGCGCTGTCGCCGTTCAACGCGTTCATGATCCTCACGGGCATCGAGACCTTGCCGCTGCGCGTGCAGAAGCACAGCGACAACGCCAAGGCCGTCGCGGAATATCTCAGCAAGCATCCCGGCGTGGCCTCCGTGAACTATGCCGGCCTGCCCGAGGACAAGTATCACGCGCTCGCGCGCAAATACTGCCCGAAGGGCGCCGGTGCCGTGTTCACCTTCTCGCTCAAGGGCGGCTATGACGCCGGCGTCAAGCTGGTGTCGAATTTGAAGCTGTTCTCGCATCTCGCCAATGTCGGCGACACCCGCTCGCTGGTGATCCACCCGGCGTCGACCACGCACAGCCAGCTCGACGACGCCGCCAAGATCAAGGCCGGTGCCGGCCCCGACATCGTCCGCATCTCCGTCGGCATCGAGGACAAGGAAGACCTGATCGCCGACCTCGAGCAGGCGCTGAGCGCGTAAGCACAAGCCGCTCCAGAGCAGCACCGTCTGCGTCGCGTAGGTCAAAACGGCTGAGCACGCTGGCGCAACATCGGTAGTGCGCTCCCTCTCCCCGCTTGCGGGGAGAGGGTCGGGGTGAGGGGGACTCTCCACGAACTCGGTGCGCTGAGAGTCCCCCTCACCCGGATTGCATCTACGATGCAATCCGGCCTCTCCCCGCACGCGGGGAGAGGCGTAGACCGATCCGAAGTGGCCTTCAGTTCGCCTGCACAATCCCCAAAGACAAAGAGAGCGCGGCCGGCCCCCCTGGGCTTCCGCGCTCTCCTTCGTCCCACGGTCGGGCCGTTGCCGGCTTCTCGGACCGCGCCCTCGTTAACTCATCGTCGTCACATCAGCAGGTGCAGCACGCTCTCCTGGGCATCGGCTGCGAGCGCAAGGCTCGAGCCGGCGATGCGCCGACGTAATGCGCGCGCCTGGCGGCAGACGACGTCCTCGTCGGTGGCAAGAGCTGGATTGGATGTTTCGGTCCGTGACAGGAGCCGGTGACGCGCGGACGCGGACATCACGATGACCGACATTCTCGAACCCTTCTGGTCTGAGACTCCGCTGAAATGCAGCAGAGATTTGCCCCTCGGACGGGGCTCTGGCCTCGCCCGGCCAGCCTTCAAAATCGCCGGCGAGCGGAACCTTGCACCACCAGAACTTAACAAAAGCTGAAAATGCCCGTCCTTCTACGGAGGATTGCAACCGGGTTCCGGCGCGAGAAAGTTTTCATTAACCATACCCGGCTCATCCTGCCGCCCATGGAATCGCGGCGCGCCCCCGATACGGCACTGCCGCGCACGATCTGTCAGAAGGCAAGGGAAAGCAGGATGCGTACACTGGTGATCATGATGCTGCTGGCAGCCACCGCGGCGAACGGCGTGGTCCTCGCCGCCGACCTCCCCGCCGTCCACGAGAAGGTCCTCCACTACAAGGCCCGCCGCGCCGCCAAGGCTCCGCCTCCGGCCGTGGTCGTCGTCAAGGACCAGGACTCCCTGATCTCCCCGATGCTGCCCTCGACCCCGCTGCTGCTCGGCCGCCAGGAGCTCCCCGGCTATTACGGCCGCGCCTTCTCCTACGACTATCAGGGCCCGTATTACGGCGGCGAAGGCTATACGAGCTACATGTTCCGGTTGCCGTATGCTTGTGGCGTGACGGGGTATTGCTGAGGGAGCTGAAGGTCTGCTGCAGGCCCTGTCGGAGGCATAGCGAATCCCGCGCAGATTCCTAAGTAGCTATTTCGCTGCTTCGATCCGCCCATTATCCTCCTTGAGGAGAGCATCGACCAGTTCGCTCATCGACACGTCCTGAGCACGAGCGAGCCCACTGAGATGATCGAGCACATCAGGCTCCAGATGCACGGGCGGAATCATTCGCCTGCCCCTGCGAAAGACCTGCCGCGTTCGACGTTCGAGAAGTCGTATTCGTCCTTCATCTGATCATCCATTCCCGGTGACTGCGGAGCTCGCGCAACGACCAACGGTGTCGTCCCGGCCTTGAGCCGGGACCCATACTCCGCGGCCATCGTCGTGGGCGCGATATCAACGACGGCCTGACCCAAACCGCAGCCTGTGGCTCTGCGTCCCGGCTCAAGGCCGGGACGCCATACCTGTGGTGACCGCCGCGTGCTTTTTTGTTGCACGCGGGCCATGGGTGCCGGCCAGGCATCCGGCCTTCCCTGCGCCCTCGCCTGTTTCGGAGGGTGAAACGACCGGCATGACTCGGCGCCAACAGCGCGCGAGAGTGAGAGCGTTTGTGTTCTGGATATCTGAGAGGGTCGTCTGAGAGGGGCGATGGCCGCACCTCAAGCTCGGTTGTCATCCCCGCGAAGGCGGGGATCCAGTACGCCGCGGCCCATCGAGGACTCACAACCGTCTCTGGAATACTGGATCGCCCGGTCGAGCCGGGCGACAGGGGATACGGTAGCGCAAGCGCACATGACGATAGGCACTCAATCTCTCCATGTCATTGCGAGGAGCGCAGCGACGACTTGTCCGCCATAGCCCGGAGGGCGACGGCGGAAGCAATCCAGAGTCCTGGACGGGACTCTGGATTGCTTCGCTGCGCCCGCAATGACGGAGGAAAGATCGTGCCCTTACCCCGCCTGCCCCGCGGCCGCCGCCGTCCGCGGCACGGCAACAGCCGTCATAGGTCGAGGCGACATCCGCTCGGCCTGCAGCACGGCGAACGTCAGCACGAGGATGGCCGTGCCCTGATGCAGCAGCGCCAGCGAGATCGGCACCACCATCAGCAAGGTCGCGATGCCCAGCACCGCCTGCAGCAGGATCGCCGCGAGCAGCCGGTGCGCGCCGCGCACCACGTCGCGGCCGGCACCTGTGCGCATCACATCGACCGCGTGCCAAGCGGCCAATACGAGCAGCGTGTAGGCGGTCATGCGATGCATGAACTGCACCGTCAGATCGTTCTCGAACAGATTGATCCACCACGGCGAATGGATCCACAGATTGGCCGCCTTCGGGATCAGGCCGCCGTCGATGTCGGGCCAGGTGTTGTAGACGAGGCCGGCGCGGAGCCCTGCGACCAGCGCGCCGAGATAGAGCTGCACGAAGGTGACCCCGACCAGCACCCAGGCCGTCAGCCGCAACCGCGCCGGCACCTCGGCCTCGTCACGCGGCTTAAGCCGCTGCAAGGTCCAGACGATCGACGCGAAAATCAACAGCGCCAGCGACAGATGCGTCGCCAGCCGGACCGGCGCCACCTCGGTGCGCTCCGTCAGGCCCGAAGCGACCATCCACCAGCCGACCGCACCCTGCAGCGCGCCGAGGCCGAAGATCAGCCACAGCCTGCGCCCGAGCGGTCCGGATACGGCGCCGCGCCACAGGAACCACAGGAAGGGCAGCAGGTAGACCATGCCGATGACGCGGCCGAGCAGCCGATGGCTCCACTCCCACCAGAAGATGGTCTTGAACTCGTGCAAGGTCATGCCCGCGTTCATCTGCCGGTACTGCGGAATCGTCTTGTAGGCCTCGAACGCCTCGGTCCAGGCCTGCTCGGACAGCGGCGGCAGCGTGCCGGTGACCGGTTTCCATTCGACGATCGACAGCCCGGATTCGGTCAGCCGCGTGGCGCCGCCGACCAGCACCATCACGGCGATGAGGCCGGCGACGAAGATCAGCCAGATGCGGATGGCAGCGAGATCGCGGGTGGCGGGAACCGTGGTCATGGAGGGTGAACGCTCGATTGAACCGGGGCTGTCAGGCCCTTATAATCCCAGTGAATTCACGCGCAAGCCGCGCCGCCCTTCAACGCAGGCTGACATTCCCGTCATGACGATCCGCACCCGCAAACTGATCGGCGCCATCGCGCTGCTCCTGCTCGCCTTCGCCTGGTCGATGATGGGCATGGTGCTGGCGCAATTTCCCCTGATCGCCAATTCCGGCTGGATGCAGGGGGTGTATTACGTCGTCGTGGGCATGGGCTGGGTGCTGCCGGCGATGCCGATCGTCAGCTGGATGCTGCGCCCCGATCCGGCGCGGGAGGGCTGATCAGCCGAGGTCGAGCTCAGGTCGTGGCGCGAATTCTTGTCGCGGCAGCGTCACCCCGGTCATCAGCACCTTCAGCGCCCGCAGCGAGCGCGAGCGGCCGTCCCAGGCGATGCGCGGCAGCATGTGCAGGTTGGTGCGGCCCTCGCTCTGCACCACGCCGCCGATCGTGGTGACGGCGCTGACGAAGCCCGCCTGCTCGGCGAGCACGACGTCGCTGCGACGAAACGACTCAGCATCGCCAAATGGATAGGCCATGTGACGGACCGGGCGCCGCAGCGCGGTCTCCAGCACCGCCTTGCCCATCGCGATCTCGCGCTGGGCCTCGGCATCCTTGACATGGGCG
The DNA here is from genome assembly GCF_000239775.1 of Bradyrhizobium sp. ORS 375. Lineage (GTDB taxonomy): Bacteria > Pseudomonadota > Alphaproteobacteria > Rhizobiales > Xanthobacteraceae > Bradyrhizobium. Next base: position 24,382 of record NZ_CAFI01000149.1, read on the forward strand.
AGCACGGGATGATGCACCGTGGCGCTGCCGATCGTGACGTTCGGGTCGGCGGCGAGCCTGTTGATGTCGGCCCAGTCCATCGAGGCCTCGCGGGAGAGCGCGGCGAGGTCGACCGAATGGCGCGAGCAGAGATCGCGGATCGCGACCGACAGCTCGGCCGGCGGCAGCTTGCGCAGCCAGCCGGAGAGATAGGCGAACAGCTCGGCCTTCTCGGCCGGCTTGAACACCGAGAAGCGCTGCTCGCGACGATCGATCACCAGGCTGATGCGGGCCTCGCGCGCAATGACGGCTTCGAGCGCCAGCCACCAGGCTTCGCCCAGCCCATCCGGAAACGCCGTGGGCACGAACACCGTGAACGGCACGCCGTGGCGCGCCAGCACCGGATAGGCGTTGACGATGAGGTCCTTCCATGCGCCATCGAAGGTCAGGCACGCGAAGCGCCGGACTTCGGGGAGCTGCACGGCACGGGCGCAGGCTTCGTCCAGCGAGACGATGTCATAGCCCCAGCGCTTGAGCTTGCGGATCACCTGGTCGAGAAACCGCGGCGTGATCTCGGCGTGCTTGAGCGGCTGAAATGGACCCTTGCGGCGCGGCCGCACCCGCTCGAACCGCAGGATGGCGCCGGCGCCGCGTCTCGCCCGCGAGGCCACGAGCGTGCCGCCGCTGAAATAGGCCAGTTCGAGCCGGGCGCTCCGCAGCCACCTGTTGTCCGACGACAAATCCAGCGCCCCTTCGCAAGAGATCCACTTGAAACGAAAACCCGCGCGCCCACCTGATGCTGAGCGACGATGGCGCGATTGCGTCGTCCGCCGTCAGCCGAGTCTTAAGGGCCTGCCCTTAAGATCATGTGGCTGGAGCTGATTTGAACAGGTCTTTTGCCGACCTCTTTCCCGAATTGGGACGCGTTCATTGCCATTACCTTTTGTTGAGACTTCTTTGCGAGGGTCTGCCCACCCAAAGCAATAAAATTCCAAGTCACCACAAACTCCAACGCGAGCTGCGCGATGACCATGGCCGCCGTGATCGAGAGCCGGACGGCGCAGGCGCCCGCGCAGCGGCTGGTGTCCGGAATCGCTGATGTCGAGATCATCTCCGATCTCGCCGCAGCCGAGGCGGTCTGGCGCGCGCTCGAATCTCCCGACCATGTCTCGACACCCTACCAGCGCTTCGACCTGGTCGGCGCCTGGCAGCGCGCTGTCGGCGCAAGTGAGCAGGCGCGGCCGTTCATCGTTGTCGCGCGCGATGCCGAGCAGCGCCCTCTCCTGCTGCTGCCGCTGACCTTGCGGAACGCTTTCGGCGTCCGCGTCGCCAGCTTCATGGGCGGCAAGCATACGACCTTCAACATGCCGCTGCTGGAGCGCGATTTCGCCGGGCGTGCCGGCGATCGGGATCTCGATGCGCTGCTCGCCAGCCTGCGCGATCACGGTGGCGCCGACGTGCTTGCGCTGTCGCAGCAGCCGGTGCGATGGCGTGAGCTCGCAAATCCCCTGGCGCAATGGCCGCACCAGCCGTCGGTCAACGACTGCCCGGTGCTGCTGATGCCGGCGGGCGCCGCGCCGACGGCGCTGCTCTCGAACTCGTTCCGCAAGCGTCTCAAGAGCAAGGAAAAGAAGCTGCAGGCGCTGCCCGGCTATCGCTACATGATCGCCGACAGCGACGCCGAGATCGGCGAGGTGCTCGACTGGTTCTTCCGCACCAAGCCGATCCGCATGGCCGAGCAGAAGCTGCCGAACGTCTTCGCTGACCCCGGCGTCGAGGCCTTCGTGCGAAGCGCCTGCATGGCCCGGCTCGGCTGCGGTCATCGCGCGATCGAGATACACGCTCTGCGTTGCGACGCCGAGATCATTGCGATGTTCGCCGGCGTCGCTGACGGGACGCGCTTCTCGATGATGTTCAACACCTACACGCTGTCGGAGAATGCGCGCTGGAGCCCGGGGCTGATCCTGATGCGCTCGATCATCGATCACTACGCGAAAGAGGATTTTCGCGCGCTCGATCTCGGCATCGGCTCGGACGACTACAAGCGGATGTTCTGCAAGGATGACGAGCCGATCTTCGACAGCTTCATTCCGCTGACCGCGCGCGGCCGCGTGGCCGCGAGCACCATGGCGGCGTTGGGGCGGGCGAAGCACGCCGTCAAGCACAGCCCTGCCCTGCTCCGCCTCGCGCAACGCCTGCGGGGCGCACTGCAGCCAAGGACAGACGCCGCCAAGGACGATAACTAGGCGGCGACGCCGCGCGGCCCCGGCTGATTGCGGTTGGCACCGCCGACAGGCGTCCGCAGCATGCTGACGGCGCCGAAGCCGACCTCGCGCAGCTGCTCGCTCATCTGGCTGCGGGCCTCGGCGGGCATGGCGGGATCCGGCACGACGACGGCGCGCGCGCCGGTTGTCAAGAGCTCGGCCGGCAGGTCGGACGCGTTGCCGGCATCGAGCAGCACGTGGTCGTAGACGCGCAGCAGCGCGTCGATCGCGAGCGCGAGCCGAGGCGATTGCAACTGGTTGCGGTCGGCGCCAGGCCGGCCCGCATTGACGAGATGCAGCCGCGAGGCCTGGTCCTTGGTGATGATCGACGCGAACGACGCCTCGCCCAGCATCAGCTCGATCAGCCCCGGCGCCGCCGGATCGACCGAGAGGCTGGCCAGCAGTTGCGGACGGCCGGCGAGATCGACGAGCACGACCCGGGCGTCCCGCGCCATGCTGCGGGCAAGCGACAGCGCGGTGGTGGTCACCGCCTCGCCACCCGCGGTGCCGAGCACCGTGATCTTACGTGCCGCCGCGCCCGCGGCCAGAAGACCTTGGGCGAGCTGATCGAGCTCGCTCGCGGGCGGCGCCGGCTCAGGGACCGGGGGCGACACCGCCGCGGGCGGCGGAACGGTGGCAGGCGGCGGAGTGACGGCAACAGGGGCCGGAGGAACGACTTGGGCAACGATGGGCAGCGGCGCCGCAGCTGGAGCGACGACAGGAGCGAGCGACGCCGCAGGTGCCGCCATCACAGGCTCCGCCCGCACGGGCGACGGAGCGGTGACGACCGGTGCGGACGGCGCCACAGCGGAGACGGCGCGCGGCGCGGTGATACGCAGCAGCTCGCCGGTGATCACCACACCAGCCGTCAGCATCAATGTAGCCAGGGTCGCGATCAGCACGATCGGCAGCTTCTTCGGATAGGCCGGCGTATTCGACACCACCGCCCGCGAAATGATCCGCCCCTCCGCCGGCGGCGTGTCCAGGGTTTCGCGGGTGTTGGCCTCCCGGTACTTCGCCAGATACGACTCCAGCAGGTCACGCTGCGACTTGGCCTCACGCTCCAGCGCCCGGAGCTGGACATCCTGGCCATTGGTGGACGCCGCCTGCTTCTTGGCCTGGTCGAGGCTCTGGCTCAGCATCTGCACCCGCCCGTCGGCGATGCGCGCATCGCTGTCGAGCGAGCGCGAGATCTTGCCGGCCTCGTCGCGGATCTGGCGATCGAGATCGGCCAGCTGCGCCTTCAGCTCCTTGATGCGGGGATGATTGTCGAGCAGCGTGGAGGACTGCTCGGCGAGCTGCGCGCGCAAATTCACGCGCTGCTCGGACAATCGTCGCATCAGCTCCGAATTGAGCACCTCCGAAGCCTCGATCGGCTGGCCGCTCTGCAGCATCTCGCGGATCAGCCGCGCCTTGGTCTCGGCATCGGACTTCAGAGCGCGTGCATTGTTCAGCTGGGTGCTGACCTCGCCCATCTGCTGATTGGACAGCGAGGTGTTGTTGGTGCCCATGAAAGAGTTCGATTTGGTGCGGAACTCCTCGACTCGCGATTCCGCCTCCTCGACCTTCTTGCGCAGGCTCTGAATTTCGCCGGCGAGCCACTGGCTGGCCGACTTCGCCTGCGCCTGGCGAGCGGCCTGCTGAACGACCAGATAGCCATCGGCGATGGAGTTGGCGACCTGGGCCGCGAGCTCCGGATCCTGCGACTGGAATTCGACGACAAGGACGCGCGACTTGTCCACGGCGTAGACGGTCAGGCGCTCGTAATAGGCATCCATGACGCGCTCCTCCGGCGTCATCGCGAGCGGGTCCTTGACCAGTCCAATCATCGCCGCGATCGACTTCAACGGGGAAACGCCGCGCAGCACCGGATCGAACTCCGGCAGCTCGCCGAGCTTGTTCTTCCGGATGATGTCGCGGGCCAGATCACGCGACAGCACCAGCTGCACCTGGCTCGTCACCGCCTCCGGATCAAGCGCCGTCCGCTCCTCCGCCCGCTCGCCGCTCGGGCGCAGAAACGGACTCTCGCGGCCATCGATCAGGATGCGCGCTTCGGACTTGTAGCGCGGCGTGATCATGTTGACCGCAGTGACCGCCAGCCCCAAGGCGAGCAGCGTCGGCAGCAGAATGAAGCCGCGCTTTCGCGCCAGAGCGCGGCCGATCAGCCGGACATCGAGATCGCCGGACGCGACCGGCTCGGCGGGCGGAGGCGCACTCGTCCGAGGCGGGACCGACGCCTTCTCAGCCCGAACCTTCTTGTCGGCACGCCAGAACGCCAACCGCATCCATCCACTCCCGCGACCCACGCCACGCTGCTACCCTACGTGGTACGATTACACTCTATTAAGGTTGCTGACCGGTTAATCGACACATCCGCCTCCCGACGGTTGCAGAACAAACATCCTCGCGACGCACGATCGCGCGGAGAGGATCTTGGATCATTGGTCACATTGTCGAAACGAGCCACATTGCCGCGCCAGGAAGTGAAGCTTTGTTAACCATCACCGATCTATCCAAATAGGCCACGAAGGTAATAGCGCGAGAGACGCCCGTGCTCCCTCAATCTGCCAGTCGTCAGATCAGCTCGCGCACCACCGCCTGGCAAGAGCCGGCGCAGCACGGCGCTGCGGACGAACGCGACATGATGCGATCGCCGAACAGGCCATTGAAAATCCTCCACGCGGTGAGAGCGCCTGTCGGCGGCATCTTTCGTCACATTCTCGACCTTGCCAATGGCCAGGTCGATCGCGGGCATAACGTCGGCATCATCGCGGACAGCCTGACGGGCGGCGAACGTGCCGATGCGGCGCTGGCGCAGATCGCGCCGCGATTGACGCTCGGCGTCCATCGCGTCGCCATTCACCGGGAGCCGTGGCCGACGGATGTCATCGCGCTCAGCCAATTCCACCGTCTGTCGCAACGGCTCGCACCGGATGTCCTGCACGGCCACGGCGCCAAGGCCGGCGCTTTCGTGCGGCTGCTCCCGCATCGGCCGGGGACCATTCGCATCTACACGCCTCACGGCGGATCCCTGCACTATCCACGGAACACGCTGAAGGGAGCGTTGTACGGACGGCTCGAGCACGCCTTGATGAACCGCACCGACCTGTTCCTGTTCGAGAGCGTGTTTGCCCGCGACACCTATGAGCGCATGATCGGCCATCCGCAGGGCCTTGTTCATTGCGTCTTCAACGGCGTCACCGCCGGCGAATTCGATCCGGTCACACCGGCGTCGGATCAGAGCGACCTCGCTTATGTCGGCGAGTTCCGGCACATCAAGGGCGCCGATCTCCTGATCGACGCCGTCGCGCATCTGCGCGCCAAGGGGCGGCCGCTGACGCTCACGCTCGGCGGCGACGGCGAAGAGATGGCGCGCCTCAAGGCGCAGGTCGAGCGGCTCGGCCTGACCTCCGCGGTGCGCTTCATCGGACATGTGAAGGCCCGGGACGGTTTTTCCAAAGGGCGCCTGCTCGTTGTTCCCTCGCGCGGCGATTCCATGCCCTATGTGGTGATCGAGGCCGGCGCCGCCGGTGTCCCGATGATCGCCGCCCGGGTCGGCGGCATTCCGGAGATCTTCGGTCCGCATAGCGAGTCGCTGTTCATGCCGGGCAACGCGGTCGCGATGGCAGATGCCATCGCCTCGGCCCTCGACGACCCTGCGACCGCACAGCTGCGCGCCAAAGCGCTGCGCGAGCGCGTCTTCCAGCATTTTTCGCAGAAGGCGATGGTCGAGGGCGTGCTCGACAGCTACCGCGAAGCATTTACCAAGACCTGACGTCATTTACCATCGCTAACCGTTTCTTCCGAATTGCCGCTTAATCCCGTCGGTAGGGAATTTCCCCCGGCGCTGTCAGCGCTTACATGATCATACATACTAACAAACATAATCCGGGCTTGTACGACTGTGGAACCGATCAACGCTCGCTCGATGCTGGATGCTGCCGCGGCCTCGGCCGCGTCGACGGCCGGGGCCGGACAGCCGGCCGTTGAACGCCGTCGCCGCCTGACGCCTGCTGCGCTGGCCGTGGCCAATCAGAAAGTCCACCGCGCCTATTCGCCGATCGTTCTTGCCGGCATTGTCCGCATCACGGATTTCGTGCTGCTGAGCGTCGTCGGCAGCGCCATCTATTTCGGCTACGTCGTTCCGCTCAGCGGCTTTCACTGGGAGTATCTCGTCGCGATCCTCGGTCTGGCCGTGAGCGCCGTGGTCTGCTTCCAGGCGGCGGACATCTATCAGCTCCAGGTCTTCCGCGCCCAGGTGCGGCAGATGACCCGGATGATCTCGTCCTATTGCTTCGTCTTCCTGCTGTTCATCGGCCTCTCCTTCTTCGCCAAGATCGGCAGCGAGGTTTCGCGCCTGTGGCTGGCGGCGTTCTTCTTCGTCGGGCTGGGCGCCCTGATCGCCAGCCGCGTCGTGCTGCGCAACCTCATTCGCAGCTGGGCGCGGCAGGGCCGCCTCGATCGCCGGACCATCATCGTCGGCGCCGACCAGAGCGGCGAGGACCTGGTGCGCGCGCTCAGAGCGCAAGACGACTCCGAGATCGAAATCCTCGGCGTGTTCGACGATCGCAACGACTCGCGCGCGCTCGAGACCTGCGCCGGCGCACCAAAGCTCGGCAAGGTCGACGACATCGTCGAGTTCGCCCGGCGCACCCGCGTCGACCTGGTGCTGTTCGCGCTGCCGATCTCGGCGGAGACGCGCATCCTCGACATGCTGAAGAAGCTGTGGGTGCTGCCGGTTGACATCCGCCTCTCGGCCCACACCAACAAGCTCCGCTTCCGTCCGCGCTCCTACTCCTATCTCGGCGCGGTCCCGACGCTCGACGTGTTCGAGGCGCCGATCACGGATTGGGACCTGGTGATGAAGCACCTGTTCGACCGTCTGGTCGGCGGCCTGATCCTGCTCATGGCGCTGCCGGTGATGGCGCTGGTCGCGCTGGCGATCAAGCTCGACAGTCCCGGTCCCGTGCTGTTCCGGCAGAAGCGGTTCGGCTTCAACAACGAGCGCATCGACGTCTTCAAGTTCCGCTCGCTCTATCACCATCAGGCCGATCCCACGGCGTCGAAGGTCGTGACCAAGAACGATCCGCGCGTCACCCGCGTCGGGCGCTTCATCCGCAAGACCAGCCTCGACGAACTGCCGCAGCTGTTCAACGTCGTGTTCAAGGGCAATCTCTCCCTCGTCGGTCCGCGACCGCACGCGGTGCAGGGCAAGCTGCAGAACCGGATGTTCGACGAGGCCGTCGACGGCTACTTCGCTCGCCACCGGGTCAAGCCGGGGATCACCGGCTGGGCGCAGATCAACGGCTGGCGCGGCGAGATCGACAATGAGGAGAAGATCCAGAAGCGCGTCGAGTTCGACCTGTACTATATCGAGAACTGGTCCGTGCTGTTCGACCTCTATATCCTCTTGAAGACGCCGCTGGCGCTGATGACCAAGAGCGAGAACGCCTATTGAGTTCGGGGATCCGGAGCGGGCGCGAGCCCGCTTCGTGTTTGTGTCAGGCCGGTCCCGCCGCGCGTTGCGTATGAGTGTGAGTTCGTGATGGCGTACACGGCGGCTGCCGGAGAGTTCGCGTCGAGGCCGATCGCCCCTCCGGGCGTGATGGCCTTTCAGCGCGCGCTGATCTGGCTGGTCGGTGCCTCCGGCGCCATCGTCTTCATTGAACCCAGCCCCTATGAGCTGGTGACGCTCGCCTCCGCCGCGGTGTTCATCGCGACCGGTATCAGGCTGCGCGCCGTCTTCCTGCCCCTCCTTCTTCTGCTCTTCCTGGTCAATCTCGGCTACACAATCAGCGCCGTGCCGCTGCTCGACGATTCCAAGATCGCGAGCTGGATCGCCACCTCCTGGTACATGGCCTTCACGGCGTTGTTCATCGCCATGGTCACCTCCGAGGACAGCGCAGCGCGGCTCGACATGCTCCGGCGCGGCCTGGTGCTGGGCGGGGCGATGGCGGGTCTCGCCGGCGTCGCCGGCTACTTCCATCTCGTACCCGGCGGCTATGACCTCCTCACGCTGTACGGCCGCGCGCGCGGCACGTTCAAGGACCCGAACGTGCTCGGTGCGTTCCTGATCCTGCCGGCGCTGCTTGCGCTGCAGAACGTGGTCACCGCGCGCCTCGCCGCCACGCTGCGCGCGAGCTTCGCGCTCGGCATCATGGCGCTCGCCATCCTGCTCGCCTTCTCGCGCGCGGCCTGGGGCGGCCTGGTGCTCACGGCGGCCTTCATGCTGGTGTTGATGGTGCTCACCAGCCAGACCCGGGGCGAGCGCTCCCGCATCATCGTCATGACGCTCGCCGCGGCCGCCGCGGGCATCGTCCTGATCGGCGTTCTCCTCTCCATCGACTCCATCGCCGACATGTTCAAGCAGCGGGCGAGCTTCGACCAGAGCTATGACGAGGGCCGGTTCGGCCGCTTCGGACGCCACATCCTCGGCGCCGACATGGCGCTCGATCTGCCGTTCGGGATCGGGCCGCTGCAGTTCCACAACTACTTTCCCGAGGACACCCACAATTCCTATCTGAACGCCTTCATGTCGGGCGGCTGGCTGTCCGGCATCTGCTATCCCGCGCTCGTCTTCACCACCGTCATTCTCGGCTTCCGCTACCTGCTCGTGCGCGTGCCGTGGCAGCGCACCTACATCGCAGTGTTCTCCGCCTTCCTCGGCACCGTCGGCGAGAGCTTCATCATCGACACCGACCACTGGCGGCACTTCTTCCTGATGCTCGGCACGATGTGGGGCATGATCGCCGCCACCCGCGCGCATCAGGCCGAGGCGAGCCGATCGATCGAGATCGGCTCGCCTAGCAGCGCCGCGCTCAGCTCTCCGCCGTAAACGTCAGCCCGGCATTGTCCACCAGCCGCTTGATCAGGCTGTCCTGGAGCGCCGCGCCGGGAGTCCAGAAGCCGCCCTTCACGCCGGCACCGTCGCGCAAGAGGCCGATGGCGCATTCGCTGATCATCTTCGAGGTCGAGCCGTAGCCAGGATCGCGGTCGCCCTTCACGGTGGCGCGGACCTGGCGTCCGTCGGGCGCGATCGCGACGAACATCAGATTGTAGTAGCCGTTCTCGCGCTCCTCCTTGGAGGGCCCCTCGCCCGGCTTCGGCGCGTTCGGGCCGGTCTTCTCGGAATTGGCCGCCATCACCTTCTTGGCATTGGCCTCGCCCTTCTCGCCGGGGCCGGTCAGCACCATTTCGTCATAGACGAAGTCCTGGCCGTACGGAAAACCCATCAGCATGTTGGAGCGGTGGACGTTGCGGGTGTTGATCAGCGCCATCATGAACGGCGCCGCCCAGGATTGCAGATCCTCCTCGTAGAGCGGCTTGTTGCCGGTCGGCTGCTTCGGGCCCTTGAAGCCCGGCGTCAGCGCGAAGAAGTCCTTCAGAACCGATACCAGGCTGAGATCCTGGGCCACCGCATCGAACGTCGCCTTGGCGCTGGCGGCCGTGCCTCCGGACAACGTGCCGCTCATGCCGCGGACGCGGCCCTTCACGCGCGCGGCCGGAGCGCCGAGCACGCGTTTCGCCTGCTGCTGCACGAAGTAGACCCCGAGCTCGAACGGTACGGAATCGAAGCCGCAGGAGAACACGATGCGGGCGCCGCTCCTTTCGGCGGCGGCCTGATGCTTGTCGATCATCTGCCGCATCCACACCGGCTCGCCGCAGAGATCGACATAGTCGGTGCCGGTCTCGGCGCAAAGGGCGACCAGCTCATTGCCGTAGTACTGGTAGGGACCGACCGTGGTCAGCACCAGCTTCGTCTGCGCTACCATCGCCTTGAGCGTCTCGGGATTGGACGCATCAGCCGCGATCAGCGGCGTATCGGACGGCGCGCCGATCTCGTCGCGGACAGCGGCGAGCTTGTCGAGGCTGCGGCCCGCCATCGCCCAGCGCAGCGAGGCGTCGCCGCGATAGCGGGTGGCGAGGTATTCGGCGACGAGCTTGCCGGTGAAGCCGGTGGCGCCGTAGACGACGAGGTCGAATTTGGATGACGTCATTCTTGTTTCCTGGAGATCAGCTGCGATTTTAATGCCCCGTCATTGCGAAGAGCCAACGGGTCCGCGCGGCGCGCGGCCCGATGACAGGCTCCGCGACGAAGCCATCCAGAGTCCCGTCCTCAGCCCTGGATTGCTTCGCTGCGCTCGCAATGACGGAGTTTGCGGGTCTACTTTTTTCCATAAGACACATTCATTCCGGCGCGGACGTCGTTCTGGATGCCGTAAGGCGCGATCGGATAGCGCAGGCCGTTCTTGGCGAGTTGTTTCATGCCGGCGATCGCCTTGGCGAGGTCGGCGGGCTTGAGCGCCATCAGCATCTCCTCGTCCGGCACGCCGCCATAGCGGCGCTCGGCGAAGCATGGCAGCGACAGGCTCGGCTCGCCGGTCTTCAGCGCGCGGCCCCAGGAGTCGGCGCAAGCCGTCTCGCCGACGACGCCCCATTCGAACTTCTTGTAGCCGACATATTGCAGGCCGTTGATCAGGATGATCATCTGTCCCGGCGTCGCGTAGACGAGGCAGATGTCAGGCGGATCGAGGCGGCCGCTCGCCAGCGGGCTGACGGCCATCGCCTGATAGCGCCCGAACGGCACGACATCGAGCGCCTCCTGCCGCTTGCGGGCATCCTCGGCCGTGCCGTGCCAGACGCCGACATAGTTCTCGCCTTTCAGCCAGGTGTCGTCCTGCGGACCGAGCCCGATCACGGCGCGGCACTGCGCGCCGACGAGATCGTCGCCGGTGATCCCGACGGTCCAGCCGAGCCGTGCGGCCATGCTGACGATCTGGTCAGTGGTGTGCACGGCGCTGGGCCGGCGGATCTTCTCCACCGCTTCCATGTCCTCGACGCGGGCGAACATCTTGATGCCGATCACGGTCGTCTTCAGCCGCAACAGGGCGTTCAGGTCGGCGACCATGGCCGCGAGATCGAGCCGTTCGGAGCCATTCGGCTGTTGCATGTGGCGCTCCCTCCCTGCCACGCGGTTCGAGCCCGCGGTGAGTGTCGTTGCGAGGCCTGGTTCGACTTCGGGGCGCTTGTTAGACGCTCGCGGCCCGCGAGGCCAGCCCCTCCGCCGCCCGGCCTCGCCTGCCCTACCATGATCCTTCTCGATCCCCCGGGAATCACTTATGAATTTTTGATCCCCGGACAGGATCGAGCGATGGGCCGCAGTGACCGGAACAAAGGCGCGAAGAGCGCGACGCCCGGCCCCGGTGCGGCGCCGTCGTTGTCGCCGGCCGCGCTGTACGAGGCCGGGCTGCACCATCTCGGCGGCGGCCGTCTGCTCGACGCGCAGATGTCCTGCGAGCAGGCACTTTCCGCTGACCCGAACCATGCCGACAGCCTCGCGCTGCTGGGCATCATCGCGCTGCAGAGCGGGCAGTACGACCATGCGGTGGCGTGGTTCTCGCGGGCGATCCGGCAGAGCCCGAAGATCGATTATCTCACCAGCCTCGGCTTCACGCTGAAGCAGATGGGCCGGCTCGACGACGCGCTGGCCGTGTTCGACAAGGCGATCCAGCTGAAGTCCGATGATGCCGAATTGTGGAAGCACATGGGCGGCGTGCTGCTGGCGCTTGGTCGCGGCGACGAAGCGCTGCTGAGCTACCGGCAGGCGCTTTCCATCAATCCCGTGCACCGGGAAGCTGCGTTTCAGAGCGGCCTGCTGCTGCAGGAGCAGCAGCGTTATGAGGAAGCGGTTCAGGCCTTCACGGTCTGCCTGGCACAGCAGCCTGACGATCTCCAATCGCTGCAGCTGCGGGCCCGGTGCGTCCGCCAGCTGAAACGTTACGAAGACTACCTTGCCGATTGCCAGCGCGCGCAAAGGCTTGCGCCGACGGATCCGCTTGTCTGCAACAATCTCGGCGATGCCTTCGTCTGCCTGCGCCGGAGCGAAGAGGCGCTGGCCTGGTTCGAGAAGGCGCTGGCGCTGCGGCCGGGCTTCGTGGACGTGCTGCAGAACAAGGGCTTTGCACTGCTGCAGTTGCTGCGCTTCGAGGAGGCTGCGGCGGTCTACCGCGAGATCCTCGCGCTTGAGCCCGGCAATGCCAAGGCGGCCTGGCAGCTCGCCCATATCGAGCTGCAATGCGGCGACTACCAAGCCGGCTGGGCGCGCCGCGAGGCGCGCTGGAATATGCCGGATTTCTCGCCTGATTATCCGCGGTTCGCGCAGCCAAGATGGCTGGGCCAAGAAAACATTGGCGGGAAGACCGTCCTGATCGAGGAGGACGAGGGCTTCGGCGACAATATCCAGTTCGCACGCTATCTCCCCATGGTGGCGGCGCGCGGCGCCAAGGTGATCCTGGTGGTGCGCGAGCCGTTGCGGCGGCTGATGGCTGGCATCGAAGGCGTGTCGCAGTGCCTCGCCTTCGCGCCGGACCTGGTCCGGCCGGCGTTCGATATGCACTGCCCGATCATGAGCCTGCCGCTCGCCTTCGGCACCACGCTCCAGACCATTCCGTCGGCCGACTATCTGCCGCCACCACCGGCTGAGGGTGTGGCCGCCTGGGAGCAGCGGCTCGGGCCGCACGATCGGTTGCGCGTCGGCCTCGTCTGGTCCGGCAACCCGCACCAGGCCAATGACGGCAACCGTTCGATGCCGCTGGCGACGCTGCTGCCGCTGCTCGATGTCGAGGCTGACTTCGTCAGCCTGCAGAAGGAGCTGCGTCCCGCCGACAAGGCGCTGCTCGCGCAGCAGAGCCGCATCCGCGATTTCACCGCCGAGCTGACCGACTTTGCCGACACGGCCGCTCTCATGGCCTGTCTCGACGTGGTCGTGACCGTGTGCACCAGTGCCGCGCATCTCGCCGGGACCTTGGGACGGCCGACCTGGATCATGCTGCCCTACCTCGCCGACTGGCGCTGGCTGAGGGATCGCGAGGACAGCCCGTGGTATCCGAGCGCACGGCTGTTTCGCCAGGATGCCAGCTGCCGCTTCGAGCCGGTGGTCGCGCGCGTGCGTGACGAGCTGGCGGCGAAGGCGGCCGGCTTCAAGCCATCGGGTTAAGTCGGGCCGGGAAACAAATCGTCGGTGCGGCCACGCAGGCGATAGGCCACAAGCCCGACCCATTCGCGAACGGCGATATCGGCGCGGCGCAGTCCGAGCAGCGAGATGCCGTCGAAATCGAGCACGCGGCCGACGCGCCAATCCACGGGATAGGGCTCGACCGGGAAGCCCGCCTTGCGGAACAGTCCGACCGAGCGCGGCATGTGATAGGCCGAGGTCACGAGCAGCCAGCGCTCGCCCGGCTTCGGTGCAAGCATCGCCTTGGAGAAGATCGCGTTCTCGTAGGTGTTGCGCGACTGCCGCTCCAAGAGCAGACGATCCTTCGGCACCCCCAGGCTTTCCAGGATCTCGGCGCCGACATCGGCCTCCTTGGCCTCGGTCGCGATCAGGTTGGCGCTGCCGCCGGTGAACAGCACGCGCGCCTTCGGGTAGCGCCGCGCCAGCACGGCCGCCTGGATCACCCGGTCGGCGCCGGCCACCGTCACCGGCATGCCGTACATGACCGACAGATCGGAATCGACCGGGCCGCCGAGCACGATGATGCCGTCCGGCGCGCCCTTCGCCGGGTCCCATTTCGGGAAGCGGCTTTCCAGCGGATAGAGCATCAGGCTGCCGAGCGGCGTCAGGCCGACGATCGCCAGCAGCAGCATCGCCGAGACCACCAGCCTCCGGCCCAACCGGGCGAAGCGCGTCAGCATCAGGAGGGCGCCGACGAGGCCGAGCGCGATCATGAAATTGGTCGGCAGCGCCAGCAGGCCGAGCGTCTTGGACAGGACGAAGAACATTCCGGGCTCCGGCGCAGGGTGAGATCGTACGGCCGCCCTCATACACGACAGCCGCCATGCGTTGCCATCTCTCTGCGAACGCCATGTGATGCGCTATGCTTCGCCTCGAACCGGCACGAATGAGAGGATCATGGCCCATCATCATCTGCACGCCAGCCCCGAGACCTGCCATTGGGGCTTCTTCGAATCCCGGCTGAAACCGGTGCTCACGGTCGACAGCGGAGACGAGGTTACGATCGATTCGATCAGCGGCGGGCCGGACGTGGTGCCGGACACCAGCAGATTCCACGTGCCGCCGGAGCTGTTCGACGTCCATGCGAGGTCGGAGCGCATGGTGCCCGGCCACATCCTGACCGGGCCGGTCGCGGTGCGCGGCGCGGAGGTCGGCGACGTGCTGGAGGTCGAGATCCTCGACGTGCAGCTGCGGCAGGACTGGGGCTACAATTTCATCCGGCCGCTGGCGGGCACCCTGCCCGACGATTTCCATGAGAGCCGGCTGATGAACATCCCGCTCGATCGGGAGCGCATGGTCGGCAAAATGCCGTGGGGGCTGGAGCTGCCGCTGGCGCCGTTCTTCGGCGTGATGGGCACCGCACCGCCCCCGGCCTGGGGCCGCATCACCTCGCTGATCCCGCGCGCGATGGGCGGCAATCTCGACAACAAGGAGCTGGGCGCCGGCGCCAGGCTCTATCTCCCGGTCTTCGTGCCGGGCGCGCTGTTCTCCTGCGGCGACGGCCACGGCGTGCAGGGCGACGGCGAGGTCTGCGTCACCGCGATCGAGACCGCGCTGCAGGGCCGGTTCCGGCTGACCGTACGCAAGGATCTCAGCTTCGACTATCCGCGCGCGGAGACGGCCACGCATTACATGACGATGGCGATGGACCCCGATCTCGACCAGTGCGTGGTCAAGGCGCTGCGCGACATGATCGTGCTGCTGGGCGAGAAGCGCAATCTGTCGCGCGAGGACGCCTACACGCTGTGCAGCCTCGCGGCGGATTTGCGCGTGACGCAGACGGTCAACGGCTCCAAGGGCATTCATTGCATGATCGCGAAGTCGGTCGTGCACGGGTGACATTGGCGTCAGGGGCGTACGCTGGCGCCCCTCTCACCGCCGTCGTCCCGGGCTTGACCCGGGACCCATAGCCACCGGCCGATGTGATGACACGAGGTGGTTGGACCTGCGCAAGCCAACTGCTGCCTGGGGTTATGGGTCCCGGGTCAAGCCCGGGACGACGACGGAGCGTGAGGCGCGCGCGGAGCAACTCATCGACACCAGTTGAGACACGCGCAACCACACGTCCGCGGTCTCGCGACAATTCTGTCCGAGTCATGCCGCTCATCCCACCCTCTCGCGTTCGGAGGGCGCAGGGAAGGCCAGGCGTCGGCTGACGCCTGCGGCCCGCCTGCGGCCCGCCTGCGAG
>NZ_CAFI01000148.1 GCF_000239775.1 Bradyrhizobium sp. ORS 375
TGAGGCGGGATAGGCGGAATAAAGCATGATTTCCGATTTTCGTCAATATAAATCTGAAAATCAGATTCCAAAAAACGAGAGTAGCAGCCCGGTTGAGCGCAGCGACACGAGGGACAGCGCCCATGTCGCTTCGCTGATGCAGGCTCCGGCTTTCACCGCGTCATTGCGAGCGCAGCGAAGCAATCCAGGGCTACACGAGGACTCTGGATCGCTTCGTCGCTGCGCTCCTCGCGATGACGGAGAGAGCAGGCCCCTACTCCGCCGCCATCTGGCGCGGCGCCGGCGGCGGGTTGGCGAGGTCGGCGGCCAACTGTGCGTAGCGCACCTTGGCGTCCTGCACCGCCTTCTCCTTCACCGGGCCGTAGCCGCGGATCTTGTCGGGCAGCGACAGGAATTCGGTTGCGATCTCCGCGTTGGCCGGCGACAGCAGGCTCAGCACCGTGGCGACGTCCTTCTCGTAGCCGGCGATCAGGTCGCGCTCCATCTTTCGCTCGGCGGAGTAGCCGAAGATGTCGAGCGGCGTGCCGCGCAGGCCCTTGAGCTTCGCGAGCAGCCGGAACGTCTTCATCATGCTCGGGCCGTAGCTCTTCTTCTTCGGCCGTCCCTGCGGGTCGAGACCTGAGTTGAAGATCGGCGGCGCCAGGTTGAAGGAGACCTTGTAGTCGCCCTCGAAGGCGTCGTGGATCTGCTTCTCGAAGGTGCCGTCCGAGAACAGCCGTGCCACCTCGTACTCGTCCTTGTAGGCGAGCAGTTTGGCATAGTTGATGGCGACGGCGCGCGGCAGCGTCTCGCCGTAGCCGCCCTTCTCAGCGGCCTCGCGGACCTGATCGACCAGCTTGCGGTAGCGCTTGGCCAACCTGGCGTTCTGATAGGCGGTGAGGTGCGCCGTGCGGTGGGCGATAATCTCGTCGAGCGTCATCGCGTCGAGCGATTTCGGCGGCACCGTCTCGTCCTGGCCGGTCATCATGCCAGCGACGCGCTCGGGATTGACCACCATGAGGCGACCGAGCCGGAACGCCTCGGTGTTCATCTTGACGGCGACGCCGTTGATCGCGATCGCCTTCTCGATCGCTTCGGCCGACAGCGGCAGCAGGCCCTTCTGATAGGCATAGCCCATCATCATCATGTTGGTGGCGATGGAGTCGCCGAGCAGCGCCTCGGCCGGCTTGGTGAAGTCGAAGAAGGTCGCGTCCTTGCGAAGCGCGGTCTCCAGCAGGCTCGTGACCTTGCGGTTCTGGAAGTTGAAGTCGCGGTTGAGCACGAAGTCGGCGGTCGGAATCAGATGGCTGTTGATGACGCCATGGGTACGCTCGCTATCGCACAAGGTGATCGTCTCCTTGGCGCCCGCCACCACCTCGTCGGCGGCGATGACGAGATCGGCGGTGCCGGTGACGATGCGCGAGCAGGTCACGTCGGCGGTGTTCTCGGACAGACGCACGTGGCTGAGCACCGCGCCGCCCTTCTGCGCGAGGCCGGACATGTCGAGGATCATCGAGGCCTTGCCCTCGATATGCGCGGCCATGCCGAGCAGCGCGCCGATCGTGAGCACGCCGGTGCCACCGACGCCGCCGACGGCGACGTTGTAGGGCCGGTCCAATGTCGGCTTGGTCAGCGGCTCCGGCATCTCGCCGATGTCGCCGAGCTCAGCAGGCGCGCGCGAGCGCGGCTTGCCGCCGTCGATGGTGACGAAGGACGGGCAGAAGCCCTTCACGCAGGAATAGTCCTTGTTGCAGGACGACTGGTTGATGACACGCTTGCGGCCGAGCTCGGTCTCCAGCGGCTCGACCGAGATGCAGTTCGACTGCACCGAGCAGTCGCCGCAGCCCTCGCAGACGGCC
This sequence comes from Bradyrhizobium sp. ORS 375, assembly GCF_000239775.1. Taxonomy (GTDB): domain Bacteria; phylum Pseudomonadota; class Alphaproteobacteria; order Rhizobiales; family Xanthobacteraceae; genus Bradyrhizobium. Next base: position 1,839 of record NZ_CAFI01000148.1, read on the forward strand.
GGGTTGATGAAGACGCGGCGCTGCGGATCCTCCATCGTGCCGCGCTTGCGGCGGCGGCGCTTCTCAGCGGCGCAGGTCTGCACGAAGACGATGGCCGAGGCGCCCTTGGTCTGGCGCAGCGTCTTCATGACGTTGTCGAGCTCGTCGCGATGCGCCAGCTTGACGCCCGGCGCGATGCTGTCGGCCGGATATGAGTCCGGGTTTTCCGAGACCAGATAGATTTCTCGAATGCCTTCGGCATGCAGCTGGAAGGTGATCTGCTGCGGCGACAGGTCGCCGTCATGGCGCTGGCCGCCGGTCATCGCGACGGCGTCGTTGTAGAGGATCTTGTAGGTGATGTTGGCCTTGGAGGCGACCGCCTGGCGGATCGCGAGGCTGCCGGAGTGGAAATAGGTGCCGTCGCCGAGATTGGCGAAGATGTGCTCCTCGCCGGTGAACGGCGCGATGCCGACCCACGGCACGCCCTCGCCGCCCATATGCGTGAACGTCTCGGTGTTGCGGTTCATCCACAGCGACATGAAGTGGCAGCCGATGCCGGCCAGCGCGCGGCTGCCCTCGGGCACCTTGGTCGAGGTGTTGTGCGGACAGCCGGAGCAGAAATACGGCGTACGCGCCACCGGCGAGACCAGCTGCATCTGCGAGGCGTCGCGGCCGTTGAACCAGTCGGCCTTGGCGCGCAGCATCGCCTTGATCTCCGGATTGAGGTCGAGGCGGAGAAGGCGTTCCGTCAGCGAGGTCGCGAGCGAGGCGACCGAGAGCTCGGTGGCGAACGGCAGGAAGCGCTTGTCGTGATCGTCCATCTTGCCGACGATGCGCGGACGGACGTCGTCGCGCCAGTTGAACAGCTCCTGCTTGACCTGGTTCTCGACGATCTCGCGGCGCTCCTCGATGATGAAGATCTCCTCGAGTCCGACCGCGAATTGCCGCACGCCTTCCGGCTCCAGCGGCCAGGGCATCCCGATCTTGTAGAGACGAAGCCCGATCTTGGCGGCGACCTCCTCGGTGATCCCCAGTTCGCGCAGCGCCTGGCGGATGTCCTCGTAGCTCTTGCCCGACGCCATGATGCCGTAGCGGGCGTTCGGCGAGTCCATCGTGATGCGGTTGACCTTGTTGGCACGGGCGAAGGCGATCGCGGCAAAGCCCTTGTAGTCCTGCAGCCGGCGGTCCTGCTCGAAGCGGTCGTCCGGCCAGCGCAGATTGAGGCCGCCCGGCGGCATCTCGAAATCCGTGGGGATGACGAACGGCGTCATCTCGTCGTTGAGGTTGATCTCGGCGGTGGTCTCGACTGTTTCAGTGATGACCTTCATGCCGACCCAGCAGCCGGAATAGCGCGACATCGCAATGCCGAGCAGGCCCATCTCGATCATCTCGTGGATCGAGGACGGATAGAGATAGGGCATCAGCGCCGACATGAAGGCGTGGTCGGACTGATGCGGCACGGTGGAGGATTTGGCGCCATGGTCGTCGCCGGCGAGGCACAGCACGCCGCCGTTCTTGGCCGAGCCTGCCGCATTGCCGTGGCGGAAGACGTCGCCGCAGCGGTCGACGCCGGGGCCCTTGCCGTACCAGATGCCGACCACGCCGTCATACTTGCCGCCGGGCGACAGATGCAGCTGCTGCGAGCCCCACACCGCGGTCGCGGCGAGGTCCTCGTTCACGCCGGGCTGGAACTTGATGTTGTACTGCTCGAGATGCTTGCGCGCCGAGAACAGCTGCTGGTCGTAGCCGCCGAGTGGCGAGCCCCGATAGCCAGAAATGAAACCGGCGGTGTTGAGGCCCGCGGCGCGGTCGCGCCGGATCTGGGCCATCGGCAGCCGCACCAGCGCCTGGATGCCGGTCAGGAAGATGTGGCCGGAGCTTGCGGTGTATTTCTGGTCGAGATTGATCTCGCTCTCGTTGATGCCCATTCCGCCCTCTTGCCGTGCTTTATCGGGGTGCGCGTCTCGCCGCCCCCGAGTGGGAAGCGCGCGATCTGCCAATGATTTAAGTCTGCTTTTCAAGAATGCGCATCACAAATCTCGCGGACGCAGGGCAGCCAACCAAAATCGCAATTTCATGGCCGCCGGTGGCCGCGGCTTTTGCGGTTTGTGTCGGAAACAGCCGTCGCCGCGCAATGGGATGATAGCCGCCATCGCTTGGATGGCGCGGCATGAACGGTTACCGATTCGTTGCCGTTACTTGCCGACCGCATGACGGGCGCATTGTGCATTGCGACAGGAAGACCTCAGCCCTTGCCCTCCCCGGTGAACACGAACTGCGGCATATTCCATTTGTAGCGGATCGCGAGCAGCCGGAACGACAGCCCGAACGCGAAGGTCAGCGCCGTCAGCACGCCGCTGCCGAGCCCGAGCCACAGGCCGGTGGCGTAAAGCAGCCCTGTCAGCAGCGACACGCTGGCGTAGAGCTCGGCGCGAAACAACAGCGGCACATCGTTGCAGAGGATGTCGCGCAGCACGCCGCCGGCGCAGCCGGTGATCATCCCGGCGACGATCACGATGCCGAACGGCACGTTCATCTGCCAGGCGATCTCGCAGCCCGAGATCGTGAACACGACGAGGCCGATGGCGTCGAGGACGAGAAACGCCGTGGTCAGCCGGTGGACGAGCCGCGCCATCGCGATGGTCACGAACGGCGCCAGCACGGTCAGCAGCAGATAGGACGGCCGCTCGACCCAGGCGAGCGGATAATGCCCGAGCAGCACGTCGCGCAACGTGCCGCCGCCGAGCGCAGTGATGGCGCCGAGCAGGCAGACGCCCATCCAATCCATGCTGCGGCGTCCCGCGGCCAGCGCCGCCGTCATGGCCTGCGCCGCCAGCGCCACCCAGGACAACAGATGCAGCACGCCGTCGGTCGGCGGCAGGTTCCACATGACAAGCTCCAGAATCGCAGATCCGCGAGGAACCTTAGCGCGCCGCCCAGCCGATCAGATGGGGAATTCGTAAGGTTTCGCGGAACGGACCCGCGGTCGCGCAGGTTGTCCGCAGACAATCGCTAGGAGGATGAGATGGCCAACGAACGGCTTCCGAACGAACGTTATCCTGATGGCATGAACCGGCCGGACATGAGCACGCGTCCGGGCATGAGTGGGGCCGGCATGACCGGCGCCGGACTGACCGAGCCGGGCATGACGGGCACGGAGTATGAGCGTGCGGCGCGGATGGACAGCCGGCTGCAACCCGACCCCGAGCTGACCGAAGGCCGCGCCTCGGGCGGCCGCATCGCGGCTTATGCCGTGGGCATCGCGATCCTGCTCGGGGCCGTGTTCTACGGCCTCAACAACATGTCGATGCATGACAACCAGGCCAGCACCACGCCGACCTCGCAGACGGCCTCGAAGCAGCCCGCGCCCAACAGCTCTCCGGGCGTGACCACCGGCGCCGCGGGCGATCGCACCACGCCGCCGCCGGCCCCGGCCGGCCAGACCAACAACAACGCCAAGTAAGGTCGGCAACAAACAATCTCGCGGATGGCCATGCGCCATCAGCAACTCACGGCGGGTGAGCCATCACCCGCCGCCCTTTTGTGTGTTGGACTCCTTGTTTGTTGATATCCAATCGAGCTCACAATGAGCTTGTTTGTTGTACGCGAAGCGAACATTCGAATCGACGAGGCTCGCCATGGAACGATTGCGACGCTTGGAAATTGGCTCTGCGGCACTTTGACACAGCACCAACCGGAGGAGACAATCGATGAAAGCTTTTGCTCTCGCAGCAGCTGCCAGCACGCTCATCATGACCGCAGCCTCGGCTGCTCCGCTCTCGCCTGACGTCTCGGCCGTCCCGCAACGCGACGTCCAGACCGTTCGCATGGTCTGCAACGAGGACGGCCATTGCTGGCGCGAACACCGCGAACGTCGCGTCATCATCGAGGATCGAGACCGCGACTCCTACGCCTATGCGCCGCGCGAGCGCTATATCGAGCGCCGCCGCTATGAAGACCGCGGCGGCATCGGCATCCGCGCGCCGGGCGTGAGCGTCGGCATCGGCGTAGACCACGACTAAGCGCGACGACTGATGGAAATAGAGAAGCCGCGGCCCGTGCCGCGGCTTTTCCTCGTGTGCAGACCGATCTCAACCGAAGATCTTGTTCAACTCACCGCCAGGATAGCCGTTGGCCAGCTCGGTGAAGGTGCCCTGCTCGGCCATTTGCTTCGCTGCACGCATGAAGCCGGCCCAGGCCATCCGCGCCAGTGATCCGCCGACGCTGATGCGGCGCACGCCGATATCTTCGGCCTGCTTCAGCGACAGACCCGACGCACCGATCAGCAGATTGACCGGCCTCGGAGCGACAGCTTTGACGATGGCCGTGATCTCCTCGACCGTCTTGATCCCGGGGGCATAGAGGCAATCAGCGCCAGCCTCGGCATAGGCCGTGAGACGGTCGGTCACCAAGCCGAGATTGGGCTTGCCCCAGAGAAACGCCTCGCAGCGGCCGGTCAGCAGCACGTCGCCCCCGTTGGCATCGATCGCCTGCCGTGCAGCCCGGATGCGCTCCACGGCAAGTTCGCGCGCGAAGAGCGGATCGTTCTTGTCGCCGGTGGAATCCTCGATCGACAAGCCCGCAACGCCGGTCGCGACGGCGCGCGCGACGTTGGCCGCCACCCCCTCCGGGGCCTCGGCGAAACCACCCTCGAAGTCAGCGTTGACGGGAATGTCGACCGCCGCCGATAGCGCGGCCAGATGTGCCAGCATCTCGTCCAGCATCGTGCAGGTGTCGGCCTTGCCGATCGACCAGGCAAACCCCGCACTGGTGGAGGCGATCGCCTTGAAGCCGAGATGTTGCAGCATCTTCGCCGTGCCGGCGTCGAACGGGTTCGGCAGCACGAAGCAGCCGGCCTCGTGGAGCTTGCGGAATGCAGCGCGTTTGTCTGCGGTCGTGACCGTCATGTCGTCCTCCCATCTCGTCTTGGTTGCACCAACATAGTACCGCTCTCATGCCGTGGCCACGACATTGCGAAGAAATGTTCGCTCTTCGCCCAGGATAAGCTTGTGCTCTTCCGCCAGTGCGAAGTTCGCCCGTCCTTCGGCATCGTTGCGCAGCGTGGCTCGATAGCGCTCGTAGGCGGCAAGACTGTCGAACGAAATCAGGCCGTACGCGACGTCGTTGGTGCCCTCATGAGGCATGAAATAGCCGATCAGATCGCCGCCGCAGCGGGGAATGATCGATAGCCAGCGTTGCGCGTAGTGTTCGAAGACGTCGCGCTTGAACGGATCGATGCGATAGCGGATGAAGACGGTGATGGTCATGACAACCTCGAGTATGTTTGACATCCTCGACACTATCCGCTTGCCCCACGACAATGCTTCGTCTAGCATCGAAGTATGAAATCAGGCCCAGACATTGCCATGGTGGCCGCGCTGGTCGGCGATCCCGCCCGCGCCAACATGCTGACGGCCCTGCTCTCAGGCCGTGCGCTGACCGCGACCGAGCTCGCCCAGGAAGCGGGCGTGACGCCGCAGACCGCGAGCTCGCATCTCGCCAAGCTTGAAGGCGGCGGGCTCATTGAGCCGGAGAAGCAGGGCCGCCACCGCTACTACCGGTTGGCCGATCCCGACGTCGCCGACGTACTGGAGAAGCTCGCGGGTCTCGCCGCGCGGGCCGGCCACATGCGCGTGCGCACCGGGCCGAAGGAGCCGGAGCTGCGGCGCGCGCGCATCTGCTACGACCATCTTGCAGGCGACCTCGGCGTGCAGATGCTCGACAGCATGACGCGGCAGCGGCTGGTGCGCCGGCGCAAGCAGGAGATCGTGCTCACCGACGACGGCGAACAGTTTCTGGCGCGGCATCTGCGGATTTCGCCCGAAATGCTGGCACATCCGCGCCGCCCGGTGTGCAAGGCCTGCCTCGACTGGAGCGCGCGGCGGCATCATCTCGCCGGCACCTTGGGTGCAGCCTTGATGAAGCGCTTCACCGAGTTGAAATGGGCGGCGCGCGACCCGACGCCCGGCAGCCGCGTGGTGAATTTCAGCCACGCCGGCGAGAAGCATTTCGCGGCGCTGTTCGGGCCGGACAGCGACGGCTGACGATCACACGCTGTTTATCGCGGGATCGCGATACAGCCTTGCCTCGCAAGCGAACGCAGGCCACCGCGAGACAGTTGACGATGCGATCGTCCTGTCCTCCTGGAGCCTCAATGTCCCGTTTCGCCGTTGCGCTCTGCGCTCTCCTGCTCGCCGCCGCGCCCTCCCTCGCCCGGGCCGCTGACGCGCCGCGCGAACCCTATGGCATCAATCTCGAAGGCTTTGCCTATCCCTACCCGGTCAGCCTGTTGCCGCTGGTCAATGACGGCGAGCAACTGCGCATGGCCTACATGGATGTCGCACCGGCGCAGCCCAACGGCCGCACCGTGCTGCTGCTGCACGGCCGCAATTTTCCTTCGAGCTACTGGGCGCCGGTCATCACGACGCTGACGGAGGCCGGCTTTCGCGTCGTGGTGCCCGACCAGGTCGGCTTCGGCAAGTCATCCAAGCCGTCAGGCGAGCTGCATTTCGACATCCTCGCGCGCAACACGATGACCCTGCTCGACCATCTCGGCATCGCCAAAGTCGATGTTGTCGCCCATTCGATGGGCGGCATGCTCGCCGTGCGCATCGCCCGCGCCTATCCCGACCGCGTCACGCATCTCGTGCTGGCGGCGCCGATCGGGCTCGAGGACTACCGCTTCTATGTGCCGCCCATCCCATCCGAGAAGATCATCGAGAGCGAGGATCGTCTCACCGCGGAGGATTATCGCAAGCAGCTCGAAACCAATTACGCGCTGAAGCTACCGCCCGAGCAGGTGACGCCGTTTGTCGATGCCCGCTTCAATCTCAAAGGGAGCGCCGACTATCCACGCTGGCTGAAGAGCTTTGTCAGCTCCTATCAGATGATCTATCGCGAGCCGATCGTGCACGAGATTCCGCTGCTGACACAGCCGACACTGTTCATCATGGGAGCGGACGACCAAAACGCGCCAGGGCGACCGAACGCACCGGAAGCGCTTCGAGCACAGATGGGGCAGAACGCCGAGCTGGCCACGACGCTCGCGGGACGGATGCGCGATGGGCGCGCCGAGGTGATACCCAATGCGGGACACCTCGTGTTTCTGGATGCCCCGGCAAGATTCGCCGCGCTGCTGCTGGATTTTCTCGGCAAATAGATCAGTCGGCGGAATCGACAGGGACGGTTACGCAGACCGGCCGGCCCTGCCGTATGCCGACCTGTCAGTTGCGGAAGCAGCGCTTGCCATAGGGGCCCGTGTGCCAGCCGGGAGGACAATTGTAGAGTGGCCGGCAGGCGCCGCGAGGACCGCGGTGGAAGCCTGGGCCGCAACCTTGCGCGACCTGGATGATCTCCGCGGACGCGGCG
>NZ_CAFI01000147.1 GCF_000239775.1 Bradyrhizobium sp. ORS 375
GCCCCTCACCCCCAGCCCTCTCCCCGTGAAGAACGGGGAGAGGGAGCGCACCGAGCGCGCGGCGAGCGCGTCGCTCCGCCATCTCCACGCATGCCACCCCGCGTTCCCGTCATTTGACCTGCCCCCATCGCACTCCTAAAACCGCCGTCAATTCTGACCAGAAACACCCCCGGGAGAGAGCGATGCGAGACGTGTTCATTTGTGATGCGGTGCGGACCCCGATCGGGCGCTTTGGCGGCGCGCTGGCGAAGGTGCGTACCGACGATCTCGCGGCGACCCCACTGAAGGCGCTGAAGGCCAAGCATCCGAATCTCGACTGGGCCGCGGTCGACGAGGTGTTCTTCGGCTGCGCCAACCAGGCCGGCGAGGACAACCGCAACGTCGCGCGCATGGCGCTGCTGCTCGCGGGTCTGCCCGACTCCATTCCCGGCCAGACGCTCAACCGTCTCTGCGCCTCCGGCCTCGACGCGGTCGGCGCCGCGGGCCGCGCGATCCGCTCGGGCGAGGTCGATCTCGCGATCGCCGGCGGCGTTGAATCCATGACGCGCGCGCCGTTCGTGCAGGGCAAGGCGACGGAGGCGTTCTCCCGCTCGGCCGAGATCTTCGACACCACGATCGGCTGGCGCTTCATCAATCCGCTGATGAAGAGCCAATACGGCGTCGATTCGATGCCGGAGACCGGCGAGAATGTCGCCGAGGAATTCCAGGTGTCGCGCGCCGACCAGGACGCGTTCGCGATCCGCTCCCAGCAGCGTGCCGGCCAGGCGATCGCCTCGGGCTATTTCGCCGCCGAGATCACGCCGGTCATGGTGCCCGGCGGCAAGGCCGGCCCGATCACCGTCGACAAGGACGAGCACCCGCGCCCCGAGACCACGCTCGAAGGTCTCGCCAAGCTGAAGCCGATCGTGCGCAATCCCGGCACGGTCACCGCCGGCAATGCGTCGGGCGTCAATGACGGCGCCGCCGCGATGATCCTCGCCTCGGAAGCGGCCGTGAAGAAGCATGGCCTGACGCCGCGCGCGCGCGTGCTCGGGCTGGCGTCGGCCGGCGTCCCGCCGCGCATCATGGGCATCGGCCCGGTGCCGGCGGTGCGCAAGCTGATGGAGCGGCTGGGCCTCAAGATCACCGATTTCGATCTGATCGAACTCAACGAAGCGTTCGCGTCGCAAGGCATCGCCTGCCTGCGCCAGCTCGGCGTCGCCGAGGATGCCGATTTCGTCAACCCGCATGGTGGCGCCATCGCGCTGGGACATCCGCTGGGCATGAGCGGCGCGCGCATCGCGATGACCGCGGTGCACGGCCTCGAAGTCCGCGGGGGAAAACGCGCTCTCGCCACCATGTGCGTCGGCGTCGGCCAGGGCGTCGCGCTGGCCGTCGAGATGGTCAACTGACGAAGCGCAACGCGCTTCGTCATTCCGGGGCAGCCCGCAGGGCTGAGCCCGGAATCTGGAGATGAGTCTGGCAACGTCGAGATTCCGGGTTCGACGCTGGCGCGTCGCCCCGGAATGACGGAGAACAAGTAATGACCATCTCCCGCGAACAGGACGTCACGCCGGCGGTGTTAGCCGTGATGGAGCAGACCTCCAACCCGCGGCTGCGCGAGATCATGGTGTCGCTGATCAAGCACCTCCACGGCTTCGTCCGCGATGTCAGGCTCACCGAGGCCGAATTCCGCGAGGCCGCCGCTGTTATCGCCGAGCTCGGTCAGCGCACCAACGACACGCACAACGAAGTCGTGCTGATGGCCGGCTCGCTCGGCGTCTCGCCGCTGGTCTGCCTGCTCAACAATGGCGATGGCGGCAACACCGAGACGGCGCAGTCGCTGCTCGGTCCGTTCTGGCGGCTGAACTCACCTGTGACCGCGAACGGCGGCTCGATCGTGCGCTCGGCCACGCCAGGGCCGGCGCTGTTCGTGCAAGGGCGGGTGGTCGATCCCAGCGGCGCGCCAGTTGCCGGCGCGGAAGTCGATGTCTGGCACGCGTCTCCCGTCGGCTACTACGAGAACCAGGATCCCGAGCAGGCCGACATGAACCTGCGCGGCAAGCTCACAACCGATGTCGACGGCCGCTTCTGGTTTCGCTCCGTCATGATGGTCGGCTATCCCATCCCGACCGACGGCGTCGTCGGCCGCCTCCTGAAGGCCCAGGGCCGGCATCCCTATCGCCCGGCGCATCTGCATGCGCTGATCGTCAAGCAAGGGTTCAAGGTGCTGATCTCGCAAGTCTACGACCCCAACGACCCGCACATCGACAGCGACGTCCAGTTCGGCGTCACCAAGGCCCTGCTCGGCAACTTCATCCGCCACGACGAACCGCATCCGACGGAGCCCGACGTCGCCGCGCCCTGGTACTCGCTCGATCACGTCTACCGCATGGAGATCGGCGACACCGTGCTGCCGCGCGCGCCGATCAAGTAGACGGTGATCTCGGTTAGAGGCTCGTTGCTCGAAACATCGTAGCTTGGCGCGCGAATACTGCTGATCGGCCGCTGCCCGGCGCACGATTGAGTGAGGCGCCTCGCCAAAAACTGGATGTCGTCCCGGGCAAGCACGTCAGCGCGAAGCGCTGGCGTGCGCTGACCCGGGACCCATACTCTCAGGACGCCGTTCGAGGCAGGATTGCCACTCCGAGTCGTCGCCTCACGACGGCCTGTGGTTATGGATCCCGGCTCTGCGCCCTGACGTCGCTACGCGACATCAGGGCTTGGCCGGGATGACACTGAAGTTGATGAGATGGCTTTACTCCAAACTCGGTGTCGTCCCGGGCAAGCACGTCAGCGCGAAGCGCTGGCGTGCGCTGACCCGGGACCCATACTCTCAGGACGCCGTTCGAGGCTGGATCGCAACTCCGAGTCGTCGCCTCGCAACGGCCTGTGGTTATGGATCCCGGCTCTGCGCCCTGACGTCGCTGCGCGACGCCAGAGCTTGGCCGGGACGACACCGGCGGTGGAGACCCAGCGTCGTAAATGATTGGGGGCGGCGCGTTGCAGGCGAACCGTCGCCCACGGCGCGTCGCTACCGTGCATCACGACCCTCTTAACGATCACCAGGGATTGTTCAGGCGCCCTCGAACCGGCCGGAAGGCCGGGCGCGACATATCGGCATGGGCATGGCGTTCGGTGTGGTCACGGGAAGGTGCGGCGTCCTCGGAGTGGTGGACAGCTTGCGAAAGCACAATAATAGTGCTTTAATGTTTTCCATGGCCGGAAACCCTTACGATCAGGCTGCTCGCTATCGTCTCCTGCTCACGCCGGAGGCTCTCGGCGCGATTGAGGCGACCTTTGCCGATTATGCCCGGATGATGGACATGCTCGACGAGATCGCTGCCGCGAAGGGCATCGGCGCCAATCTCGTTGCGCTGCATGGCCATGCCTATGAGCCGATCCGCAGGGCCACCCGGCTGCCGTCGCGGCTCGTCACGCTCGGCCTGCGCGACCGTGCGGCGTATCGCGCCGCTTCGAACCCGCGGCTGCCGCTCGACGACCGATTGGTGAATGTCCGGGACGCCGCGACGCTGTCGCTCGGCACGGCGCTCGGCCGCGTCACGATCCCGTTCGAGGTGACCGGCTATGTCGCGGGCTGGTCGCACGCGACGCCGGCGCAGCTCGTTCGCACTGACGACGGTGACTTCGAAATCCATTTCGGCGTCACCGCAACTTCCCACGCTCATCTCAGCCCACGAAAGGACAACGTCATGCTCGCCGAACACGCGCCGGCTCCCGACACGCTCCTGTCACGCGCCGGGCGCCTCATCGCCGGGATCGCCTATGGCGCGATCGAGAAGGCCGAGGACAAGAACAAGGTCGCGCTGGTCAAGCAGGCGATCCGCGAGATCGAGCAGGCCGAGCGGGAGCAGCGCGACAGCCTCGCTTCGGCGCGCGCGGAGGAGTATCGCCTCAACGCCCGCCGCGCCGAGATCGAGCGCGAGACCGGCGTGCTCGCCGAGCAGATCCGCCTCGCCATTACCGAGAATCGCGACGATCTCGCCCGCGCCGGCATCGCCCGGCAGATGGATCTCGAGGCGCAGTTCGAGGTGCTGTCGAAGGCGATCGACGAGAATGCCGAGCGTGTCGACGCGGTTCTGACGAGCTTGCGCGCGATCCTGTCGAGCCTGCAGGATGCGCAGGCGCGCCTCGCCGAGCTCGAGCGCAGCGAAGTAATCGCCGATCAGCCGAAGGCTACGTCACGCAAGGGACCGGATGCCGGCTTCGCCAAGGCCAGCCGCGCCTCCCGCGCGATCGCGCGCGCCACCGGCGTGCCGGAGGGCATCGCGCCGTCGCCCGATATCGACGAACTGTCGAAGCTAAAGCGCGACAAGGACATTGCCGAGCGGCTGGCGCGTCTGAAGTCGCAGAACTGAGCGGGCAGGGGCGCACCGTCCCATGACCATCATCGACCATTTCATGCAGCCCGAGGTGCGGCCGTTCGCGGTCGCCGCCGTGATGATCGTGCTGGTCGGCGGCGTCGAAATCGGCTCGATGCTGATCGGCCTGTCGGTCAGCGAGCTGCTCGGCCAGACCGTCGATCTCGGGCACGACGGCAACAGCACCAGCATCGGCCAGGTGCTGTCCTGGATCAATGTCGGCGGCGTGCCGCTGATGATCTGCATCCTGCTCGGGCTGGGCATCTTCTCGATCACGGGCTTTCTCATCCAGGATGTCGCCCGGCTGCTCGCGTTGCCGCTGCCGGCTTCGGCCGCAGGCGTGCTTGCCGCTGTTGCCACCGTGCCGATGCTGCGCAGCTCGACGCGTTACGCCGCGCGGCTGATCCCGCAGGACGAAAGCTATGCGGTGGGTCTGTCCGATCTCGTCGGCCGCACCGGCGAAGTCGCGGTCGGCCCGCTCGATGGCGGGCTGCCCGGCCGCGTCCGCGTCAAGGACGTCCACGGCAATTGGCACACGGTGACGGCCTCGGCCGCGCCGGGCTCGCCGCCGCTGCCGGTGGGCGCGTCGGTTCTTCTCGTCGACCGCAAGGACGGCCGCTTCCTCGCGATCGCAGCCGCCGACGAGCTGGTTTCATCACAACCGGACTGTCAGTCCAGAAAGTGATCTCTGTCATGTTTGATCTCATAGTCCCCGCCTCGATCGGCGTCACGCTGCTGGTCGTCCTCGGCACGGTGTTTGCCGTGCTCTATCACCGTTCCACCCGCGACGAGGCCTTCGTGCGCACCGGCCTCGGCGGCAAGAAGGTTGTGCTCGACGGCGGCGCCGTCGTGCTGCCGATCTTCCACTCGATCGCGCGCGTCAACCTGAAGACGCTGCGATTGCGGGTCGAGCGCTCGAAGAAGGATTCCTTGATCACCAAGGACCGCATGCGCGTCGATATCGACGCCGAGTTCTATGTCCGCGTGAAGCCGGATGTGGATTCCATCGCGCTCGCCGCACAGACGCTCGGCGCCGTCACCAACAATGCCGAACTGCTGCGCGACCAGGTCGAGGCGAAGTTCGTCGACGGCCTGCGCTCGGTCGCGGCGACGATGGAGCTGTTGGACCTGCAGGAGAAGCGCTCGGATTTCGTCAAGCACGTGCAGGCCGCGGTCGAGGCCGACGTGCAGTCGAACGGCCTCGAGCTTGAATCGGTGTCGCTGACCAAGCTCGACCAGACCGACATCTCGTTCTTCAACGCCGAGAACTTCTTCGACGCGGAGGGTCTCACCTTGTTGAAGACCGTCACCGAGACCCGGCGTCGCGACCGCAATGCGATCGTGCGCGACAACGAGGTGGCGATCGCCCAGAAGGACCTCGAGGCGCGCCAGCTGACCTTGCAGATCGAGCGCACCAAGAAGGAAGCCGAGCTCAGCCAGGAGCGCGACATCGCCAACAAGACCGCGAGCACGCGCGCCGAGGTGGCGAGTGCGACGCAAACGGCGTGGCAGACCGAGGAGAACGCCCGCATCGAGGCGCAGCAGAAGATCGCCCAGCGCGAGGCCGAGGCGCTGAAGGTGCGCGAGACCGCGACCATCGAATCCAACCTCGCGATCAACCGGCGCAAAACCGACGCCGACCGCGAGATCCAGATCGCCACGCAGGACAACGACATTCAGATCGCCACCAAGAGCAAGGAGACCTCCGAGGCGCGCGCGGTCGCCAAGGCGGCCGAGGCGCTCGCGGTGTCAGCGGAGGAAAAGGTGACCACCGCGCGGGCGATCGAGATCGCCGACCGCGAACGCCAGACCGCCGTCATGGCCGCGCGAAAGGAGGCCGAGCAGCGCTCGACCGGCATCACGGTGGCGGCCGAGGCCGAGAAGCGCGCGGCGGTCGATCGCGGCGAGGCGGCCAAGACGCTGGCCGAAGCGGAGGCCCAGGCCAACAAGATCAAGGCCGCCGGCGTGCGCGAGATCGGCGAGGCGGAAGCCGCCGTCATCCTGCTGAAGAACGAGGCGCAGAACAAGCTCGGCAGCAACGTGATCGATTTCGAGCTCGCCAAGCAGCGCATCGCGACGATGCCCGCGGCGCTCGGCGAGATGGTCAAGCCGATCGCCAACCTGAAGGATGTCCGCATTCTGCACACCGGCGGCGCCTTCGGCGGCAACGGCGCCGGCGGCGGCAATGTCGGCTTCGGCGAGGGCCTCGCCGGCGAGCTGCTGCGCGTTCATGCGCTCAAGCCCTTGATCGACGAGATCCTGGTGCAGTCCGGCTTCAAGCCGGGCGACGACCCGGTGCAGGCGCTGGCGGGCGTGGTCATGCCGAAGCCGGAGACGAAGACCGCCAACGGCGCGGTGACTGTGGAGCCGTTGCCGGTTTCAGCACCGTAACCGTAGGTCGACAGGATCAATGATCAGTCTGCCCCAAGTGAGATCCCGCGGTATGGGTCCCGGCGTTCGCCGGGACGACGGCGGAGGATGGGGCTGGCGGCGAAGACGCAACTGACGCTGAAAACAACAGGTCGTCGTCCCGGA
>NZ_CAFI01000146.1 GCF_000239775.1 Bradyrhizobium sp. ORS 375
CGGCGCATGCCTGCTGCTGGCGACCAGCCTCGCCGCCTGCCAGCCGCGCACGATCGCCCTTGCCGGCCCCGACCCGGCCGATCCCGCGGCACGCGTCGCGCCGGTGCGGACATCAGCGGTGACGTCGCCCTACACGCCGCTGCGCCCGGTCGCGCCATCCGCCTGGGGATCGCGCGACGGCGCTGGCCCGCCGCGCGCCGAACCGAGCCGCTAGGAGCCGGTCGTCATGCATGGGATCATCAGGCTCGCGACGCTGGCTGTCGTGACGGCGCTCGCCGGCTGCGCCTCGTTCTCGGGCGACGGCGGCATGAGCGTCGTCGCCGACATCACCAGCCGCACCACCGGCAAAGAGGTCGCGTCGGTCAGGACCGATGACGACGCCGAGCGCCTGCGGGCGGTCACCCGCAAGCTGCTCGCGCGGTCCTTGTCGGCGGATGCCGCCGTGCAGGTCGCGCTGTTCAACAACAAGGGCCTGCAGGCCGCCTTTCACCAATTGGCGCTCAGCGAGGCCGATGCCGTCGAGGCCAGCCTGCCGCCGAACCCGACCTTCTCGCTGATGCGCATCAGCGGCGACGGCGCGTTCGAGGCCGAGCGGCAGGTCGCCGGCGACATCCTGGCGCTCGCCACCCTGCCGCTGCGCTCGGAGATCGCGCGCGAGCGCTTCCGCCAGGCTCAGCTCAGGGCCGCGCTGGCAACGTTGCGGCTCGCGGCCGAGGTGCGCCGCGCGCATGTGCGCGTCGTCGCCGCCAACGAGCTGGTGGCTCTGTTGCTCGAGGCGCAGTCCGCCGCGGAGGCGACGGCGAAGCTTGCCGCCAAGCTCGGCGAGACCGGCGCGCTGAACCGTCTCGATCAGGCGCGCGAGCAGGTGTTCTATGCCGAGACCACGGCCGAGCTCGCCAGCGCCCGCCGCATGGCCTCGAGCGCGCGCGAGCGGCTGATCCGGCTGATGGGCCTGTGGGGCGACGATCTGAATTTCCGCCTGCCCGACCGTCTGCCATCGCTGCCACGTCGGCCGCTGACGCAGCCCTTCATCGAGCGCGACGCCGTCGCGCACCGCATCGATCTGCAGATCGCACGCCAGGAGCTGACGGCGCTCGCGGCCTCGCTGCAGCTCACCGAGGCGACGCGCTTCGTCACCCTGCTCGACCTCGCCGGTCTCGACCGCAAGACCGGCGAGGCCGATGGCCGCGTCATCCGCGAGCGCGGCTACGATGTGCAATTCCAGATCCCGATCTTCGACGGCGGCGAGGTGCGGGTGCGGCAGGCGGCGGAGACCTACAACATCGCCTTCAACCGTCTGACCGAGCGCGCCGTCACGGTGCGCTCCGAGGCGCGCGACGCCTATCGCAGCTATCGCGCGTCCCTGGAGATCGCCGGTCACTATGCCCGCGAGGTGCTGCCGCTGCGAAAGATCATCAGCGAGGAGATGCAGCTGCGCTATTCGAGCATGCAGGTCGACATCTTTGCCCTGCTGCTCGAGGCACGCCAGCGCCTCGCCTCGCGACGTGCCGCGATCGACGCGGTCAGGGACTTCTTCCTCGCCGAGGCCGAGCTCTCCGCCGCCGTCAACGGTGGCGCTGCCGCGGCCGAGGAACCGACACAGCAGACCGCGAGCGCAGTTGCGCCAAGCCACGAATGACAGGAGAGCCCGCATGTTGTCACGCCGAACCCTGCTCGGCTCCGCGGCGCTGGCCGGCGCGTCCGCCGTGTCAGGCCGCGTCCAGGCCGCCGCGATTCCGGAAGCCGCCACGATGGACAAGGCGGTGATGCAGCCGCCGCTGCATCCCTCTGCCGGCCCGGACTATCAGCCAGTGGTGACGCTGAACGGCTGGTCGCTTCCGTTCCGCATGAACGGCGACTGGAAGGAATTCCATCTCGTCGCCGAGCCGGTCACGCGCGAGTTCGCGCCCGGCATGACCACGCATCTGTGGGGCTATAACGGCCAGTCGCCGGGCCCGACGATCGAAGCGGTCGAGGGCGACAAGGTCAGGATCTTCGTCACCAACAGACTGCCCGAATACACCACCGTGCACTGGCACGGCGTGATCCTGCCCTGCGGCATGGACGGCGTCGGCGGACTGACGCAGCCGCACATCAAGCCGGGCAAGACCTTCGTCTACGAGTTCGAGATGAAGCACGCCGGCACCTTCATGTATCACCCGCATGCCGACGAGATGGTGCAGATGGCGATGGGCATGATGGGCATGATCGTCGTGCATCCGCGCGGGCCGCAGCCGCCGCCGGTCGACCGCGACTATGTGTTCGTGATGTCGAGCTATCGCATCGAGCCCGGCAGCTACCTGCCCAAGGTCAACGAGATGACCGACTTCAACATGTGGACCTGGAACGCGCGGGTGTTTCCCGGCATCGACCCGATGCCGGCGCGGCTCGGTGACCGCGTGCGCATCCGCATCGGCAATCTCACCATGACCAACCATCCGATCCATCTGCACGGCCACAAGTTCAAGGTGATCGGCACCGATGGCGGCTGGCTTCCCGAGGCGGCGCAATTTCCGGAGACCACCACCGACGTGCCGGTCGGCGCGGTGCGCGTGCTCGATTTCATCGCCGACAATCCCGGCGACTGGGCGTTCCACTGCCACAAGTCGCACCACACGATGAATGCGATGGGCCACGACATGCGCAACCTGATCGGCGTGTCGCGCAAGGAGCTCGCCGCCGCGGTCGGCAAGCTCGCGCCCGAGGGCATGGTGATGGGCCACACCGGCATGGCGATGGGCAGCATGGAGATGCCCGCGCCCGACAACACGCTGCCGATGATGACGGGCAATGGCCAGTTCGGCCCGATCGAGATGGGCGGCATGTTCACGACGGTCAAGGTGCGCGAGGGCCTCGCGCGCGACGACTATCGCGATCCCGGCGACTATCAGTTTCCGCAGGGCAGCGTCGCCTACGAGGTCGCGAGCGCGCCCGAGCCGGTGCGACGGGGCGAGAGCAAGACACAGACCCGCACGCCGCGTTGATGGCAGCGCGCGATGCATGGACAACCGACGATGATCAGGAGATCCCGATGAAGACTGGCTTCACGATCGGCGCAGCCTTCGCCGCCACGCTGACCGTCCTCGCGCCGGCGCATGGCCATGAGCAGCACGGACCGCGCGGCTATTCCGCCGGCGAGCCCGGCGATCCCAGGCAGCCGTCACGCACCATCGAGGTGCTGCTCAGCGAGATGGAGTTCACGCCGGCGCGGATCGAGGTGAGACGCGGCGAGCAGATCCGCTTCGTGCTGCGCAACGCCGGCAAGGAGGATCACGAATTCCTGCTCGCCACGAAGAAGGAGAATCTGAAACATGCCGCCGTGATGAAAAAGCATCCGCACATGGAGCACGACGAGCCGAACGGCGCGCGGCTCGCCCCGGGCAAGACCACCGAGCTGCTGTGGCGGTTCAGCAAGTCAGGCACGTTCGAATATTCCTGCCTGATCCCCGACCATCGCGACTACGGCATGACCGGCCACGTCACCGTCAAGTGACGATGCTCCGTCGTATCCGCGTAGCCCAGATCAGCGCAGCGATATCCGGGTTCGCCTCGATCGCGCGCGAGAACCCGGATGTCGCTATCGCTCATCTGGGCTACGCACCTACGCACCGCCTCTACGATTCAACACAAGGAGACGCACCATGAAAATATCGTATCAACTCACGACCGCTGCGGCGCTGGTCCTCGCTCTCATGTCCCCCGCCATCGCCGCCGACACCATCAGCGGCGACGTCAAGAAGGTCGACGAGGCCAACGCCAAGATCACCTTGCATCACGGCCCCGCCAAGAGCCTCGGCATGGACGAGGCCATGACCATGGTCTACCGCGTCAAGGATGCCGCGATGCTGAAGGGCCTCAAGGCCGGGGACAAGGTGAGGTTCGAGGCGCAGGAGGATTCGTCGGGCTACACCGTCACGAAGATCGAGAAGGGCAAGTAGACGTCGCGCTGCGCGGCGCCTCACGCCGCGCGCACCGAATCCAGGAAGCGCGCGACCTCCTGCTTCAGCCGGCTGCTCTGGCCGCTCAGCGACTTGGCCGCGGCGAGCACGTTGGAGGACGCCGATCCGGTTTCGTTGGCGCCCTGACGCACGCTGGAGATGTTGGCCGAAACCTCCTGGGTGCCGTGCGCGGCCTGCTGCACGTTGCGGGAAATCTCGCGGGTCGCCGAGCTCTGCTCCTCGACCGCCGAGCTGATCGCGGCGGCGATCTCCGACATCCGCGAGATCGTCTCACCGATCTCCTTGATCGCGCCGACCGACTCCTGCGTCGCGCCCTGGATGCTGCCGATCTGCTGGCCGATCTCGCCGGTCGCCTTCGCGGTCTGCTCCGCCAGCGCCTTGACCTCGGAGGCGACCACCGCGAAGCCCTTGCCGGCCTCGCCGGCGCGCGCCGCCTCGATGGTGGCATTCAGCGCCAGCAAATTGGTCTGTCCGGCGATCGCATTGATCAGCTCGACGACGTCGCCGATCCGCGCCGCCGCCTTGGCGAGCTCGCCGACCCGGTCGTTGGTGCGGCGCGCCTGCTCCATGGCTTCGCCCGCGATCTGTGCGGAGACCTTGACCTGACGGCTTATCTCGTCGACGGAGGTCGTCATCTGCTCGGTCGCCGAGGCCACTGAATGCACGTTGGTCGAGGCCTCGTCGGAGGCGCTTGCCACCACCGTCGCCAGCTCCAGCGAACGCCCCGCCGTGGTGGTCAGCGCGTCGGCCGCGTGCTCGAGATCCGACGTGGCCGAGGACACCACCTCGATCACCTCGCCGATCGCGGCCTCGAAGGCGCGGGTGAAGGTCTCGACGCGCTGGCCGCGCTCGATCTTGGCCTGCGCTTCCGCGGAAGCCGCGCGCTCGGCGGCCTTTTTTTCCAGCAGCGCCTCCTTGAAGGTCTGCAGCGAGCCGGCCATCGCGCTGATCTCGTCGTCGCGGCCGCTCTCCGGAATCGCAACCTCGTCATTGCCCTTGGCCATCTCGCCGATCACCCCGGTCAGCGCGATCACCGGCGCGATGACGCGGCGGCGCAGCAGCAGGGTGACGCCGATCAGCAGCGCAACGAGCGCGGTGACGACCACGGCGCCGACGATCAGCATCGTCAGGGCGCTGTCGCGCGCCGCCGTGGCCCGGTCGCGCGCTTCCGCGATGGTGGAGTCGCGCAGCACGAAGAAGCGCTCGATCGCCGGCACCACGATTTCGGCCAGCTGATCGGCATTGATCGAATAATTGGCGTCGCTCTGCCCGACCGCGATCTCCTTGTCGACCACCGCATTGGCGCGGCCGAAATACGCCTCGTTGGCCTCCTTCAGCGCGGCCGCGAGCCGTGGCGGATTGCCGAGCTGCTGCACGCCGGACTGCAGCCGATCGCGGTTGGTCTCGATCCGTCCGAGCGCGCGGTCCATGATGGTCTTTTCGGCCGGCGCAATCTGGCGGCGGGCGCTGAGCGCCGGCGACAACGTCGCCGCGCGGCCGCCGGCCGCGATGCGCAGGTCCTGCGCGGTGCGGGCGACGTTGAGCAGCGTGATCAATGACGCGTCGGTCGCGGCCACCCGGTCGGCCAGGCTGTCCAGGATCGGATCGATCATCGCGGCGACCTGGCCGACCCCCGGCAGGAAGCCCTTGACCACCGTCTGGTCGCGTCCGCTGAGCGGTCGCAACAAGGTCGGATCGATCGCACCGCGAATGTCGCTGAGCTTGGCGCCGGCCTCGACCAGCCCGTCCGCGATCGGCTTGCCGTCGCTCAGACCAGCCGCCGCCGCCTTTGCCTTCTCGAAGCTTGCATCCGACGCCTGCCTGATCTTCGCGATCCCCGCCATCTGCGTCTCGGACGCCGGCTGCTCCTGAAACAGCGGGCTGATATAGGGCGCGCGATGCCCGACCACCTGCTGCCCGAACGACAGCACGGCGCCGTACGCTTCGACCAGCTTGATCGCCTCGGTCCGGTCGACAAAGGTCCGGTACTGCCCGGCCACGTTCTGCGCCGCCGGCACGATCGCCAGAACCGTGACCGACAGCATCGAGGCTGCAAACAACCGACCGATCTTCATCGTGAGCGTCCATCCAGATTGATTTTGGATAAATCTGCCCGAACCGGCCTAAGCCTTGCTTAAGTGGAACCGACCCCGCATTCTTACGGGGTCGGGCAGGCTCGCCCGCGGCCCTCCACCTCATACCGTCGATCACAGATGCAGTCCCGATCTCTTGGCGTCCCGAGCGCGCTCGTCTTCGCCGCACTCGTCGCGCTTTGGCCGCACCCCACCACGGCTGGCGCCGGCTTTTTCGACCTGCGCACACTCTGCCAGCCGCTCGAGATCCATGACGGCGTCCCTCAGGAGAGCGCCTGCCTGAAGGAGCTGCCGGCGACGATCCGGCGCGACGGCCGCAAGCTGACGCTGGGGCTCGCCGGCGGCAAGACCAAGGTCATCACCGACGCCAAGGAATGTGAACCCGAGGGGCCGGAAGCCGACTGCATCAGCTACCGGCTGGTCGGACGGCTCGGCGACCGCCACTACATCGTTCTGGTCACTCCTTATGAGTGCTCCTACGTGATGCTGGTCAACCGCCGCACCGGCGCCGAGACCAAGCTTGGCAGCGGCCCCTTCCTGTCCCCGAACGGCAAGCGATTCGTTACCATCGATCCGCGCGACGACGGCAATTGCGGCATCGACTATCGGATCGGGATGTTCAGCTACGGTGACATCCCGAAGCTGGAGTGGAGCTACAAGCCCGAGGGCATCGAGCCATACGAGGTCGACACCTGGATCGGCGACAATCGCGTGCGCCTGCAGGCCAGCGACGAGGCCGGCAAGGAGGCGCCGACGGACCTGACGCGCACGGCGCAGGGCTGGCAGCTGAGGCGCCCGAACGGGGAGATGAGTCTGGGGACGGTGGGACAACCGGCCCCGGCCGAGGCACCGCGCGCGCCGTCATCTCCCGCCGCCCCGTCAAGCAGCCGTTGAGCTGGTCACTGCCGAAGCTGGATTGGACCGGATCGCAAGACCACCTCGCGTCGTCCCAGATCCGTGATCTCATCATGCATGAGCATCATGCCCCCCGTCTCACTCCCGGAAAAATGCCGGCAGGAAGTCGTCGAGGCTTTCCGTCACGACGCTGCGTGCGCCATTGCGCAAGGCAGTGCTGTTGGCCGCTTCCGCCGCGGACGCCGGGAACAACGTTCGATCGATCTCGCGATCGAAATCCTTCGCTGGCACGAAGACCCGCTCCAGCCTCGATTGGAAGGTTGCATAGGGATTTGGGCGAATGGCAAAGCTGTCCCCGTCAAAGACCGTCACGAAGAGATGAGCGTAGAGGTACGTCTTCTTGGTCAGGCTGGCCTGATAGACTCCCACTCCTGAGATCGGGGTCGTGTTGGTCGAAGAATATGCTGCGTGAGACGCCGTGATGACGACGTAGCGCCTGCATTTGGTGCTCCCCGCGATGCGCCGAACGATCTCCGTCAACTGGCGGCCGGGCGGCGGAGCCGGGCGAGACGGAGGATCGTAGAACGGATCGAATGCCCCCTTGGGATAGCTCAGGCGCAACACCGTCACGCCGGCCCCGGCTGCGGCGCGGACCCGTGCGGCGATGAGATCATCGAGACCCCAGCTCTCGACCGGCGCCACGAATGTCTCGGAGTCGAATGCAGTGAACCCGATCTTCCTCACCATGAAGCGGTCGGCAGCGGCAATCACTCCGATGCAGGGCCTGCTGGCCTCCGATCTGGGAGCTGCCATCGCCGGCACCCCAGCCAAAGTGGCCGAGACAAGACAAGTCAGTCCAAACACGACAGCTGCACACCGAACCATCTCGCCCCCCCCGACCGAAGCGCTCGCCGGAATTCTCCATGTCATTCTCGTCTCCTGACAAGTATGGCGGTCCGTCAAGTCCGCTTTGGGGCACAAGCTGCGCTAAACCGCTCGGGGGATCCACTTCCGGCTGTGCTCAGAGCGGACGTTCTCAATTCCATTGCGAAGGTCCGGAACGGGCCAGAAGCGGACCTACTCCCGCTGGACCCAACCGGTTGCAATCGCGTCCGACCAGGTACGCATTCCCTTGCTGCGCGCGAGTTCAGCCATCGGCGCGTTATCGTAGGGCACGTGGCGGATGGTCGCGAGCCAGCCCATTCTGGAGCGCTCCAAAATTGCGTAGCAAGCATGAGGCGCGCCGACCTCCACGACGTAAGGAACGGGCGTCCTCCCGTCGTAACCGGGCAATCCAACGCTGCCAGGATTTACGACAAGTCGTCCATCTCTCAAACGAACAACTCTAGGAATGTGAGTGTGTCCGCACAGGATGACCTGGGCGTTGATCCCCTCGGCTTCGGGCTCGATGGCCTCGATTGGGCTGGGGCGCACATCACCATCGCAAGTTATGTAGTCCAGCCAAAAGGCAGCGTCGTTCCTCGGCGACGCATGGCATAAGAACACATGGTCCCTGTACACCAGCGTGGACGGCATGCTTGCCAGCCAATCGAAGTGCTGGCGTTCAAGTTGTCGGAAATCGCTGCGGGTCGATGTGCCAGCCTGCAAGAGATCGACCAGGATTCGATCCTGATCGCCCCGCACTGACGGAAAGCCTCGGTCAATCAGTAGGTCCGCAGTTCCGGCCGCCTCCAACGGACCGCTGACGTGATCACCCAGGTTAACGACCTCGTTGATGCCGAGCGCGGCAATGTCGGCAAGTACGGCTTCAAGCGCCGGACGATTCCCGTGCACATCAGCGATTGCAGCAAATTTCATTTGGCCCTCCCATTCGAGACGGCCGACGACTCACGACATGCGGGGTGATGCAGGGTTAGCGGTTCTCTTTAGCTGCATTTTTAGAAGCGCCCGCAAGCTGAGTATCAAATCGGCGCGAATGAAGCATTACACAATCAACGCAGCGCAATCAAGCAACCGCCACGAAGTCTGCTCTGGGTCAAAAACGGCCTTCACGCCGTGCAACGAATCGCTTCCGGTTGTACCCCGATCGCGGACGTCGCCGGGGCCGACGGCAAGGTCCGCGAGGAGACTAAAGGCGATATCACATGCTTGGTCCGATATGATCAATGCGGGCGAACGGTCGGGGTAAACGACGTGGACTTTTCGGAGTGGATAAAGTTCGAAGCCGGTCGGATCGTGGAGATGGGGCTTCCACTTCCCGGGGAGAACCGCGCGGACTACATGCGCATCCAAATTGAGGCCGCTTTGCGCAAGGCGTTTGCTCACGGCAGCGATGGGCTTACTGAAACTGATCCGCCTCGTGCAAACTGGTAGACGCAGCTTCGGGTCAAAGCTGCCGTCCAGCCGCACGACATTTTACTTCCGGCTCTCCGCCGAGAACCGACATCACCTCCGACGACAAGAAGGTCCCAGACGAGCCAATAGCAGATACCGATAGCCAGTCGTCGGACCGGCTCTCCCGGAGGTCAGTCGACGACTATGCTCTTCGCCACCGCTTCCGCGATCTTGATGCCGTCGATGCCGGCGGAGAGAATTCCGCCGGCATAGCCAGCGCCCTCGCCGGCGGGAAACAGCCCTTTGGTGTTGAGGCTCTGGAACGTGCCGTCGCGCGTGATGCGAATGGGGGACGACGTGCGTGTCTCCACGCCGGTCAGAACCGCATCCCCCATATCGAAACCGCGGATCTTGCGGCCGAACACAATGAGCGCCTCGCGGATCGCCGCGATCGCATAGTCGGGCAAGCACGCAGAAAGGTCAGTCGGTGTGACGCCTGGCTTGTAGGACGGGATAACGCTGCCGAGCGACGCTGACGGTACGCCGGCAAGGAAATCGCCGACACGCTGCCCCGGCGCCGCGTAAGTGCCGCCCCCCGCAACAAACGCCGCCGACTCCCAGCGCCGTTGGAAATCGACCCCCGCCAGCGCCCCGCCCGGAAAATCGCGCGGGGTAATCCCGACCACGATACCCGCGTTGGCGTTGCGCTCGGCGCGTGAATACTGGCTCATGCCATTGGTGACCACGCGTCCAGGCTCGGACGTTGCTGCGACCACTGTGCCGCCCGGACACATACAGAAACTGTAAACGGCGCGATCATTGGAGGCATGATGGACAAGCTTGTAATCCGCAGCGCCCAGAACAGGATGCCCCGCGCGAGCGCCGAACCGCGCCGCATCGATGACAGATTGCGGATGCTCGATCCGGAAGCCGATCGAGAACGGCTTCGCCTCGACGTGGACCCCGCGATCCGCCAGAACCTGGAACGTATCGCGCGACGAGTGGCCGATCGCGAGCACGACATGGCTTGCTGCGATGCGCTCACCGTCGGACAGTATGACGCCACGGATGCGCCGCTCACCGTTGCTGGACGTCTCGATATCGAAATCCGCAACGCGGCTCTTGAAACGGTATTCCCCACCAAGCCCTTCGATCGTGGCCCGCATGTTCTCCACCATCTTCACGAGGCGGAAAGTCCCGATATGGGGGTGAGCTTCGGTGAGAATTTCAGATGGCGCGTCCGCCTTGACAAACTCGGTCAGCACCTTGCGGCCGAGGTGGCGCGGATCCTTGACCTGGCTGTAGAGCTTGCCATCGGAGAACGTTCCCGCGCCACCCTCGCCGTATTGCACGTTCGATTCTGGATCAAGCACAGAGCGGCGCCATAGCGCCCAAGTGTCCCTGGTGCGCTCCCGCACCACCTTGCCGCGCTCCAGAATCAGCGGCCGAAAGCCCATCTGGGCAAGCACAAGCGCCGCGAACAGTCCGCAAGGCCCGGCTCCGATCACGAGCGGCCGCACGCGCAGGCTTTCGGGCGCGCGAGCGACAAACCGGTAAGTCATATCTGGAGCGAGACCAACATCCTTGTCCTTTGCGAAGCGCTTCAGCACGGCCGCTTCGTCCTTCACCTCGACATCGAGCGAATAGACCAGCGCGATGTCGGACTTTTTACGTGCGTCATGGGCGCGCCGGAATATCGCGCACGAGAGCAAATGCTCCACCGGTATGCGCAACCGAGCGGCGGCCGCCTTCTTGATTGCTTCAGCCGGATGATCCAGCGGTAACTTGATTTCGGTCAGGCGAATCACTTGCACTCGCTACGAGTAGGTTAGAATTGCCATCTTGTAGCACAACAAAGGCACGGCGTATGACGCCATCCGTATCCGCAAGGCGACATGTCCGCTCTGGGTGAAAAGCTGCCCTAAGCCGCTCGGCGGTTCACCTCCGGTCGATCTCCGAGGGTCGACATTTTCAGCGCGATGGAAGCTGCCACGTGGAAACTCTCCACGAACAAGCCGACCAGATATGAGCTGATCCGAAGGATGCGTTCCAAGCTCCGCAATCTCGAGCAGAGCTCGCCCGGCGCAAGATTTCTCTTTCATTTTTTCCGAAATCATGTATATCTCGTCCCGTCCTGCTTCCGCCGGAGGGGCGTGTCGCGACCGTCACGAGACGTGGGAGGTGGGATGCGATGGGCGCAGCGGGTCGCAGCGTGGCTTTGGGCCGCGCGGACGAACGGGTCGTTGCGCACGGCGAAATCGTGCGGTCCTGACACCCCGATGCTGGTGTCCAGCGCAATGCGCCCAAGCGCATTGTCGCCATGGTGGCCAGAAAGCCCGGCGCACCAGGGAGACCACGTATAAAGCCGTTCCAACCGTCGCGCAGGGAAGGCCGGGTGTCTTCGGCCAGACCTGTGGTGACTGCCGCCTGCTTTCTTGTCTGCAGGCGGGCCACGGGCGCGGCCGGCGCCCGGCCTTCCCTGCGCCCTTCGTTCGATGCGAGGGCGAGCATGACGCACAGCTCGGGCGCGCACGCGCGGCGAGGCCGCGATGGTGTGCCCAATGAAATGACTCGGCAGAGGCCCGTCGATGCAGCGACCTTTACCGGCAATCTCACGTCCCCGTCCTTTCCGCATCCGCCGCGTTAACCTTTTGCTAACCATGCCGCGGGCAAGCTCCGCCGCGTCGCGTTGCGCGCGGCCGGCGACCGGACCACCACAGGACACACCCTTGGTCTCCGTGGCCTCGCTGCCGCCGGGCATGGCGGCGGCCCGGTTGCCGGCTGCGGCGCGAGGCGCAGGCGGCTGCGGCCGTTCGAGCGCATCGCCCATCCTGTCCGTCCGGAGACATGATCCCTTGAGCACCGTCGGTTCGCGCGCCTTCCAGAAGGCACGGCAGGAAAAGAAGCAGAAGAAGCTGGTCGAGACCCAGCTGACGGCGGCCTACACCGCGTTCCGCGCCGGACGCCAGGCGGACACCCAGGCGCTGTGCGCGAAGCTGTTGCAGGAGGTGCCGGACTGTTTCGACGCCATGCATCTGCTCGGGGTGTCGCTGGTGTCATCGGCCCGCTTCGCCGACGCCACGACCTTCCTGACGCAAGCCGTGGCGCTCGAGCCGAACTCGGCGGACGCGCAGTCCAATCTCGGCTGGGCGCTGGTGAATTGCGAGCGCTACGAGGAGGCCCGCGCGGCGCTGGAGCGGTCGCTGGCGCTGCGACCCAATGCGCCGATCACCTTGCGCAACCTGACCATCACCCTGCTGCGGCTGAAGCAGGGCGAGGCCGCGCTCGCGAATGCGGTGCGGGCGCTGGAGCTGAAGCCCGACGACGTCGATTCCTGGAGCAACCGCGCGGTCGCCGAGATGATGCTGCGGCGCTGGGACGCCGCCGCGGCCAGCGCCGAGCGCGCGCTGACGTTCAATCCGACGCATTTCGAGGCCATGGTCAATAAGGGCCTTGCGCATCTCGAGCTGCATCATTTCGAGCTGGCCGAAGCCACCTTCAACACCGCGCTTGCGGCGCGGCCCGCGCATGCCGAGCTGCGGGCGCATCGCGGCCGGCTCTACATGCTGTCGGGACAGACCGACGCCGCGGAAGCCGATTTCGACGCCGCGGTGACGCTGGATCCACAGCTGCAGCTGGGATGGCAGGGCAAGGCGCAGATCTCGATCCTCAAGGGCAACGTCGCGCAGGCGATGGCCGCCTGCCGGCGGGTGCTCGACGCCAACCCGGCCGCCCAGACCGCCCTCACCCTGCTCGGCGCCTGCCTCGGTCGGCTCGGCGACATCGCCGGCGCGGTCGCGCAGTTCGATCAGGCGCTGGCCGTGCAGCCGGACTATGACGAGGCGATCACCAAGAAGATCTTCTATCTCGACTTCCTGCCCGGCGCCGACTTCGCCGTCCAGCAGGCTACGCGGCAATATTGGTGGGTCGCGGTCGGCTCCAAATTCCCACGCCGCAAGCTTGCGCCGCGCTCGCTCGATCCCGCCAGACGCATCGTCGTCGGCTACGTCTCGGCCGACTTCCGCATGCACTCGGCCGCCTTTGCCTTCCTGCCGGTGCTGCGCGGACACGACAAGACCCAGGTGCAGGTCAACTGCTACTCGGCCTCGCCGCGGCACGATGAGTTCACCGCGCAATTCAAGTCGATCGCCGACGTCTGGGTCGAGGCCGCGAACCTCTCTGACGACGAGCTCGCCGACCGCATCCAGGCGGACGGCGTCGACATCCTCGTCGATCTTTCCGGCTATACCACCGGCACCCGCATGCCGGTGTTCGCCCGCAAGCCGGCGCCGATCCAGGTCACCGCCTGGGGCAGCGGCACCGGCACGGGCCTTGCGACGATGGACTACTTCTTCGCCGATCCGGTCACGGTGCCCGAGAACGTCCGGCCCCTGTTCGCCGAGCAGGTTCACGACCTGCCCTCGGTGATCACGATCGACCCGCTGCTCGACATTCCGCCGTCGCCTTTGCCGATGCTGCAGAACGGCCACGTCACCTTCGGCGTCTACAACCGCATCGACAAGATCTCCGACGAGGCGATCGCGCTGTGGGCGCGGCTGCTGACCGAGGTGCCGGACGCGCAGCTCGTCATCAAGCATCTCGCGCTCAACGATCCCCTGGTGCGCGACGGGCTGATCAGCCGCTTCGTCAGCGCCGGCGTGCCGGAGGCGCGCCTGCTCTGTCTCGGCGCCAGCGAGCGCAGCGAGCATCTGCGGTCGTATGAGCGCATCGACATCTCGCTCGATCCGTTCCCGCAGAATGGCGGCATCTCGACCTTCGAGTCGCTCTACATGGGCGTGCCGGTGGTGGCGAAGCTCGGCCTCGGCGCTGCCTCGCGCGCGGCCGGCGGCATTCTCACCGCGGCCGGCCTGGCCGACTGGGTCGCCGCTGACGATGACGGCTATATCCGCATCGCCAAGAGCTTTGCCGCGCAGCCGGAGCTGCTTGCGAAGCTGCGCGCCGAGCTGCCCGGCATGGTCGCGCGCTCGCCCGCCGGCGACGTCGCCAACTACACCCGCAGCGTCGAGGCCGGGTATCGGCAATTCTGGCAGGCCTATTGCGCGAAGGGAGGCAACGGAAACGGCTGATCGTCGTCAGGTCGATCGCATCGACGGTGTCTGGACGCAGAGCGCACCATTGCTCGCCGCGCGCCCAACAGCGGCTTCGGCCGCGCTGATCGCTACAACCAGAAGACGCAAAAGTTCCATCTGTGCCATTTTGACATTGCTTGGTGCGGCCAAGCGCCGATCTGAATGAGGCCGCCGCCGATAGGGCGAAATCAAGGATATGGCTTTTTGGTGGCGAGATTGCGCCGCCGCCTCGGCTGATTTCTACCAACCGGCGAGTAGTAGACCGCGCGTTTTGCGCAGGGATAATGCCGACAACCAATCGCCGGCCTCACCACCGCGGGGCAGCCGGCCACGGAGGAATTTGGGGCATGCGGGTCGCGTTGTTGTTGAGTTGCGTCGTTGCGATCGTGAGCTTGGCGGCATCGCCGCAGCCGGCAGGGGCACAGAGCACCAAGCCGGCAAGATCGGCCACCGCCGCCGCCGCGGGCGAAGGCGGCAAGCTGCAGGAATCAAATGAGTGGACGGTCGGCGTCGCCGGCGGCCTGCTCGAAGGCACCAACATCCGCTTCGCCGCCGAGATGGCCAAGGTGCTCGACGACCGCCCGAACCTGCGCGTGCTGCCGATGGTGACCTATGGCGCGCTCGGCAATATCGAGGACCTCTTGTATCTGCGCGGCGTCGACGTGACCATCACCTCGGCCGACGTGCTCGACGAGTTCGTCCGCAACGGCACGCTCGCCAATATCAAGAACCGCATCCGCTACATCTGCTCGTTCTACATCAACGAGATGCACGTCTACGTCCGCCCCGAGATCAAGACTCTGGAGGACCTCGCCGGCAAGAAGGTCTCGTTCAACACGGTGGGAAGCGCCGCCAATCTCACCGGCGGCATCGTGTTCGACCGCCTCAAGATCAACGCCGAAAAGGTGTTCATCAACAATTCGGTCGCCATGGAGAAGATGCGCACCGGCGAGATCGCCGGCGTCGTCCACGTCACCGGCAAGCCGACTGATCTGTTCGCCAAGTTCAAGCCGGAGCCCGGCTTCCATTTCCTGCCGGTGCCGTTTCCGCGCAGCCTGCAGGACTATTACGTGCCGACGCGGCTGACCTCGCAGGACTATCCCAATCTGCTCAAGCCCGGCGAGACCATCGAGACGATCGGCGTGCCGCAGGTGCTGGCGGTCTACAACTGGTCGCCGGAGACCGAGCGCTAC
This sequence comes from Bradyrhizobium sp. ORS 375, assembly GCF_000239775.1. GTDB lineage: Bacteria > Pseudomonadota > Alphaproteobacteria > Rhizobiales > Xanthobacteraceae > Bradyrhizobium. The sequence goes on from NZ_CAFI01000146.1 coordinate 15,486, forward strand.
CGCCGCGTCGCGCGCTTCGTCGAGTATTTCTTCAAGCGGTTCGATCAGTTCAAGCAGCCGCCGTTCCACCCCAAATGGAACGAGATCAACATCGCCTCGTCATTGCCCGGCTGGACCCGTTTTCGCGCGGCGGAGGAGCTCTTGGCCAGCACGCGTTCGCCGGAGACCGACGCCAGCGCGACCAAGCAGCAGTTCGAGCAATGGATGAACGCAAGGGCCACGACGGGCGGCCGGCGCCTCAGCGATGCCGAGGCGAAGGCGCTGTTCGAGCAGTTCCAGGGCTGGATGAAGCGTGAGGGCGATCAGCCGCCGCGATAGCCACTGGGGTGGCGCGGCTATGGCACCACGGGGTTGCGCCGCATCGCCGCCGGTGCATCCGGCTGCGCCAGCGGATGAGCCGAGGCGAACGCCGGCAGCGCCATCGCCGCCTCGAACACGCGCTGCACCGTCGGCATCGAGCCGAGCCCGAGGCCCTGGTTGATCGCAAAGGTGACGTGACCGGCGAGGCAGATGTCGGCCGTCGTCGGCGCGTCGCCATGCGCGAAGCGGCCGGTCGCGGCGTGGCCGGCGAGCTGCGCCTCGACCGCGCCGAGCATCTCGGCGGTCCAGTGCTTCAGCCAGGCGGCCCGCGCCGCCTCATCGACGTGCAGCACCTCGGCGAGATAGCGCTGCACCCGCGGCGTCGTCAGCGGATGCGCATCGCAGGCGATCATCGCCGCCAGCGCACGAACGCGGGCCCGCCCCTTCGCCTCATCAGGCAGCAGCGCCGGCCCTGGACAGGCCTCGTCGAGATAGTCGAGGATCGCCAGCGATTGCGTCAGCACGGTGCCATCATCGAGCACAAGCGACGGCAGCGCCATCTGCGGGTTGAGCGCCGCATAGGCACCGTCGCGATGCTCCCGGCGGTCCACGTCGACGGCAATCTGTTCGTAGACGACGCCCTTGATGTTGAGCGCAATTCGCACGCGAAAGCTCGCGAGCGAGCGCCAGAACGAATAGAGCTTCATGCCGATCCCTTTCGCTCGTCATCCGCCGTGGCGGTGACGTTGCCGCGCAATGCAAGACACGCCTCTCTGCCGCCAGATGACTGCTCTCGGCACAGCTGCGCAGATGAGCGCAAAGCTCTGGGCGCACGAAATCTCCCGCGATCAGTTCACGCTCGATATGAAGCCCGCGAGAATCGTCCGGCTCTGGCTTAGTGCCTCGATGCGTTGGTCGAGAAGGCCGACCTGCTGCGCCAGCAGTCTTCGCAAATTGTCGCAAGGTCTGAAGTCCGGACGGTTGTTCCGCACGCAGGGAAGCAACTGCTTGATCGTCTCCAGCGTCATTCCGGCGGAGCCAAGCAGCTTGATCCGGCGCACGGCTTCCTCTTCCGCCGGACCGTAGTCGCGATAACCGGACAACGTTCGTTGCGGCGCAAGCAGGCCCTCGCCTTCGTAGTACCGCAGCATCCGGACGCTGACGCCGGTCCTTCGGGAGAGTTCGCCGATCTTCATCTGAAAACCTCTTGACCCTGACAGCACTGTCAGACCTTACACATCGTGCTCGCCCAAGTGGAGTCCCCCCTTGTGCTGGGAGCAACGATGAAAGCCTATCATTTGAATGGCCACGCGGGTTCAGGGCGCCTGGTGCGCACCGACCTCGTCAAACCCGAACCCGCCAGCGGCGAGGTTCGCATTCGGGTCGAGGCGACAAGCCTCAACTACCGCGATCTCCTGATCCTCGACCGAGCGGGCCAAGGCGGCTTCGACGGCCGCGTTCCGCTCTGCGACGGCGCGGGCATCGTCGATGCCGTCGGCGCCGATGTCATCCAATGGCGGGCGGGCGACCGCGTGGCCGCCTCGTACTTTCGCGATTGGGTCTCAGGGCCTTTCAAGGCAAGCTATATTCCCTCAGCCCTTGGTAGCAGCACGATGGATGGCATGCTGGCGGAGTATGTGGTGCTCCCGGCGACGGCGCTGGTCGCCGTGCCGGAGCATCTCACGTCGATCGAAGCCGCGACCCTGCCCTGTGCCGGCGTGACGGCCTGGCACGGCCTGATCGCGCGCGGCGGAATGGGCAAAGGGAACACGCTGCTGGTCCAGGGAACCGGCGGCGTCGCCCTGTTCGGCCTTCAGTTCGCAGTCGCGCTCGGCGCCCGCGCGATCGTCATCTCGTCCTCGGATGAGAAGCTCGCCCGCGCCCACGCGCTCGGCGCCTCGATCCTGATCAACTACCGCGACACGCCCGATTGGGATGCCGCCGTGATGACAGCGACGGCCGGCGAAGGCGTCACTCATGTGCTCGAGCTCGGTGGACCCGGCACCTATGACCGCTCGCTGCGCGCGGTCGCCTCAGGCGGCAAGATCATTCAGATTGGCGTCTTGACCGGGTTCGGCCCGAAGCCCGACCTCGCCCGCCTGCAATGGGAGAATGCCGACATCATCGGCGTCACCGTGGGTTCGCTCGAACATTTCACGGCCATGAATCGCTTCCTGAGCGAACACGCGATCCATCCGATCGTCGATCGGGTCTACGACTTCGACGACGCTCCCGAGGCGTATGCCCATCTCCGGTCCGGATCGCATTTCGGCAAGATCGTCGTGAGTTTGTAGGTCCATGGACGGATCGACGGGAGCGCGCCGTGCCGAATCTGGGCAGATCTGGAGGCAGCGTGACCGTCGTGCCGTGCGGCGACGGGTCAATGAAAGTCACTTCGTGCCGATCATCTTGCGCAGCCAGGCGTCGACGATCCCAGTGGCGGGATGGCTGGGATCGCCGAGTTCGCGATTGATCTCCATGTGGCCGCGCAGTCCGGTGCCGCCGACGCCCTGGACCTCGGCCGGCGTGCCCGCCTGCACGAGTGCCGCGCCGAGCGCTTCGGACTGCGCTTTGCCATCGGCGCGGTCGACATGAAGAATCAGGAACGCCGGCGCATTCGGCTTTGCGGCCTGGAGGGTCGGCGACAGTGCCCGCTGTCGCGCAGGCTCGGTGCCGAACGCCTGGATGTAGGTATCGAGCATGAAGCGGCCGCTGTCGGCGAGCTGGCGCGCCACGTCGTAGCAGGCGCCGTCCAGAGCGATGATGCCGCTCACGTCGCGCAACGACAGCCCGGCTGCCGTGAAATAGCGCGGATCAGTCCCGACCAGCGACACCAGATGCGCGCCGGCGCTGTGGCCCATCAGCACGATGCGCGAAGGATCGATCCCCAACTGCCGGGCATTGCTGCGCAACCACGCCAGCGCCGCGGCGACGTCAGCCGCCTGCTGCTCGACCGTCGCAGCCGGCACCAGCCGATAGTCGATCGAGGCAAAGGCGTAGCCCTGCGCGAGCAAGTGCTCGACCTTCGCGGCTCCCGTCGCGTTGCGCTTGTCGCCCCGCTTCCAACCGCCGCCATGCACGAACACGACCAGCGGCGCGGCCGCGCCTCCCCGCGCCTGCCAGAAGTCGAGCTTCTGCAGCGGATCGGCGCCATAGGCATGTTCGGTCGCCGGTGCGGTTTGGCGCCCGGCCTCGCGCGCCGCCATGCGCGCCTGCAGCCGCTCCAGAAAGGGACCTGCGAGTGCAGGTGAAAGAAAGAAGGGCTGCTGCAGCCACAGGCCCGCAGCTAATAAACCCGCAAGTGTCGGACGCAACATCGAGAGCTCCATCGTCATCAGACGATAACAGCACGTGTTGCTTAAAGAAGGCCGCACGCGGCGTTGTTACAAAATGTCACGAACGATGACGCCCGCGAAACCACGGGGAGGCGCCAGCCGTTGCTATATCGCGGAAGGTGACCTGCCGACCGCCTGCCGCAAATAATACGCAGGCCCGATCCCCTCGACATTGACCACTTCAAAGCCGCGCTTTTCCAGGAAGCCACGCAGCTTGAGGTTCGGGTGCGCGCAGTTGATCGCATGAACCACCCATTCGACGGCATCCAGGCCACGCTGCCGCGCAAATCGTTCGGCCAGCCGCGACAACACCGGCAGCACACCTTCGCCGCCCCCGTCGATCTGCGCGAGCTCCACGATCAGCGCGCCGGAACGCAATCTGATCTGGGCGAGTATTTCCGCGGAGCCGGCGCTGAAGACGACCGGACCAACGGCAATCAAGGCGGCGATGTGCTCGTCCGGAAGCGTCAGTATTTCGTCCGGGGTCAGACCTTCGATCAAGATCCGTTTTGACAGGAGCGGCTGCTGCACTTGACCCCGCCTTTCACTCGCCGTTGATCACTGTCGTCACGGGAGCGTCTCAGCTTACGCGATGGTCCTTCAGATCATGCAGAGTTGGATTGTCCCGAGACTGGCGACCCATGCAGACGCAAAAGCGTCCGCGGCAAGTCCGGTTGGAGATCACCGTGCAGCGCCGAGACCATGGACTGGCTTGCGCGGATCATCGGGCCTACCGCGCCGCAAAGCCTTCGCTCCACGCATCCCTGTCAACTTCGTATTCGCTGACGAGGAAGCCATCAGGATGGTCGCGAAAGCCTTCGAACTGAAGCTTTCGCATTTTGGCAGCATTGGCTTCATCGGCGCTGCTGTAGACGCCGACGAGCTTGTCTTCGGTCTCGTCACCATCGAGCGGGCGGGCGTGCCAAAGTAGAAAAACCGTACGCATTCGTGTATTCCTCGATTTCGATACGTCACAGCGAACGAGCCAGGTTGGTTGTCCGAGCCCTGAGCGACGCCTAAGCTTCGATCATGAAGATTGCATTCTCGATCGCAGCCAGCGCAAGACGTCGAATCGAGGCCTTGGTCGACGCGCTCAAGAGACAGAACGGACTTCCCGAGGTGATCCCGGCCGTGATGTGGCTCGACGCCGACTTGAACCCGGATATCGCGACATCCCGGGTCGTCATTGGCTTCTATGACAATCGGGCCGACATCATCGACGACATCACCGTGGAGGATGGCTTCGCGTTCGTGCTTGCCGTCACGCGGGACGATGAGCGGTTGTTCGATGGACAAGAACTGCACTACATCGATGATGCCTTCGTCCTGAAGCAGCGCCGGACACACTGACACGCAGACATCCATAGCCCCGTCTAACGTCTGCGGACTGTAGCGAAAACTCTCTCCCCATTGGCTCGGCCAATCGTCTCTCGACGCGCGCCTGGCGAACGCCGGACTTCGTCGCGCTCGGATGGGGCTCGTCGACGACAGGCCGGTCGACGTCAAGGCGCGCCGCAGCCCGAACCCATCGCACTTTTTGGTTTGCCGAATTTTCTTATTTCATTTTTTCCGAAACAATGTATATCTCGTCCCGTCCTGCTTCCGCCGGAGGGGCGTGTCGCGACCGTCACGAGACGTGGGAGGTGGGATGCGATGGGCGCAGCGAATCGCAGCGTGGCCTCTAGCTGCGCGGACGAACGGTTCGTTGCGCACGGCGAAGTCGTGCGGTCCTGATACCCCGACGCTGGTATCAAGCAGGTGGCGGTGCTCGCGCATCACGCCAGCGATGGTGGCCAACAAGCCCGGCGCACCAGGGAGACCACGTATAAGCCGTTCCAACCGTCGCGCAGGGAAGGCCGGGTGTTTCGGCCAGACCTGTGGTGACTGCCGCCTGCTTTCTGTTTTGCAGGCGGGCCACGGGCGCGGCCAGCGCCCGGCCTTCCCTGCGCCCTCCTTTGTGTCGAGGGCGGATCTGATCGCACAACTCGGGCGCCATGCGCCGCGGGAGATGATGGCGCATGTCTGCGAGACGCATGCCTTCGGACAGTCGGAGTGCCGAGCGGCGGCACGGGCCTCATGGTTCGAGACGCCGCTGCGCGGCTCCTCACCACGAGGTCTTGGCACCCAACAGGGTCCTGCACATCGACCATGGACACGCCGACCGGCGTGTCCGTGGAGAGGGTTTGGTTCGGAGACCGGCGCTTCACTTTTTTCACGCGAGGTTGGCTCATGGCGGAGGGCGCGCAGCAGGCGACATGCTTCGAGCCGTACAACGCAGCCCCTCCCCTCACCCTGAGGAGACCGCCGGAGGCGGTCGTCTCGAAGGGCGAGGCCCGGACGTCGGCCTCATGGTTCGAGACGCGCCTTCGGCGCTCCTCGCCACGAGGAGCAATCCCCGCAAGCCGGAGCGGCTGACTGACCATGCGTCAGGAGCGCACATCCCGCCTCCCCGCAACCTTTCGTTAACCGCCGTTAACCGAACGCTAACCATACACCGGGCAAAAATTGCCGAGTGGAATGTGCGTGTCGTGATTGGGTGCAGTTGACGGGGGAGAGCTTCCGTGGACGCCAGCGCGGTACCTCAGTTTCGGAACGGTGGCCCTGTGGCCGCCGCGCAGTCGTTTGGGGCCGGCAAACGCGGCCCTCGGGAAGGGGCGAAAGCCATGGTCGACGTTACGGCGGGTCAGGGATCCGGCTCTCCGGCCGGCGGGTTCTCATTCGGCGATCTGAAGACGCTGATCCTGCGCGGCGACATCGCGCTGGCGCTCGGCATCCTCACCATCCTGGTGGTGCTGATCCTGCCGCTGCCCTCGCTGGTGCTCGACTTGTTCCTGGCGATCTCGATCACCCTGTCGATCCTGATTCTGATGACCGCCCTGTTCATCCAGGCACCGCTGGAATTCTCGTCGTTTCCGACCATCCTGCTGATCTCGACGATGCTGCGACTGTCGCTGAACCTGGCCTCGACCCGGCTGATCCTGTCGCGGGGCCATGAGGGCACCGATGCGGCCGGCCACGTCATCGAGGCGTTCGGCAATTTCGTGATGGGTGGCAACTTCGTCATCGGCATCATCGTGTTCGCGATCCTGGTGACGGTGAACTTCGTCGTGATCACCAAGGGTTCGGGCCGCATCGCCGAGGTCGCGGCACGCTTCCATCTGGACTCCATGCCCGGCAAGCAGATGGCGATCGACGCCGACCTCTCCGCCGGTCTGATCGACGAGAAGGTCGCAAAAGTCCGGCGCAAGGAGCTGGAGGACGAAAGTGGCTTTTTCGGCGCGATGGACGGTGCCTCGAAATTCGTTCGCGGCGACGCGGTCGCCGGCCTGCTCGTCGTGTTCATCAACATCATCGGCGGGATCATCATCGGCGTCGCTCAGCAGGGCCTGGGTTTTGCCGAGGCCGCCCGCACCTACACCACGCTGACCGTCGGCGACGGCCTGGTCACCCAGGTGCCGGCGCTGATCGTCTCCACCGCGGCCGGCCTGCTCGTCTCCAAGGCCGGCGTCACCGGCGCCGCCGACAAGGCGCTGATCAAGCAGTTCTCCGGCTATCCGCAGGCGCTCGGCATGTCCGCCGCCGTCATGCTGGTGCTGGCGCTGCTGCCGGGCATTCCGACCATCCCCTTCCTCGCGCTCGGCGGCGGCGCCGCCGCGCTGGCGCTGAAGGCGCGCCGGCACAAGGAAG
>NZ_CAFI01000145.1 GCF_000239775.1 Bradyrhizobium sp. ORS 375
TCGGCGTCAGTGGCCATGGTTCCTCCCGGTCTTGGTTTGGCGGAATAGGGGGACGAGCTTGACGGCGCCGGATCGATTGTCAACATGCCGGCCCGGCCGGTCAGGCATCCGCCTTTCGTGTCCGACAAGAAGCAAGAAACCAGGAGGTCGCCTGTTCATGGCCGCGAATTCCAAGCGCGTCTTCTACGTCAAATATCTCGCCCACCCGATCTTCAGCGAGCTGCTGGCGGCGCGTCCCGACGTCCGGCTCGACCGGCTGGAGAATGAGAGTGCCGAGGCCGACACGGCGCCGATCCTCGCGGCGGCCCACGCCTATCAGATCGGCGCCGCCCGCGACGAGCTGGCGCCGCGCTTCCATGTCGACGCCGACCTGTTGCGCCGAGCGCCGGGCCTGCTGATCGTCTCGAGCAATGGCGCGGGCTACGATCCGGTCGATGTCGAGGCCTGCACCCAGGCCGGCGTCCTGGTCGTCAACCAGTCCGGTGGCAATGCGCATTCGGTCGCCGAGCACACGCTCGGCATGATGCTGACGTTGTCGAAGCGCATCATCCAGTCCGACCGCCGGCTGCGCCGCGAGCGCGACGTCAACCGCAACGATTTGATCGGCAACGAGGTGCAGGGCCGCACGGTCGGCATCGTCGGCCTCGGCAATGTCGGCCGCCGGGTTGCCGAGCTGTGCCGCGGCCTGCTGGGCATGACGGTGCTGGCTTACGACCCCTATCTCTCGGCCGAGGAGATCGCGGCGCGCGGTGCGGAGAAGGTCGAGCTCGACGACCTGATGCGGCGCTCCGACTTCGTCTCGATCAATTGCCCGCTGACCCGGGAGAGCCGCGGCATGATCGGCGCCCGGGAGTTCGCGCTGATGCAGCCGAACGCCTATTTCGTCACCACCGCCCGCGGCTTCATCCATGACGAGGAGGCGCTGCTCGCTGCGTTGACAGAAAAGCGCATCGCAGGCGCCGGGCTCGACGTCTGGTCCAAGGAGCCGCCGCCGCCGGACCATCCGCTGCTGCAGCTCGACAACGTCCTGGCGAGCCCGCACACCGCCGGCGTGACCCGCGAGGCGCGGCAGAACATGGGCCGGATCGCCGCCGAGCAGCTGCTCGCCGCGCTCGACGGCGGCCGGCCGCCGCGGCTGATCAACCCGGATGCGTGGCCGCGCTACAGCGCCCGGTTCCGCGAGGTGTTCGGAATGCTGCCGGAGTAGCCGCGGAGGGCGGAAGGTGAGGAGAAGATTTCATGCGTCGTAAGCCGCAGCGCAGCAATGAATCTTCTCTCCAGAGCGGCCGCGGCGAAGCGGTCATTGCTATTTTCTCCGCTGTCTCGACAGCCGGCGGTCGGCCGATCATTTTTCCAGGAGCGCCATGAGCTTGAGCCTGATCTTTCGCTCGGCGCCGAAGGGAAATAGGTCCGATGCGCCGGCTGAACGCCATTCTGAAGTCGACTCCTGGCCGCGTGCGGCGCGCGGTGTCCAGGTTCGTCGCCATTGCCGCCGCGAGCCTCCCCGCAGCCGGCGCCTGAGCGCGGTTCCATCAGCTGCATCAAATATTTGCGTCGGCCGCTTGATATCGGTCAACAGCCGACGCCCAAGCGCGGTAACATCACCTTCGAGCACTGCTTCAACGGGCAGGGAGGTTGCATGTCGCGCTATGTCATCCATTTCATGAAGGACGTGCTGGGCGAGAACGGCCGCCAGTGCGAAATCTGCCAGAGCACGCTGGAGGTTGAGGCCGACAGCGAAGGCGAGGCCGCAGAGATCGCCAAGCAGGAGTTCTGCAAGACGCAGAACCTCCGCGACTGGTCGCTGCACGCCGACCGGATGCAGGTGAAGGCGGCCGACTTCCCGTCCTGACGGCCAAGCCAGTCGGTTCGTCTGGGTCCTTGTCATCGCCGACATCCGGTGGCAAGCGGGACACCCGCCACCAGACTGGACGTCTCACGTGTTGCCCGAATGGATCAGCCTCAATTGTCCGGCCCCGTCCGAAAGCCATCGGCGGGCGGCCCTCGCGCGGCAGGCCCAATTGACCAAGCCGCTCGGCGCGCTCGGACGGCTGGAGGAGGTCGCGGTCGAACTGGCGGCGCTGCAGGCGACGGAGCGCCCGGGGGCGGAGCGCGTGCCGGTGGTGCTGTTCGCCGGCGATCACGGCATCGCGGCCCAGGGTGTCTCGGCCTATCCGCCGGAAGTGACGGTGCAGATGCTGCACAATTTTGCGGGAGGCGGGGCGGCGATCTCGGTCCTGGCGCGGACACTGGGCTGTCCATTGGAGGTGGTCGACGTCGGCACGCTGGCGGATGAACCGGTGCGCGGCGTGGTCGTCGACAAGCCGCGGCGCGGCACGCGCGATTTCAGTGTCGAACGGGCGCTGACCCCGGAGGAGGTGGCCTTCGCCTGCGAGGCCGGACGGCGGGCGGTCGCGCGGCAGGCTGATCACGCGCCTGATCTCGTGATCTTCGGCGAGATGGGGATCGGCAACACGACCTCGGCGGCGGCGATCGCGGCCGCTCTGCTGTCGTGTGGCCCTGCCGACATCGTTGGCAGCGGAACGGGGCTCGATGCGGATGGGCGCGCTCGCAAAGCCGCGGTCATTGCCGAAGCGCTGGCGCGGCATGGGCTGACCGCTCCGGCGGCCGCGGCAGATGTCCTGGTTGCCGTCGGTGGTCTGGAGATCATCGCGATGGCGGGCGCGATCATTGCCGCCGCGGAGCGGCGCTGGCCGGTGCTGGTCGATGGCTTCATCGTCTCCGTGGCAGCGCTGGTCGCGGTGAAGCTCAATCCGTCCTGCCGGCCTTGGCTGCTGTTTTCGCACCGCTCCGCCGAGCGCGGCCATGCCCTGGTGCTCGAAGCACTCGGCGCGCGTCCGCTGATCGATCTCGATCTCAGGCTCGGCGAAGCCTCAGGCGCGGCCACCGCGCTGCCGATCATCCGGCTCGCCTGCGCACTCCACAACAGCATGGCGACCTTTGCGGAGGCCGCCGTCTCGGGGCGCGAGGGCTGATGCGGCTCGACCTGCTGCGGCATGGGACGACGGGGCGCGATGGCTATCTGGACGGCCGCACCGATCCGCCGCTGAGCGAGGCGGGCTGGGAGCAATTCCGGCGGCAAACGCAAAGCAGGGCATGGCGCACGGTCGTGAGCTCACCCTTGGCGCGGGCACGTGCGGCGGCGGAGTGTTACGCGCTGCAGGTCGGCATCGCGCCGGAGATCGACGAGGATTGGAGCGAACTGCACTTCGGACAATGGGACGGACGCAAGCGCAGCGACATCGTGAGCGAACCGAAGGAGGCCGCCTTGCTCGAGGCCTTCTACGCTGATCCAGCCGTGGCAGCGCCCGAGGGCGAGAGCTGGGCCAATCTGCAAGTCCGGGTGTCGCGCGCGATGGACCGCATTCTCGCCACGCCGGAGCCTGCGCCGGTCCTGGTGGTCACGCATGGCGGCGCGATCCGCGCCGCGCTGGCGCATCTGCTCGGCTGGCCGTTGCACCGACTGTGGAGCCTGCGCATTCATCCAGGCACCCGTCTCACGCTCGAAGCCGGACAGGGCGCCGATGGCGCGCCGTGGGGCGAAATCGTCGAGATCATCCAGCCATGAGCCTTCGTGAATTCTGGATCGCCCTGCAATTCCTGACGCGTCTGCCGACGCCACGCGTTGAGGATAACAGGCCCGATGATCTCGCGCAGGCGTCGCGGTGGTTTCCGGCCGCGGGGCTGGTGATCGGCGCCTGTCTCGCGATTCTCGCTCGGATCTTTCAAAGCGCCGATCCGTGGATCGTCGCGCTCGCCGTGCTCGTCGGCTGGATCTGGATCACCGGCGCGCTGCATCTCGACGGGCTCGGTGATGTCGCCGATGCGTTCGGTGCCTCGCATGGCAAGCCCGAGCGCTTTATCGCTGTGCTCGGCGATCCCCAAGCCGGCAGCTTCGCGGTCGTCGCGATCGCCCTGCAGATTGCAGCGAAGCTGGTGCTGATCGCAGAGTTGGCGACGGGGCCGACGGCCTGGGCGCTCGTGCTGATCCCGGCCTGGGCGCGGTTGGGGACGCTGGTCTGTACGAAGACTCTGTTGTCGCTGAAGCCGGGGCTCGGCGCGAGCGTCGCGAACAGCGTCGGCAGGAACGTGATTGTCGGATGGGGCGGCGTTCTCGCCATCGGCGCGCTCGCCGGTGCAGTTCCGACCCTGATCGCCATCGTGCTCATCCCGGCGATTGCCTTCTACTGGCAATGGCGGCTTGGCGGCATCACCGGCGACTGCCACGGCGCCAGCATCGAGGTGACGGAGACGCTGCTGCTCGCAGCCTGCGTGCTCGGCTAGCCGGCAAGCGCCTCGGCAAGCCGCTGCCATTGAGCTTCATCGCCCGGCAGGCCGAAACGCAGCCAGCTCGGTTGCGCCGGGAAGCGGCGGACATGAATGCCGTGACGCGCGAGCCGGTCGGCAATGTCGGCGGCTCTCGCCGATGCGACCAGCCGGAATAGCAGTGTGCCGCCGATAGCCGTGCACCCGGCCTGGGACAGAAGCGCATCGATGCGCGCGCAATCCCTGGTCAGTCGCGCGCGCGTCTGGCGCAGCCACGTGTCGTCGGCCAGTGCAGCCGCTCCAATGGTGAGCGCCGGTCCCGAAACCGCCCATGGACCCAGTTCGTCGCGCATATGTCGTATGATGTCGTCCGAGCTGATCGCAAAGCCGAGGCGCATGCCGGCAAGGCCGTAGACCTTGCCGAACGAGCGCAGCACGATCGTGGCTGGCGGCAGATCGGCCGCGAGGCTAGCTTCGCGCGGAGAGAGATCGGCAAAGGCTTCGTCGACGACCAGCAGGCCGTCGCGCCGGCGCAGGGTCGACGCCAGGCGGACCAGCGCATCGCGCGGCTGCAGGCCGCCGGTCGGATTGTTGGGATTCACGATCACTGCAACGTCGGCCGCAGCGAGCGCATCGAGGTCATCGACCAATTCGACCCGATGGCCGGCGCGGCGCCAGCACAGCGCGTGCTCCTCATAGGTCGGCGCCAGTACGGCGACGCGCGATCGCGGGCGCAGCCGCGGCATGATCTGCAGAAGCGCCTGCGTTCCCGGTGCGGCAACGATCATCTCGGGCTCCGCTACGCCGTAGCGTGCCGCGGCCGCAGCCTGAAGCGCGTGCTGCTCGGCCTTGCTCGGCAGGCGTGCCCAGCTTGCCGCCCGGAGCTCGGGCAGAGGATAAGGGACGGGATTGATGCCGGTCGACAGGTCGATCCAGGGCTGTGGCGCATCCGGGTAGCGGCGGCCGATCGCGTCGAGGTCGCCGCCGTGAACGATGGCTTCCGGCTGATCCACGCGCGTGCTAGTCGCTCTGTCGTCCATGTCTATCCCTTAGCGGAGATCGATGTTCGTCTCACTCGCGCTCACGGCGCTCCTCTTCGAGGCGGCGGTCGGTTATCCCCAGATCCTGGTGCAGCGGATCGGTCATCCCGTGATGTGGATGGGCGCGCTGATAGCATGGGCTGACGATCGCTGGAACAGGGCAGGCGACAGCTTCGCGCTGCGCCAGGCGTTCGGCGTCGCGCTCGTGGTCCTGCTCGTGGCCGGAATGGCCGCCATCGGCGTGGCTGCGACCTGGCTCCTGGCGGCGGCCCTCGGCGACATCGCCGCGACGCTCATTCTCGGCGTGGTGGCGAGCAGCCTGCTGGCGCAGCGCAGTCTCTACACGCATGTTGCTGCCGTCGCAGCGGGGTTGGAAACGAGCGGGCTCGACGGTGGCCGTCGCACGGTGGCGATGATCGTCGGGCGCGATCCGGAGCGGCTGGATGAAGCCGGCGTGTCGCGCGCGGCGATCGAGAGTCTCGCCGAGAATTTCTCCGACGGCGTCGTGGCGCCGTTGTTCTGGCTGTTCATGGGCGGGCTTCCCGGCATTCTGGTCTACAAGGCGGTGAACACCGCCGACAGCATGATCGGCCATCTGTCCGATCGTCACCGCGCGTTCGGCTGGGCCGCGGCGCGGCTGGATGATCTGATCAACCTGCCGGCCTCGCGCCTGTCGGCGGTGTGGATCGCAGCTGCTGCGCGCCTCGTTCCCGGTGCATCCTCGTCATCGGCGCTGCATGCCGTCGCGCGCGATGCATCGAACCATCGCTCACCAAATGCAGGCTGGCCGGAGGCCGCGATGGCCGGAGCGTTGGGGCTGCGTCTCGCCGGGCCGCGCGTCTATCATGGGCACCTTGTGACAGATGCCTGGATGGGCGACGGACGCGCCAATCTGAACGCGTCCGACATCCGGCGCGCCTTGCGGCTTTACCGGCTCGCCTGTCTGATCCAGGCGCTGTTCGTCGCGATCATCTTCCTCGTCAAGGTGCTGTAGAAGGCAGGCCGCGCGGTGCAGTCGCGAGCGCGAGCAGACGGTTGATATCGACATGGCGCTCGAGATGCGCCGCAAGCCCATCCAGAGTCGCCTCGACATCGCTCTCGTAGGCGAGTTCGGTCGTTGTGGCACCGAGACGACCGAGCCAATGCGCGCGAAGGCCGTCATCGGCGAACAGGCCGTGCACGTAGCAACCGGCGATCTGCCCCTCGCGCGCGACCGCGCCATCGCGGCGGCCATCGGCGAAAGTGAGAAACGGGGTTTGAGCGGCCGGCCCGTCGGTGCGGCCGATATGCATCTCGTAGCCGTGGAACGGAATCGGATCCTCGGTGAGCGCGCCGTGCACCTCGCGCAGCGCCTTGTCGTCGGTCAGGGTCGTTTCGACGTCGAGCAGGCCAAGCCCCGCGACGGAACCGGGGGCGCCTTCACGGCCGTCGGGATCGCTGATCACGCGCCCGAGCATCTGGTAGCCACCGCAGATACCGAGCACGCGGCCGCCGCGGCGCAGATGCGCCAACAGATCAATGTCCCAGCCGGTCTCCCGCAAGGCCTGGAGATCGGCGATGGTCGCTTTCGAGCCGGGCAGGATCACGATCGCCGCATCCCCGGGGATCGGCGTGCCCGGCCGCAAGAAGTGCAGATCGATTCCGTTTTCCAGCCGCAACGGATCGAACTCGTCGAAATTGGAGATGCGGGGATAGGCGAGCACGACGACCTTTGGCCGGTGTCCGCCTGCAGCGCTACGTCCAGGCAGACCGAGCGCATCCTCCGCAGGCAGCCGGCGCGCATCGGAAAAGTGCGGGATGAGCCCGAGCGACGGCCATTCGGTGCGTGTCGCGATCTCGTTCATGCCGGATGCAAACAAGGCGGGATCGCCGCGGAATTTGTTGACGAGAAAACCGGCGACCAGATCGGCATCGTCAGGCGCGAGCACCGCCTTCGTCCCAACGAGGCTCGCAATGACGCCGCCGCGATCGATGTCGCCGATGATCACCACCGGAATCTGCGTCGCCTGCGCGAAGCCCATGTTGGCGATGTCGCCGGCGCGCAAATTGATCTCCGACGCGGAGCCTGCGCCTTCGACCAGAACGATGTCGCTGTCAGCGGCGAGGTGATGGAAGCTTTCCAGCACGGCCGCCCTGAGCTGCGGCTTCATGG
>NZ_CAFI01000144.1 GCF_000239775.1 Bradyrhizobium sp. ORS 375
CATGGCGAGGCGGGACGGGGGACAATGTTTCGCGAAATTCGGAAAAACGAAAGCGAAATCTTTCGCCGGCTGCGGGCGGATGCTGTCAATGCCTTGAGAGCGTTGCACGAAAAACGTCCGCGCGCCCGCCGATTGCAGAGGCAAGCGCGGGCTTGCGTGCCTGCAAGAATGGTCATTGAGTCGCCCGACGGGCAGAGTGTCGAGGCGACGGCCGGACTTGTCGTTTGCGCGATGATGGGCGGGTTTGTATGACGACGTCCGCAGCCGATGATGCGCTCGCGCCGTCAGCCGCAGCCCAGCCGAGCGCAAAAAGCTTCTCAGATCACCGAGACACCATGGTATCGCGCACCGAGATCAAAGAGCAGAACGCCTATCTGCTGCGCCAGCAGCACGACTTCCGCAGGGCGGCCGACATCGTCACCGACGCGCTCGCCGCGTTCGAGGAGATCGATGCGATTGCCGTGATCGGCTCGGTCGCGAAGCCCTTGTGGAAGGAGGTGCCGCGCTTTCGCGAGTTTCGCCGCGCTGGCATCGAGGTCTGGCATGAATGCAAGGATCTCGATCTCGCGGTCTGGATCAGCTCGCAACATCGGCTGGGCGACATCCGTCGGGTCCGCGATCGAGCCCTGAGCACGGCCTTCATCGCCGGGAATGGGCCGGGCACGGTTGGCCATCAGGTCGAGATCTTCCTGATCGAGCCGGGCACCGATCGCTATCTCGGCCGGCTCTGTGACTTCAGCAGGTGCCCGAAGCAGAAGCGGGACTGCGCTGCACCGGGCTGTGGACGAATCCCGTTCAACAAGGTCGTCGATGGGTTCGTGCCATATCCCGATCTGTTGGCGGCCGCGAGCTACGCAACTTTGTATCGGCGGGGGCAGGGCCGCTTGCGCTCGGCTCTCGATCTGCCGGGGCCGCGGCAAGACGAGGAGTGAGGTTGCGGTCCGTCACCGGTTGCCCTCGCTGACCCACCGCGCCAGTCCCTCCGCCAGCCCGTCGAACAGCGCGCGGATCGGCGGTGAGTCCTTCTGGTCCTCGTGCACGGCGAGCCAACAGTCGAGCGCGAAGGCGACCTGGTCGGCGAGCACCGGGACAAGCGCCGGGTTGCGCCTGGCCATGGCGGTCTGCATGCCGCCGATGCCGAGGCCGGCTTCGATCGCGGTGACCTGGGCGACATCGGAATCGGTGCGATAGGAGAAGAGCTCGCGAGACAGCGGCAGCTGTGAGCTGGCCACCGAGCGCGCGGAATGATCGTCGCGATCGAAGCCGATGATGTGGTGCGCCTTGAGCGCCTCGATCGTGTCGGGCAGGCCGAAGCGCGCGATGTAGTCGCGATGCGCGTAGAGGCCGAGCGGGATGCGGCCGAGCTTGCGCGCGACGAGGCCGTCCTGCTTCGGCCTGATCATGCGCACGGCGATGTCGGCGTCCCGCCTGAGCAGATCGTCGGTGCGGTTGTTGAGCACGACCTCGATGACGATCTCGGGATAGCGCTGGCGGATGCCGGCGAGAATCGGCGGCAGCACGAAGGTGCCGACGATCTCGCTCGCCGAGATCCTGACCACACCGCGCGGCTGCCGTGCATCGCCGCCGGTCCTGGCCGCGCGCACCAGCGCCGCGAACGCGGCCTCCATCGCCTCGGCATGCGGCAGCAGCGTCGTCGCCGCCTCGGTCGGCAGCAGTCCGGCCTGGGAGCGGGTGAACAGGGCGACGCCGAGGCTGGCCTCCAGCTCGTCGATGTGACGGCCGATGGTCGGCTGCGTCAGTCCGGTCGCACGCGCAGCCGCGGACAGGCTGCCCCGCCGGACGACGGCGAGGAACGAGCGCAACAGGCTCCAATCCCAGGGTTCGTTCATACAAAAATGTATAGCATCTCAAAAATGATTGGCAATTTTCGTTTTGCGAAGGCCGGGCCAGATTGCCGGGGACAGCAGGAGATCGACCCATGTCCCACGATAGCAACGCCCCGACCGCCTTGATCCTCGGCCTAACCGGGGCGATCGGCGGCGCCATCGCCAAGGCGCTGGCTCGGCGCGGCTTCACCATCCGTGCGCTGACGCGCCGGCCGCCGGCCGAGCGGCCGCCCTTCGCCTTCCCGGTCGACTGGCGCGACGGCGACGCGCGCGACGCGGCGTCGGTTCTGGCCGCGGCTCATGGCGCGCGCCTCATCGTCCACGGCGTCAACCCGCCGGGCTATGCGCGCTGGCGCGAGGACGCGCTGCCGATGCTCGCCAACACCATCGCGGCGGCCAAGGCCGTCGGTGCGACGGTCCTGTTTCCGGGCAACGTCTACGTCTACTCGTCAGCATCGCCAGACCTGGTCAGCGAGACCACGCCGCGGACGCCTTCGACGCGAAAGGGCCAGGTGCGGCTGGAGATGGAAGAGCTGCTCGAGCAGGCCGCGCGCGAGCACGGCGTGCGCGTCATCGCTGTGAGGGCAGGGGACTTCTTCGGACCTGGCGTCACCAATTCCTGGTTCGCGCTGGCGCTGGCCAAGGGCGGGATGCAGGCGAGATCCGTGCAGCGTCTGACACGTCCCGGCATCGGCCATGCCTGGGCCTACGTGCCCGATCTCGCCGAGACGTTCGCGCGGCTCGTCGATATCAGCGCCGATCTGCCGGCCTACACGGTGCTGAATTTCGCCGGCCACTACGACGCGACCGGCCACGATATGACCGACGCGGTCCGCCGCGTCATCGGTCGGCCCGATCTGCCGGTGAGGACGTTTCCGTGGATCATCCTCTGGCTCGCGGCGCCGTTCGTGCGCTTCATGCGCGAGGCGCTGGAGATGCGGTGGCTGTGGCAGCGGAGCCTCGCGCTGGACAATGCCCGGCTGGTGAGCGTGCTCGGCGCGGAGCCTCACACGGCGCGCGACGAGGCCGTGAAGGCGGCGCTGCTTGCAGCCGGCTGATCATCAGCCGCCGGAAGCGGGCGGCCCGCGCGCCTGCGGCGTACGCGCCGATCGCTCAGGCGAGCAGGCCGAGACCGGACACCAGCAGGACGATGAGAACGACGCGCCGGAAGACCGTTTCGTTGACGCGCCCGAACATCAGGAGCCCCACGGTGGTGCCTGCGACGAGCGCCGGAAGGCTGACGACGAAATCACTCATCGTTCCCGGCGGGATGGAGCGCCGTGACAGCATCATCAGCAAGGCCAGCAGTTGCATCGCCGCGATGAACGGCTGAACCATGCCTCTCTGCTCCGCCTTGGGCAACCCGCGCAGGTCGCACCAGATCGTCGGCAGCGCGCCGGGCATGGCCGTGAGTCCTCCGACGAAGCCGCCGGCGAAGCCAACCAAGGCGTCGCGCTGCCGGCTCTGCGCCTGCTTGAGCAGCGCCATGGCCGGCCGGAGCAGCATGTAGGCCGCGTAGACGGCGAGAAAGAGACCGAAGCCGATGCGAAAGCGTGCCGTGTCGGCGTGTTGCAGGAGATAGAGCGCGGGCGGAATGCCAAGCACTCCGCCGATGACGAAGGTCGCGCTGCCTCGCCAGCTCAGGCGATTCCGCAGGATCGCGAAGTTGGCGGCTTGAATCACGATGCTGCACGCCATCATCAGGGGCACGGCTTCGTTCGGCGCGCGCACGTGAAGAATGAACACGCCGGCGACGGCGGAGAATGCGAAGCCGGCAAAGCCGCTGACCAATGCCCCGGCGAAAACGCCCAGGCACAGCGGGATATACGATGTCAGGTCATGCATGTTCGAAGCGACGCCTTTTCGGTGTGCTCTCGGTGCGCAACAGCAAGGCCTTGCGTGACGCGATCCGAAGATCGGGCGAGGCTAGCGCTTCCTGTCTTCGTGAAAGTCAGTCGCCGGGACGAGGCCGAACTGGAAAATGCTGCACTGAATGCGAGTGGTGATCGCGCTGCGCACGCGATCAGGCGCGCCGCGCCGATGCGGCAGGCGTTCGTCTACACGCCTTCGTGAAGCCAGTTTGCGCGCTGCGTCGATCGAACGGGGGACGCCTTGCGTCAGTGCCGATGTCATGCTGGCGGCAACGAGGCTGAGCCGTGGTGCGGTGACGATGCTTGTTGTTCAGAGGATGGATGTTGTCGATGAGTAAGCGCGTGGTCCGTCCGCATCTGTGTGCCGCGGCCTTGATGCGGTGGACAAGCAACGAGGCGACGGCCTCGGCTCGGTCCGTCCGCGGCGATTAGTCCGCGCTCGCGTAGTCTCAGGCTCGCAGGGGCGCCTTGCCGCCTTCGATTTCACACCATCGGACACTTGTGAATGTGTCCGGCTCTCGCGCGTCACATCGCGATGTCCGCAGGCTCGCGGCGTCTTGTGCCGGAGCGGATGCCGGACCGGAGGTGACGGTCGCGAAGCGTCGGGGCAGTGGACCTGGCTCCTCGCTTCGTTGAACCGCGCCGGCGGGCGGTCGGATCCGTCAGGTTCTTTGGAGTTCCCCAGCCCAGCTCCATCGGACGAGATGACGATCCGGCCGCCCGCATCAGCCTGCGGATGCCGCGTGCACAGGCCCAAGCAGGCCTCGGCTTCGGACGCGGCAACGCGCCGCTCCCATCGCCTCACTCCACCGCATCCTTCCGCGCGATCCGGTGCAGCTGCTCGAACAGATCGGCCTGCTCGCTCGTACACAGACACACGCCCTGCGCCGAGTCCGCTTCGCCGGCGTTAAGGTAGGCGTGGCCCATGGTGCTGTCGATGTAGATGCCGTCGCCTTCGTTCAGGATCTCCGGCGCGTAGAACTCGGTGTGCACGGCGATGGTGCCGCGGGTGACCAGGAAATATTCCTCGCCGCTGTGGCGGAGCAGGGGGCCGAACTCATCGAGCGTGCGCGCGCGGACCTCGGCGATCATCGGCACCATGCGCTTTCCGATCAGGTCGGTGCACTGGTAGGTGTAGGTGTAGAATCTGGTGTTGACGATCTGGCCCTGGCCGGCGCGGCTGACGCTGCGGCGGGCGGTGACCGGACGGCCCGGCTCGGGGCGCGGCGCGGCCGGGCTGAACAGCTCGGCGATGTCCATCTGCAAGCCCGAGGTCAGCTGCAGCAGCTTGTCATAGGTCAGCGACATCAGGCCGTTCTCGACCTTGGACAAGGTCGACAGCGCCATCCCGGTCTTCTCCGCCACCTGCTTCAGGGTGAGCCCGCGCGATTGCCGCGCTGCCTTCAGGCATTGGCCGAGCTGGGAATGGGGGCCTTCGGCTGACGCGCTGATGGCGGTATCGGTCACGGGTGTCTCCGGAAAATCCGTTAGCGGATCGGGCATATCGCAGCGCCTCCACCGGCTGGCCAATCTGGCGCGAAAGCGCAGCACAATCAATCATCTGTCTGCCCGATCGACGGGCATGCACGAACAGCGGTGGAACTGTGCGTTTTCGCCTCGTGCATCCTATTTCTTATGTGCTAAATAGTTTTCCGATTTGGAAAGAGAAGATCCCCGTGACGTCGATCTCAGATCAAACTGCCAAGGAGCTGGTCAAGCTTCTGAAATCAAAGGCGATCTCGCCGATCGCGCTGCTCGATTCGTGCCTGGAGCGGATCGCTGCGGTCAACCCCGCCGTGAACGCGGTCGTGACCCTGGATGAAGCCGGGGCACGGGCTGCGGCCAAGCGCGCCGAGGCCGAGCTGCTGGGCGGGGAGGACAAAGGCCCGCTGCACGGCCTGCCGGTGCTGATCAAGGATACCCAGGACACCGCGGGGATGCGCTCGACCTATGGCAGTCCGATCCTGGCCGACAACGTCCCTTCCATCGACCAGGCGTCGGTGGCGCGGCTGCGCGCGGCCGGCGCGATCATCTTCGGCAAGACC
>NZ_CAFI01000143.1 GCF_000239775.1 Bradyrhizobium sp. ORS 375
CAGGAGCGAGGCCGCCAAAGAACTTGCGAACACCAATCCAGCCGCAATCCGCATCGTGTTTCCTCGGGGGTTGTTGCAACGGGAGCGTCCGGGATCCGGAGTCGCTCCACCATCCGGCTTGGGATACTAGCCCAGCAGCCGGATGGGCGCCAAAAGGAAACGAGGCAAAAACACGGGGAAGTTGCCGGCTTCCGCCGCATTCTTCCCAAGTGTTGCTTAAAGCGTTGCTCAGCCCTCGGCGAGCATGCGGGCGACGGCGGTCTTCACCCTGGTATCGGTCGGCTCGACCGAGGAGGCGAAGACGTCGGCGATGTAGCCGTCGCGGCCGACCAGGTATTTGTGGAAGTTCCAGCGCGGGGTATCCTTGGGCCGCGCCTCCGCGGCCCAGCGATAGAACGGGTGGGCGTTGGAACCGGTAACGACCGCCTTCGACGTCATCGGGAAGGTAACGCCGTATTCCTTGTTGGCGAGCTCGGCGATGTCACCAGCAATTCCGGGCTCTTGGTGGAAATCGTTCGAGGGCACCGCGATGATCGTCAGGCCGCGTTCATGGAACTCGCTCCAGAGCTTCTGCAGTCCGGTGTATTGGGGTGTGTAGCCGCACTGCGACGCCGTATTCACGACCAGCACCGGCTTGCCGGCGAAATCGGCCAGGCGAATCGGCTCGCCCGACGGCACCGGGAAGGAGAACCGGTAGGCCGTCGTCTTGCTCACGGCATTGTCGGCCTGGGCGGCGCGGGACGCGGGCATCCCGCCGGACAAGGACGCGCCGAGGCCGAGAACAACCATCCTGCGATTGATCATCTGTATCTCCCTGTGCAGTGCCCGCCCCGTCAGCAAGAATGCGCCCGCGCGCGACCAGCCGCTTTGTCAAACGGCCACGACGTCGCGTTGGATCAGACTGCTTTCCCGCAAGGGAATACCCTTGCGCTGGGGCGGAAAAAGGGACGCCGTCGGTCGTCAGCGCAGCGAAACGATGAACTCCGTGCCCTCGCCGGTCTCGCCTTGATTGATGCCCTGGTCGGAGACGATCAGAGAGCTTCCGGTCGACAGCGACTCGCCGAGCCAGGCCATGACGTCGGCAGGAATGGTGATGCGGTCGAGCGCCTCGGCTGGCGAGCTCTGCAGCACGACCGGCTTCGCCTCGATGGTGGCGTCGGCGGATTTCTTGCCGCGTCGCGCCGCTTTGTCCGCGCCCTCGTGCGCCGCGACGCTGCGCACCGAGGTGGGCAGCGAGACGACCGACCAGTGCATGGTCGCCGGATCCGCCTTGTCGGCGCTCGCGGTGAACACATGGGTGCCGAGCGGCTTGTCGGACGGCGCGATGCTGATGGAAGTGTTGAACACCGGCGCGAAATTCTGCCGGACGTACAGCTTGGAGTCCTTGCGGCTGATGAAGATCGCGACCTGGCTGTTGCGCTTCAGCTCGGGCTTCGGCGCGATCGGCTTGTCCGGCGCGGCCACGCGGGATTGATCCTTCGAGAGCTCCTTGTCGTCGACCGGCTTTGCCGGCGCTTCTGTCGTGGCTGCAGGCTGATCCGCGATCTTGGCGTCGGCTGGCTTGACGTCGGCAGCCTTGTCATCTGCAGGTTTGATATCCGGAGTCTTGGTCTCGGCCGCCTTGGTTTCGGTCGCCTTTGCATCAGCCGGCATCAGATCGGTCGAGCCTGTCGCTTCCAGTTTGGCCGGCCCTGCTGTGGTCTTTTCGGCTGGGGCCTGAGCGGTCTCGGCCGGCTGGCTCGCCAGTGCCGGCGTGACATCCGCCGCCGGCTTGGCGTCGGCGGTTGGCGCACCGCCGGCGACGGACGCTTCGGCGACGCCAGGCTTCAGATCAGTGGCAACGTCCCGCGGCTCGGTCTGAACCGATTCTACGGGGGCTGCCGTCGGCGCGGCCTCCGAGGCCATCGCCGGCAGCGCGTTGCTGGCATCGGCAGTGCGCAATTGGCGCGCGGCCGGGATCGCGTCATCGGCAGCGCGGGCGCCTTCGCCGTGACCGATCGTGGCGCGGAGATCGATTGTCGCGACCGTGATGGTCGACGCCAGCGCAGCGCCCTTGTCAGACTTGGTCGTCGTGGGGGCACTGGCGTCGGGCTGCATCGAGGCGCTCGGCTGCGGCGCCTTCAACGCGGCGAGCAGTGGATGCGAGAAGCTGGCGGGCGCCACTTCGCCAGGGGTCACGAGCACGCGCGATCCCATGCGCGTCCAGCCGTAGACCTTCGGCGCGAAGCTGGCGGGCATGCGGATGCAGCCGTGCGAGGCGGGATAGCCCGGCAGCACGCCGGCGTGGAGCGCGACGCCAGACCAGGTGATGCGTTGCATGAACGGCATCGGGGCGCCGCTATAGATGTTGGAGCGATGGAATTTCTGCTTCTGGATGACACTGAACACGCCCATCGGCGTCGAGTGTCCCTTCATGCCGGTCGAGACCGGCGCCTCGGCGAACAGGCCGTTGGCGTCGTAGACCTTGAGCTGCTGCTTGCTGATCGACACGGCGATCGTCACCGGCCCTTGCGGCTTGGCCGCTTCTTTCTCGATCGTTGCCGGCTTCTGACCGTGGCGCGCCTTTGGCTTGCGCGGCACGATCGGACGTATGGTCGGCGCGATCGTGACCGGCTGTTGCTCGTTCCAATAATAATAGGAGGCCGCGTCGGCCCAGGATGTCGCTGCTAGAACAAGCGGTACTGAAACGATTGCTGCACAATAAAACCGCCCCCTGGCGGCCGCACGAACGCAGAGCATTCCGGCAAATCCTCAAGAACCATCTGGTCTTTAGTGTCGCAGACGGAGTCCGCGTTCACCAGCTTGGGGCTTCTGCCCGGGGTGATTTTCGTTCCCATCGTAGCAGAAAAGCCTCACATCGCGTTAAACGAGCAATGTGTGCGGTAGGCAGGGAGTGTCTTCCTCGCAGGCGTTTGTGTCCCTACATGGGCGGTATGCCGAGCCATCGGCGGTATAACGGAGACCGACATGTCGTTCAGAGCCACCAAACGGTTTGATCTGTGGCTGAAAACCCTCTCTTTCCTAACTGTTATCGGACTGTCTTCGCCCGTAGTGTCAGCCTATGCCGCGGACGAGCCGGATCTGATCTTCCGTCGGTCAACCGTGTTCAAGCTGCTGAGTCCGAATGACAAGCTGGCGACCTATGGCGTTGATGATCCTGAGGTCGAGGGCGTCGCCTGCCATTTCACCGTGCCGCAAAAAGGCGGCTATGCCGGCTGGCTCGGCCTTGCTGAGGAAGTCTCTGACATCTCGCTCGCGTGCCGGCAGATCGGGCCGATCCGCTTCAAGCGCAAGCTCGAGCAGGCCGATGACATGTTCCGGCAGCGCCGCTCGCTGTTCTTCAAGAAGATGCAGATCGTGCGTGGCTGCGACGCCAAGCGCAATGTGCTCGTCTACATGGTCTATTCGGACAAGCTGATCGAGGGCTCGCCGAAGAACTCGACATCATCCGTCCCAGTCATGCCCTGGGGCAAGGCTGACGATGGCGAGGTCCAGAAGTGCGGCGACTTTATTCAGTAAACATTTGATCAACGGCTGATCGGCCGCCGGCGGTCCTGCCAGGCAACATGCGCTTGGCAGGATCGTGGCAGCCGATCAACTTGACGAGCATCTGCTGCGTCGAGCCGGTGACGCCGTTGCAGCGCTGCTGCGCCATCGGTCCCGGCACGGGTTCGCGCCGGTGCTGCGGCTTCGGAGCGGAAATGTGCGACTGGGTCTTGTCCATGAGGAGCCGTGGTCGAGCACTGATCGTTTCAACACAGGGCCGATCGCCGTGCTGCTGGGGGCCACACGGCTACAGCAGCGGCCTTAAGAAACCTCTCTCACATCCGAATCATCGCTACCGCCGTAAGGCATCGCTCGGGATCGAAAAGCCGGCTCGCCCTGTTTGACGTGAGCACAGGTGTCGCGCTGGGGTTGTGTTTCGTGTTGTCGATTGCGACGCACGAAACAATAGAGCGGGCGACGAAACCATTTTCGGCTTGTGCCGCAGACCGGATGAAACACGACATCGTTATGAAATACGGGCAGAGGGCACGCCGTCCCAATGTGTCGTCCCGTCCGTCACCGATGACATGACAAGACTCCGAGATCAGCGTTCCACCATGCATTTCAGACTGGGTCTTGCGGCTTTCGCCGTCTTGTCCTGCCTCTCCTGGTCCACCGCCGGTGCCCGGTCCGCGGCCGGCCTTTCCGATCTGCGCGCCGATGTCGTTCGCCAATGTGCTCCTCACATCGTCGGACGCTGGGCGCATCCCGAGGCCGTCTGCTCGTGCCTGCATGACCAGGCCGCAGCCGTGATCGAGGACGCGGATCTGCGCGAGGCGCTGCTGCGCGGGATCAGCGAGACCGGGGTGCCAACGATCGAGACCGGTTGGGTGCCTGCGACCAAGCGATCCGAGATCGGCCCCACCTTCACCAGAATCGCGAAGCCGGTCTTGCAATGCATGTTCGAGCCGGCGGGATGATCAGCGCATCGACGAGGATCGGGCGCTGATCTCCGCCGTCGTCATTCCAGGCCGTATTGCGACATCAGCGCCTGCACCTCCGGCCGGCGCATGATGCGCGAGATCTGGCTGCCGATGGCCGCATCATCGCTGCGGGCCGACGACCGCGGCGCCGAGTGATGGGCGACGCGAGCAGGGGCCGTGTTGGCGGGACGCTGCGCCTTGGCGGGCTTTGCGGCCGATGACGGTGTCGGCGCCGTTTGCGCCTGCGGGGTTGGCACGGCGGTCGCGACCGGTGCGCTGGGCGGTGTCGGCGCGACAGCGGGGGCAACCACGGGAGGCGTCGCAAGAGGAGGTGTGGCCGCAACAGGGGGCGTGGCCGGTGTCGGGACGCGCGTTTCGGCCGCGGTCGCCACCGGATGCATGGCCGCGGCAGCATTGGCTGGCTTCACGGCTTCGACTGTCGGTGCTGCTGCCGTGAGAGAGTTTGTGCGGGTCTGCGCGGCGACTGGCTCAGGCAGCGCGGCCGGGGCAGCCAGTGCCGACAACGTCGTCGGTTGCGGCGCGGGCGGCTCGATGACCGCAAGGGGCGCCGCGATGGTCGTTGCGGCTGCGGGCGGCCCGACGGCCTCGCTGCCGATCCTGTCGTTCTTGTCCAGCTCAGGTTTCTTGATCTCACCAGGGAGGTTGAGCGCCTGCGTCTGCGCGTGGGCGAGCATCTGCCGTGCGGTCATCGGCGTCTCTGCGAAGGCTGTCACCGGCAGCAGGACGGCGGTCGCGAGCGCCAACCGGAGAGGCATTGCGCGCGGGTTGAACTCGATCATGGCTGGCTCCTTGCGATCTGCGATCTGTTAGCGTTCGGTTCAGGCGGCGGCGCTGGCGGTCGCCCGGTCATGGGCAACGACGACGCGTTGGCCGCGCATCTTGGCGATCACCTCGTCGCGCGGGCCGCATGCCAGCGTCTTGCCGAAGGCCATCACCATGATGCGGTCAACATGCGCCAAAAGCTGCGGGCGGTGCGTGACGACGATCACAGTGCGGCCAGCTGCCTTCGCCTGCGCCATGGCGTGGGCCAGCGCGCGCTCGCCGTCCTCGTCGAGGTTGGAGTTCGGCTCGTCGAGGATCAAGAGCCGCGGATTGCCGTAGAGGGCGCGGGCGAGACCGACGCGCTGGCGCATGCCGCCGGACAGCGCCACGCCGCCTTCGCCGATCGGCGTGTCGTAGCCGTTCGGCAGGCGCAGGATCACGTCATGCGCGCCGGCGGCCTTGGCGGCGCCGACGACGGCCGCTTCGTCCACCTTGGCGAGGCGTGCGATGTTGTCGGCCACCGTGCCGGAGAACAGCTCGATGTCCTGCGGCAGATAACCAATATGCTTGCCGAGCCGGTTCGGGTCCCACTGACTGTAGGCGGCGTTGTCGATGCGGATCACGCCTTCGCGCAGCGGCCAGACGCCGGCCATGGCGCGGGCCATGCTCGACTTGCCGCTGGCGGAGGCGCCGACGATCGCGAGGCTCTGGCCGGCCTTGAGCGAGAAGCTCACGCCCTTGACGGACGGACGTCCCGCGGCCGGCGGCCAGACCACGGCGTTCTCGACCTCGATGTCGCCGCGCGGCGTCGGCAGCGCGGTCGGCACCGCGGTCACGGGCAGAGCCTGGAACAGCTCCTCGAGGCGGCGATAGGCGGAGCGGAAGGCGATGATGCGCTTCCACTGGCCGACCACCTGCTCGACCGGCGCCAGCGCGCGGCCCATGATGATCGAGGTGGCCATCATGGCGCCGGGCGAGATCTGCTGCTCGATGGCGAGCCAGGCGCCGATGCAGAGCAGGGAGGTCTGCACCGCCATGCGGGCGAACTTGGTGACGGAATGCATCGCCGCGCCGCGCTCGACCAGCGTGCTGTGGGCATCGACCATCGCCGACTGCCGGCAGCTCCAGCGGTCCAGCACGATGTCACCCATGCCGAGGCCGCGCACGACCTCGCCGTTGCGCAGCGCAGCCGCGACGAAGCGCGAGGCCTCATTGGCCAGCGCGTTGGTGCGCTCGACGCTGGAGCGCGTGTAGAACTCGGTGAGCAGCGCCAGCGAGAACAGCACGGTCGCGCCGAGCAGCGACAGGATGCCGAGATAGGCATGCTGCAGGAAGCACAGCGCGACGAACACCGGCGTCCACGGCAGGTCGCAGGCGATCGCCGCGGTGCCGCTGGAGATGCAGTCGCGGATGGTCTCGGCGTCGCGGATGATCTGCTGGCCGAAGCGATGCCGCGGCGACAGCTCGGCCTTCATCATCGTCTCGAACAGCGGATGACGCAGCGTGCCCTCGAACTGGACGCCGGCGCGGGCGAGCACGCCGGAGCGGGCGAATTCGAGCACTCCGTACAACACGAGGAAGACGCCGACGATCAGGGTCAGCATCACCAGCGTGCCGAGATTGCGGCTGGTGAGCACGCGGTCATAGACCTGCATGGAATAAAGCGGCGAGGCGAGCATGCTCGCGTTGATGAAGAGGCTGAGCACGAACGTGGCGGTGAGCGCGGGAAAGCAGGCGCGGAGCGCGGTTCCGAGCGGGCTTCGGGTGGTGGTCGTCGTCATGTCAGATCCCCTTGCAGTGACGCTGGGGAGCTTCGCCGGGGCGCACGCGAACGACCGTGACTGACCTCACATAGCGCGACGTCAATTCTCCCGGTGCTTGAGTTGGATGGTCGCAGACGCTACCGGATGATCAGCCGTGCCCCGTGCGCGGAGTGGTGATCATTCGCAGTGACCTCATGCCTGCCGTAACGTCCCAGACCCTCCGGCTCGTCTCGGGCCTCGTGCTGTTTGCGTTCGCCGCGACCCATTTTCTCAACCATGCCGTGGGTCTGTTCAGCCTCGAGGCGATGGACGAGGTGCAGGAGTGGCGGCTCGCGGTGACTCGGTCCTGGCCGGGGATGGTAGTCCTGGCTGCGGCTTTGTTCGTGCACGCGGTGCTGGCCTTCACCAAGACGGTCCAGCGCGGGACTTGGCGGCTGCCCGCCTGGGAGCTGGTCCAGCTCGTCACCGGATTTGCGATCCCGCTGCTGTTGTTGCCGCACATCGTCGAGACACACGTCGCTCACACATTGTTCGGTGTTCAGGACGGCTACCTCTACGCGCTGTCCCTGCTGTGGCCGAAGGCGGCCTGGCTGCAGACGCTGCTCCTGCTGCTGGTCTGGATCCATGGTTGCCTTGGCCTGCACCATTGGCTGAAATTCCGCGGCTGGTACCGCGTCGCGCAGCCGCTCTTGGTCGTTCTCGCTGTCGCCGTGCCGATGGCGGCGCTGATCGGGTTTGTCGTCTCCGGGCGCGCCGTCGCCGCGCTGTTGAGTGATCCCGCGATGGCGGATCGCATGCGGCAGGTGACGCATTGGCCAAGCGAGCTCGACATCAAGTGGCTCGGTCTGTTGCAATTGTCGGCGCGGATCGCGGTCGCGGCCCTGCTCGTCGCCGGCGCGACCATCATCGTGTTCCGCCACATTGCGCTGCTGGCGGCGCCGAAGGTGGCCGTCACCTTCACCGGTGGTGCTAAGCTGCAGGCCGCGGTCGGGCCGACGTTGTTGGAGATCATGAGGGTCAACGCGCTGCCTGATCTGTCCGAATGCGGCGGCCGCGCCCGCTGCGGCCGCTGTCGCGTCCGGATCGTGGACGGTGCAGCGACCTTGCCGCCGCCCGGCCAGGCGGAGCGTATCGTACTCGCCAGCCTCAAGGCGGCGGAGGATGTGCGGCTGGCCTGCCAGATCCGGCCGACGGCACCGCTCACCATCACGCCTCTGCTCGTCGACGCAGCGACGCTGACGCAATCCACCGAGGGAGCCGACATCCAGGCCGAGCGCCGTGTCGTCTGTCTCGTCGAGATCCGCGTGCGGTCCTACGCGACAATTGCGGGTGACCGCCTGGCATCTGACCTCGTCTTCATGGTCAACGAGATCTTCGGCGCCATCGGCGGAGCCGTCGAAGCCCATGCCGGGCGGGTCGATCGCTTCCGCGGCGACGGTCTGCTCGCCGCGTTCGGCGAGCAGCAGGGGCCCGAGCAGGGCTCCCGTGACGCGCTGCAGGCGATCGGCGCGGTGGACCGCGCGATGGACCGCGTCAACGAAAAGATCGCAGCCGAGATCGGCCATCCGGTCGAGCTCGCGATCGGGGCGCACGTCGCGGAAATTGTCGTCGGGCAACTGAATCTCGGACGCAGGTCTCAGGTTGCCGTGCTCGGGCTTGCGGCGGAGGCGCCGGGGCGTCTGGCTGAGTTCGCGGAGAGCCGAGGCTGGCAGCTTGCGTTGTCCGGGGCTGTGGCGACGGCTGCCGGTCTCGGCAATCTCGATACCGCAATACGCGACAGGCTGGCGGGCCCGGAGCACGGCATCGCTCTCGACGTCATCGGCGTGCCACGCGCTCGCGACCTTGCGCCGGTCGCGGACGCGGGACTGACGCCATCGGGCTAGCTGATTGCTCATTTTTCCCGGAACGTCTTGGCGAGGGTGTTGAGCAACGGGCCGGTCAGGTATTCGAGCATAGTACGTTCACCGGTGGAGATGATGACGTCCGCCTGCATGCCCGGGAGGATCTTCTCGGCGACCTCGGGCGGAATGGTCGAATAGTCGATGACGACGCGGGCCTTGTAGTAGCTCTGCTTGGTCGTCTCGTCGCTCACAGCGTCGGCCGAAACGCTCGCGACCTTGCCGAAGATCGTGGGCGTCGTGCGCGAGGAGAAATTGGCGAAGCGGACCTCGGCCTTCTGGCCGACGGCGACGCTTTCAATGTCGTGCGGCGAGACGTGCGCCATCACGTCGACGCCTTCGCCGACCGGCACGATCTCCGCCAGTGTATCGCCGGGCTTCACCACGGCGCCGACGGTGTGGACCTTCATGTTCATGACGATGCCGTCGCGCTCGGCGTAGATGTCGACCCGGCGCAGCACGTCCTCGGCGATGACGAGCTTCTCGCGCAGGTCGGACAGCTTGGCGCGGGTGGCGTCGAGCTGCTGGCCGACCTCGGTCTGGTATTTCTGCAAGCTCTGATCGATCTGCAGCCGTGTCTGCGCCGCGGTCTGGCTCAGCCGCGCCACGTCGGCCTGAGCCTGGCCGAAGTCGCCTTCGATCCGAGCGCGGTCGCGTTCCAGCTCGAGGAACTTGTTGCGCGGATAATAGCCGGCGGCGACCGCCGGGCGGACGTTGTTCATCTGCGTATCGAAGCTGGCAAGCTGGGCTGCGAGCGCCGTACGCTGACGGTCGCGGCCGGCGAGCTCCTGCTGCTGCTGGACGATCTGCGAATTGAGGATGTTGATCTGGCTGATCAGGCCGTTGCGCCGCTCGATGAACAGCCGCTGCTGATCGGCGATGGCGAGCGCCGCCTCCGGCACGTTCTGCCGATTCAGCAGGCTGTCGGGAAAGCTGATCATCCGCGCATTGCCGCGCTCGGCCAAAAGGCGCGCTTCTTCGGCGAGCGCGGCGTCCATCTGCTTGCGCAACAGATCGGCGTTGGCCCGCGCTTCGGTCGGCTGCAGCCGGAACAGCAGGTCGCCGCGGCGAACGGCGTGGGTCTCCTTGGCCAGGATCTCCCGGACGATCCCGCCCTCGCGATGCTGCACCACCTTGTGGTCACCGGAAACGGACACTGTTCCCGGTGCAATCGCGGCCCGGTCGAGTGGAGCGAATCCCGCCCAGACGCCGAAGCCGCCGAACACGAGCGCGATCGAGACATAGCCGAGCAGGGCGTAGCGGCCGAAATCTGCCTTGACCGGTTGGGGCCGGTCGGCCGGTTCGAAGAAGCTCCGATCTTGCGCCAGTGACATCGCCATGCTGCATCCCCGCCGTCATCGACGGCCGGGAGCATCGGCGATCCCGAGGTGTTGAAACTGTGCGGTAGGTCACGCCGCCGCGAGGAGCTCAAACCGACGCGGCGAGCGCCCGCTACTTCTTCTTCGGTCCAAAGCGCGGCACGCAGGTCGTGGTGCGGACGATGCCCGCTTCCGACATCCTGGATCCCAGGACCTCCTTGACCTGGCCGGCCGGGCAGGTGCCGTCGTCAACCTGCACCCGCTGGCCGAGTCGGAGATCGGTGATGTCCTGCTCGCGCCCGACATATTGCGCTCGCGCGGGCGTCGCGAGCAGAACCACGACCGCGACGGCGCCGAGACATTGCGCGGCCCGGTCCGGCGACAACGAGATTTCAAAACGCATCACTTGCTTTCGATGGTCAGTCGGCTCGGCCCAACGTTGCTGGTCCGACATTGATCTGCACGCCCTCGGTCTGGCGCTTGGCATGGTAGAAATTATAGCCAAGCACGACGAAGGCGACGGCGATAATACCAAGAAGGAAATAAAGGAAATTGCGCGGATCCGACATGTAAAATTCCAGGGAGAGTCCAAGTATGTCCCGACATCGCGGGCATGCTCAAATGTACGGTGGGGTCTGCGATTCTCAAAGCAGTGGCAAATCCGGTGCACTTATGCATCGGAGTGTGATTTGCTGAGGCGTCAGCAATTGGAACCTGAACAGGCATGATCACCGAGGACAGCACGCAACGGATTGTCGACGCCGTCGACTCCGCCTTTGACCGCCAGCTCGAAACCACGAGGGACTTCGTCGCGATTCCCTCGACCCGCGGCGCCGAAGGGCCGTGCCAGGACATGTTCGGCGATCTCTTGCGCGCGCGGGGCTATGAGGTCGATGACTGGCGTATCGAGCTCGGCGATCTCCAGGACATGCGCGGCTACGGCCCGATCGAGCATGACTTCTCGAAGGCGCGCAGCGTGGTCGGAACCTATCGGCCGGCGACGTCAGCAGGGCGCTCGCTGATCCTGCAAGGGCATTGCGACGTGGTGCCGGCCGGCCCGCTCGACATGTGGGAGACGCCGCCGTTCTCGCCGGTCATCCGCGACGGCCGCATGTACGGCCGCGGCGCCTGCGACATGAAGTCGGGCACGATCGGCGCGCTCTATGCGCTCGACGCCATCAAGGCGGCGGGCTACAAGCCGACGGCCCGCATCCATCTCGAGTCCGTCATCGAGGAGGAGAGCACCGGCGTCGGCGCGCTGTCGACCCTGCAACGCGGCTATCGCGCCGATGCGTGCTTCATCCCGGAGCCGACCAGCGAGAAGATGGTACGCTCCCAGGTCGGCGTAATCTGGTTCCGCATCAAGGTGCGCGGCTTCCCGGCGCATGTGTTCGAGGCCGGCATCGGCGCCAATGCCATCAAGGCGACCTATCATCTCGTTCAGGCGCTGGAGAAGCTCGAGGCCGACTGGAACGAGCGCGCCAAGAACGACCGTCACTTCAAGACGCTCGATCATCCGATCAACTTCAATCCCGGCATCATCAAGGGCGGCGATTGGGCCTCGAGCGTGCCGGCCTGGTGCGACCTCGACTGCCGCATCGCGGTCCTGCCGGGGTGGTCGATCAAGGACTGCCAGAATGAGATCCTCGCCTGCGTCGCAGCGGCCTCGCGGGATCACCGCTTCCTGTCAAACAACCCGCCGGTGATCGAGTGGTCCGGCTTCCTGTCGGAAGGCTATGAGCTGACCAACTCAGCCGAGCCGGAGGCGGCGTTTGGCAAGGCGTTCAACGCGGTCCATGGCGGCGAGGTGCAGGACCTCGTCTTCACGGCGTTGACGGATACGCGCTTCTACGGCCTCAACTACAACATCCCGAGCCTCTGCTTCGGGGCGACCGGCGCGGCGATGCATGGCTTCAACGAGTATGTCGAGCTCGATTCGCTGCGTCAGGTCACCAAGACCATGGCGCTGTTCATCGCCGAATGGTGCGGCGTCGAGAAGGCCTGAGCGCAAGCGCCAGAAAGAGGGCAATGACCTCGCAGGTCATTGCCCTCGACGCCGACGACGTACTCAGATGCGGCAGACGCGCGAACACGTGTCGCGCAAGGCCAGGGGAGGGACCGGCATGACGCCGCTCGAGAAGATCAACTCGTTGAAAATGCCCTTCGCGGAATTGAAGGGCGTCACCTTCACGGAAGCGAGTGCGGAGCGTGTCGTCGCGCAGATGCAGGTCCGGCCGGATCTGTGCACGCTGCACCACACGATCCACGGCGGAGCCGTGATGGCGCTGGCCGATTCGGTCGGCGCCGCCGCGACGGTGATCAACCTGCCGGAGGATGCCAAGGGCACCACGACCATCGAGAGCAAGACCAACTTCATCGGCGGTGCCAAGGAGGGGAGCGTCGTCACTGCGACTGCTACGCCGGTGCATCGCGGCCGCCGCACGCAGGTGTGGCAGACCCGAATCGAGACCGACGACGGTAAGCTGGTGGCG
The DNA here is from genome assembly GCF_000239775.1 of Bradyrhizobium sp. ORS 375. Taxonomy (GTDB): domain Bacteria; phylum Pseudomonadota; class Alphaproteobacteria; order Rhizobiales; family Xanthobacteraceae; genus Bradyrhizobium. The sequence goes on from NZ_CAFI01000143.1 coordinate 12,725, forward strand.
ATCGTCACCCAGACCCAGCTCGTGCTGTGATGATTCGTACACGAACGATTCATCACTCACGCAGTCGGTGCATGGCCGCATGTTCTCCCCGTAGAGCGCGGGGCTTGCAATGAATGTTGCGATGCACAATATAGGCGCTGTCTAGGGAATGACGTCTGTGCGGGAGGGCTTCGAAGAGGAGTCTTTGGCAGTGTCACAGGTAGATACTTTTCGTCCCCGGCCGGGCTTCGGCTATGTGCGGACGCTCAGCCAGCACGAGGAACTGCCGCTGCTGCGCGATCACCTGCTGCGGCTCGATCCCGAGAGCCGGCATGATCGTTTCAACGGTTTTCTCGATGACAGTTTCATCGAACGCTATGCGGCCCGCTGTGCGGCCGATGGCACGATCGTCGTCGCCTATATGGAAAACGGCATGGTGCGCGGCGCCGCTGAGTTGCATCCCCCGGAGCAGTCCGAGGATGGGCTTCCGGAGATCGCTTTCAGCGTCGAGTCCTGCGTGCGACGCCGCGGCGTCGGCAGCCTGCTGTTCGAGCGTGTGATCTCGGAAGCACGCTGGAAGGGCTATCGCGAGCTGCGGGTGACGACCGGATCGCAGAACCACGCGATGCGGGCGCTGGCCGCTAAGTTCGGCGCGCATCTGGCGTTCCGTCACGGCGAATCGACCGGCACGATCGATCTCAGCCAGCAGCCGCAGGACGAACTGGCGAAGCTGGTCATCGATACGCCGATCGCGGCGGCGCGGGCGTTCTTTAGTCTCAATCGCGCCTGCTGGAAGCTGATGACCCGCATGTACGGCGACAAGCGCGCCGCCTGAGGCGCGCAACGTCCATCATTGAAAAGGCGCGACAGCGATGATCGCTGCCGCGCCTTTTCATTTCGATCAGCCCGATGTCGTGGACGAGCGTCCGTCGTCGCTCAGGCGGTCCGCTTGTCGAAGTTGAAGCGGCGCACGGTGCGGCGCTCAACCACCACGGCGCGCTGCTGCGTGCCCTGGTCCGCGGTGATGACGCGGGTGTTGGTGCGTGCGGCGACCCGGACGGCCTTCTTGACCTCGGGCAGGACCTGCTCGAGCGGCAGGCCCATCAGGGCCGATGCAATCTCCGCCTGGGCCTGCACATCGTCGGTGATGCCAGACGCCGCGAAGATCGCTTCCTCCAGAGTCGGGGGATCACGCCTGACGCGACGCGGACCGTACTTGGTGTTCCAATCTTCGCTCATGGGGGCCTCGTGAATCGTCCCGGATACCTAGAAGCAGGATTGTTGCATTGCAATATGAATTCCGCGTGGCAGGCCAGCTATGCATTCACCATGTCGCGATCCGGCAACGGTGACTTGGTCATGTGGATATCCTGGGGCCAGCGGCGCAAGGCCGCGTGCCCGGCTTTCGTGAGGGCGTAGACGCCGCGCTCGGCCCGGTCGAACCAGCCGTAGACATTCCGCTGCAGGATCTTCGGCGCGTCCGGAATGTCGACGCGCAGCTCGCGGACTCGCTTGGGGCCGTCTGAGAGGGCCGAGGCGCAAGCCAGCGCCTGCTGCCGGTAGGCGGTCATGATCGGCGCGCGGGTAGAACCGCCAGCGACCGGATCGCCCTTGCGCTTCTGATGCTCGAGCACAAGTCGCGATCGCTTCTTGGGGTTCTTGCGCGGGGCGGTGGTAGGGGGCGGGACCAGCACGTCGACGTGTCCCGTGGCGGTCACGCCCAGCATGCCGAAGCCGAGCCGGCGGCACAGATTGCGATAGCGCGCATCGCTCTCGCGCCCCTTGCCGCGGGACGACAGACTCGCTGCGACCCAGACTTCGTCGCACGCGCCGGCGCGATCGACCGCCTGCAGCAACAGCTCGAGATTGAAGGCCTGCTTCAGCTCACAAACGACCACGATCGGCGGGTCATCGCCCTTGAGCGCCACCACGTCACAGCCGCCCACCTCGCCCTTGGCCGAGAAGCCGAGCTTTTCGAGGAAGTGTTTGACGGGAAGGTACAGCGAGGTTTCCAAGGGCCGTCCATCGTTGCGACTCAGGCAGGCGAGTCTAGCCCGATGCGCCGCACGATGTCAGCGCCAACTCGGCTCGTGATCGATCGGGTGGGCTACATGCGGCCGACGACCGGTATCAAGGCGCCGGTCACGCCGCTCGCAGCGTCGCTGGCAAGAAACAGGATCACCTCTGCAAGTTCCTGCGGGGTGACCCATTTGTCGAAATCGGCTTTCGGCATGCTGGCGCGGTTGGCGGGCGTGTCAATGGTGGAGGGCAGCACCGCGTTGACCGTGATCTTGCCCTTCCATTCCGCGGCCAGCGCCTCGGTCAGGCGATGCACGCCCGACTTCGACGCGGCATAGGGGCCCATGCCCGCGCCGGCCTGCAGCGCGCCCATCGCGCCGATATTGACGATGCGGCCGGTGCTGGAGCGAACCAGATGCGGGATCGCGGCACGGGAGGCGTGCAGCGCCGTCATCAGGTTGCGCGCATGCATCTTCTCCCAGACACTGTCGTCGCCATCGGCGGCGTTCTCGAAGGCGAAGGCGCCGGCGATGTTGATGAGCGCGTCCAGCGTGCCGAAATGTGCAGCCACGGAGTCGATCGCAACCTTGGCCTGCTCGGGATCGGACAGATCGACGCCGCCGAGCTCGATGCGGTCGTCACTGGCGGGGATTTCGGCCTGGGCGTGATCGATGCCGGCGACATGCGCGCCCCGCGCCAGCGCCAGATCGGCAACGCTGCGCCCGAGCGCTCCCTGCGCCCCCGTAATGACAATCACTGCTCCGTTCATTCCGTCCCTGATCCCCGTTCGCGCGCCCCGCAGCGCCACCCATTATACTATTGCCAAGTCGCCCAGTTGCAATGGTGGCGCAGCTGCGGCATTCAATTGCAATCAGAAGGCGTGGTTCGCTCGAGGTGACCATGAGCGCGACAAACTCTGTCAATTTTCCCGACGTTTTCGCCGCGTTTGATTATCCGCTCAGCCATTTCCGCCAGAGCCTCACGGCGCAGCGCAAGACCCGGGTGGTGGCGATCGGATCGTCGTCGACGGCCGGGACAAACGACATCGTCGCGTTTCCGGCGCGGCTCGAGCAGAAGCTGCGCAAGGCCAATTTCGGCAGGGTCATCGACGTCCTCAACCGTGGCATCGGCGGACAGGAGGCGCCGGAAGAGCTCTCGCGGTTCGAGTCTGATGTCGTAGCGGAACAGCCGTCGCTGGTGATCTGGCAGGTCGGCACCAACGCGGTCTACCGCTACGAAACCACCAGCTTCGACGAGGTGGAAACGGCGCTACGCGTCGGCCTAGGCTGGCTGGCCAAGCTTTCGGTCGATGTCATCGTGATGGACCTGCAATACACGTCCGCGATCGTTGACAGGCAGGACCGGCTGGAACGCGCGGGCGACATGCAGCGGCGCATTGAGAAAGTTACCTCGGACGCGAGGGTGAATCTGTTCAGACGTTGGGATCTGATGAGGAGGTGGTGCGACGCAGGCGTTCCGCTGTCAGCTCTCGATGATGGGCACGACCAGCGTCTCCATACGAGCGAATGCGCGACGGCCATGGTGAGCGATGTTCTGGCCCGCGCGATCATGGCCGATACGGTGCCGCGCGCGGATCGATAAAATTTGCCGGAGTTTCGTAAGCGGATCGCCAGCGTGACGGGGTAGCGTTCTCCTGTGCCGCTTGTTGGGCGTTGGAGCTTTGTCATGATGAGACATCTGCCGGACCATGGATTGCCGCTGGTGCAGTTGAAAGAGCAGCGGCGAGACCTCGTGGTCGCCTTGCAGAATCGTTCTGGTCCGGTGAGCGGCTGGGAGCTGATGCAGATCGCGGCCGTGCAGCAAGCGATTTCCGCTTTCGAGGAAGTCATCGCCGATCTCGATGCATTGGAAGCCGCCGAGAGCGCCGATATCGAAGCGGCTTGATGTCGACAGGCCGCACGCAGGTGTGATGAGCCTGGTCGAGCGAGTTGCGGCGTGCGTTGCACGATCGCTGCGGCTAACATGTCCCCCATGAATCGGGCCCTGATCGTCGCCATTGTCAGCTTGCTGGCGCTTGCTCCTTTCGCAGCAGCCTGGGCCGGCTGCGTGCCCGACCAGCGTCAAAGTTTTATCTGCGGCGACGGCAAGGATGCGATCCGCGTCTTTTCGGAGACGACCTCGCCGTCGGGAAAACTGGCCTTCGGCTGGCGCACCTCGGCAGGTTTGCCGACAGGACAGGCCGAGCCTGCCGGCGACGTCGAGAACGTGCTGGTGAGGCTGCAGGACGGCGCGGTGCTCGGCCGGCTCGGCGGGACCTATTGGGCCACCGGCAAGATGCGGGCCAATCGCTATGATCTGGTTGCCGCGTGGTCACCCGACAGCCGCGCTGTCGTCGAGGTTGCGAACAGCCGCTGGGACACCGACTCGTTTCGCTTCTACGCCGTCGGCAATGCCGACAGCGTCACCCTCGATCTGCACGACTTGGTCGAGCGAGCGGTGCGGGCGAAGAGTCAGCCGCAGGCCGCCAAGGGCCGCGTGTTTCGTATCCGCGAGGATCTCCCCGTCAAGCTCGATGGAGATGGTCGGCTCAGCTTTGCGGCGATCCTGTTCATTCCCAAAAGCGAGGAGCCGGCGCTCGGCTTCCGTGTCGAGCTCATGATCAAGACCATCAAGTCGTCGGCCGCGGCGCGGGTGATCTCGGTTCAGCGAGCCAAGCTGTCGGACTGACCTCACGCCGTGAGGTAACGCCGCTGCAAGGCCGTCCGAGCGATTTCGTCGATGCCCAGCCCCTCGCGCAGATAAGCCTGCAGATCCCCATACTCTTCTCGCACCGTGTCGAGGGCCGCAGCAAGGAATGAGGCCTGTACTGTCCCGATCGTCTCGAGCACATCCTGCGGGAGATCGGGGTGTGCTGCCGCATCACGCCGGAAGTACTGGTTGGTGAGCAGGTAGTCGCCCAGGATTATCTCGTCATCTACGTCCAGCGCCGCGAGCACGAGCGCGCAGGCGACACCGGTGCGATCCTTGCCGGCCGTGCAATGGATCACCAGCGGCGCGTGGTCGCCGAGCAGGTGATCGAACAGGGCGCGGAAGCGCGGCGTGTGGCGGCGGATATAGTTGCGGTAGGAGTCTCGCATCAGCTCCTGGGCAACATCCGCGGTCAGTCGTCCCGCCGCCCAGCGCTCCCGCAAGACGGGGACGACACTCGGCTCGATCGGCAGGCTGTGAACCCTGATCTCGGCGATCGCGCAGAGACCGGCATTGCGCTCCTCATGGCCGCGGAAATCGAACGCCGTGCGGACGCCGAGTCCGCGGACGGCCTCTGCATCCGCTTCGGTCAGCCGCCCGAGGTGGTTGGAGCGGAAGATCTGTCGCCAGCGCACATGACGTCCGTCGCGGCTGGGGTATCCGCCGAGATCCCTGAAGTTGCTGGCGCCTTGAAGGCCGAGATGGCGGGCTGGGTGTGGAGGTGGCGTGGTGGTCATGAGCGGAATGTACGTCATCAGGCGTTCTGTGCGAAACCGCCCGCGCCGCGTTTTCACCGTCCCTGGCCGCGCTATAACGACCGGGCAGGGGGAATGCGATGCTGCGGATCTGGATATCGGCCGTTTCGGCCATCTCGTTTGTTATCGGACTTTTCGGGGCGATCGAGGTTGGCCGCGCGCAGTCCGTCGGCAGCTTTCGCTGTGCGGACGGCACCCGCTTCATCGTTGGTCTTTATCCGCAGGATTCTCGCGCCTTCATGCAGATCGACGGCGGTGAGGTGACGCTGGCGCGGAGATTTGCGGTGTCGGGCCGCCGCTATTCGGGGGCTGGCGTAACGCTGACGATCACCAAGGACGGCCGAACCCTGGTCCGTCATGCGAAGCGTCCAGCGACGGTCTGCGAGACGCTCTGAGCGTCGAGTCGCGAAAATGGCACGAGGAAGCAAAAGGGCCGGAACCTCGTCGGTCCGACCCTTCAGCAGAAGCGGGCAATTTTCGTCATGGGACTTGTCGACATCAGCGATCCCACGCCGGCTTGGCTTCCTGGATCGCCTCGTCATGATACCAGCTGCCGCTGTAGATGGCGGGCTGCAACGACGGCGCGATCTGCCGCGCTGAGGTGTCACCGAGGCGAGGCGTCAGGCCTGCCCGGCCGCCGCGCGGGAATTGATAGATCCTTGCGGATCCCTCTTTCGCATTTGTATCCATGGCATTCTCCTGCAATCGGACCACAACCCATGGTGCGCCCGACTCGTTCGTGTGTGGTTACCACTTCCGATATCGGCGGCTGCCTCCAGCAATGCAATATGATCAAAACGAAATCACAAACTGCGTATTTTGAAGGCAAATGCGGATCTGCCCGCTGTAAAGCAACGTGCAGCTGACTAATGCTTGGGCCCGATCAAAGGTTGCGAGATCCGGCCTCCAAGCTTTTCGAAAATGTCCAGGAACTGCTTCCGCTTTGTTCGCCTGCTTTTGCGCGGCGCGGCAAATGCCAAGAAATCAAGCGGGTTTTGAGCACACGCTGCTCTGCCCCATGCGTCCCGTGCAATCCCGGCCGTGCTACTTTGCCGCACCGTCTTACCCCACAAGTTCCATCCTCCGGCGCCTGGATCTGGGCAGCAGGCTGCGGCGGGACGTCGCGGGACTTGGCACGTTCCATGCTTAAGAGTGCGCTGGCCGATCGTGGCCGGGTAAGCGGGGAGCCTTCGATTGCTGGGCTCCCACCTTTCGATAAGACAGAGAGGCTCAATGACGAAATACAAGCTCGAGTACATCTGGCTCGACGGCTACAAGCCGGTGCCGAATTTGCGCGGCAAGACACAGATCAAGGAATTTTCCTCTTTCCCGACCCTGGAACAGCTGCCTCTTTGGGGCTTCGACGGCTCGTCGACGATGCAGGCCGAAGGCCATAGCTCCGACTGCGTGCTGAAGCCGGTCGCCGTGTATCCCGATGCCGCCCGCACCAACGGCGTGCTGGTGATGTGCGAAGTGATGATGCCGGACGGCAAGACCCCGCATCCGTCGAACGCCCGCGCCACCATCCTGGACGATCCGGACGCATGGTTCGGCTTCGAGCAGGAGTACTTCTTCTACAAGGACGGCCGTCCGCTCGGCTTCCCCGAGTATGGCTATCCGGCTCCGCAGGGCCCGTACTACACCGGCGTCGGCTTCAAGAACGTCGGCGACGTCGCCCGCAAGATCGTCGAAGAGCATCTCGACCTCTGCTTGGCGGCCGGCATCAACCACGAAGGCATCAACGCCGAGGTGGCGAAGGGCCAGTGGGAATTCCAGGTGTTCGGCAAGGGCTCGCGTACGGCCGCCGACCAGATGTGGATGGCCCGCTACCTGATGCTGCGCCTGACCGAGAAGTACGGCATCGACATCGAGTTCCACTGCAAGCCGCTCGGCGACACCGACTGGAACGGCTCGGGCATGCACTGCAACTTCTCGACCAAGTACATGCGCGAAGTCGGCGGCAAGGAGTACTTCGAGAAGCTGATGGACGCCTTCAAGGAAGCCCGTGCCGACCACATCGCGGTCTACGGTCCGGACAACCACATGCGTCTGACCGGCAAGCACGAGACCGCCTCGATCGACACCTTCAGCTGGGGTGTGGCCGACCGTGGCGCCTCGATCCGCGTGCCGCACTCGTTCGTGAACAATGCGTATAAGGGCTATCTGGAAGACCGCCGTCCGAACTCGCAGGGCGACCCCTACCAGATCGCGTCTCAGGTCCTGAAGACGATCGCGACGGTTCCGACCGGCGCGAAAGCTGCAGCCTAAGACGCCGAACACAACACCCCGGGGCAGGGGCTGACGTGATGATCCGCCGGAGCAGCCGCTCCGGCGGATCATTCGTTTGTGGCGGCAGCTCGTCGACGTCGGACTTCGCCGATCCGTCTTGATCAATCGCAAGCTCGGCTTGGCACAGCGGAGGTATGTGTCTCCCGGACGGTGGAGACGCGGATCTGGGAAGCGGAGTGTCGAATGAACTTTCGGAAATGGGTGGTTGGCGTCGTGCTTGCTAGCACAGCCGTATTGTTCGCCGTCACGCCGGCCCCGTCCAATGCCGATCAGTATCTGCCTCGGCTCGGCGACATCATGAATCTCGTCCAGGTCAGGCACGCCAAGCTGTGGTTCGCCGGACAGGCCAAGAACTGGGACCTCGCCGCCTACGAGCTGGCGCAGCTCAAGCAGAGCCTGGCCGATGCGGCTGGCTTCTATTCGGGGCTGCCGGTGGACAACGTGACCACGCTGAGCCAGCCGATCCAGTCGATCTCCGATGCGATCACGGCCAAGGACGGCAAGCGGTTCGCCTCGGCCGTGACCGAGCTGACCTCGGGCTGCAACGCCTGCCACGCCACCATGCAGCGCGGCTACGTCGCCATCCGCATCCCGACCGACAAGCCGTTCGGCAACCAGGACTTCCGGCCGCAGGGCCGCTGACGGGGCCGGTCTGGAACGCGAGTTGCGGTGCAAAATTGCGCCTTCCACCGGCGGCGCGCATCGACTAAGAGCGGCGGCAACCCGTCCACCGCCTGAGCCCTCATGATCCGCCTCGACAACATCAGCAAGCAAGTCGGCCACCAGATCCTGTTCATCGAAGCCTCCGCCGCGCTCCAGCGCGGCGAGAAGATCGGGCTGGTCGGCCCCAACGGGGCCGGCAAGACCACGCTGTTCCGGATGATCTCGGGCCGCGAGCAGCCTGATGAGGGCCAGGTCTCGACCGATCGGGGCATCTCGATCGGCTATTTCAACCAGGACGTCGGCGAGATGAGCGGCCGCAGCGCCGTGGCCGAGGTCATGGATGGGGCAGGGCCGGTGTCGTCGGTCGCCGCCGAGCTCAAGGAGCTCGAGGCGGCGATGGCCGATCCCGATCGCGCCGACGAGATGGACGAGATCATCGCGCGCTATGGCGAGGTGCTGGCGCGTTTCGAGGAGCTCGACGGCTATGCGCTCGACAGCCGCGCCCGCGAGGCATTGGCGGGCCTCGGCTTCTCCGAGGAGATGATGGACAAGGATGTCGGCCTGCTCTCCGGCGGCTGGAAGATGCGCGTCGCGCTGGCGCGCATCCTGCTGATGCGTCCCGACGTCATGCTGCTCGACGAGCCGTCGAACCATCTCGATCTCGAAAGCCTGATCTGGCTGGAGCATTTCCTCAAAGGCTACGAGGGCGCGCTGCTGATGACCTCGCATGATCGCGAGTTCATCAACCGCATCATCAACAAGGTCATCGAGATCGACGCCGGCCAGCTCACGACCTATTCCGGCGACTACGATTTCTACGAGCAGCAGCGGGCGCTGAACGAGAAGCAGCAGCAGGCGCAATATGAACGCCAGCAGGCGATGCTCGCCAAGGAGATCAAGTTCATCGAGCGCTTCAAGGCGCGGGCGTCGCATGCGGCGCAGGTGCAGAGCCGGGTCAAAAAGCTCGACAAGATCGAGCGCGTCGAGCCGCCGAAGCGCCGCCAGACCGTGGCCTTCGACTTCCTGCCGGCGCCGCGCTCGGGCGAGGATGTCGTCGCGCTGAAGAAGGTGTCGAAGAGCTATGGCAGCCGCCGCATCTATGAGGGCCTGGATTTCATGATCCGGCGCCGGGAGCGCTGGTGCGTGATGGGCGTCAACGGCGCCGGCAAGTCCACGCTGCTGAAGCTCGTCGCGGGCACGGCCGAGCCCGACGATGGCTCGGTGACGATCGGCGGCAGCGTCAAGATGGGCTACTTCGCGCAGCATGCCATGGACCTGCTGGACGGCGACGAGACCGTGTTCGAGTCGCTGGAGCATTCCTTTCCGCAGGCGGGGCAGGGCTCGCTCCGTGCGCTCGCCGGCTGCTTCGGCTTTTCGGGCGATGACGTCGAGAAGCGCTGCCGGGTGCTGTCGGGCGGCGAGAAGGCGCGGCTGGTGATGGCCAAGATGCTCTACGATCCGCCGAACTTCCTGGTGCTGGACGAGCCGACCAACCATCTGGACATGGCGACCAAGGAGATGCTGATCGCTGCGCTGTCGAGCTTCGAAGGCACCATGCTGTTCGTCTCGCACGATCGGCACTTCCTCGCCGCGTTGTCGAACCGTGTACTGGAGCTGACGCCCGACGGGCTGCATCAATATGGCGGCGGCTACGCCGAATATGTCGCCCGCAGCGGCCACGAGGCGCCGGGGCTGCGCAGCTGAGATCGAACGCCGATCGAGCGCTCATCACTTCAACCAATCGAACACGAGCGAGGCCGCGCGCCGGAGCGTATCGTCCATGGCTGGTCCATTGCCGGCCGTGGCCTGGCGGCTGGCTGAGGGTTCGTCGAATCCATGCGTCGCGCCAGGATAGATCGTCGTCTCGATCGCGGTGCCGGCATTCCGCGAGCGTTCGGCCATGGCGCTGCACAGCGCCGGCGAGACCTCCTCGTCATCGGCCGCGAGAAACAGCTGGACCGGGACACGGGACCTGAGCGTCGGGCCGATGAGCGAGTTTTCGCCGCATCCGGGATAGAAGATGAGCGCGCCGCGGACGGACGAATGCTGCCCCTCTCGCAACAGCACGTTCAGCACCGTGCTGCCGCCGTTGGACCAGCCCTGCAGCACTATGCGATCCGCGATGATGTCCTTGCGCTGACGCAGATAGGCGAGCGCGCCTTCGGCGTCGAGCGGCCGCACTGTCCTCTCGTTGACATCGGCACGATCCGGATCGTCATGCGTGCCGCGGCCAAACCCGTGCGCCTTGCCGCGCGGACCGAAGCTGTCAGGCAGCAGCGCGACGTATCCGCGCTCGGCCCAGTAATTGCCCCACATCATATGCCGCTTCGACAGCGTCCCGGCGTTGCATGGCGACGCCGGCACTGCGCGTGAGACCAGCGTACAGTCCGCGTTGACGTTGGACGAGTAGGGGCCGCCTCGCCCGTGGAGCATGACGATCGCCGGAAATGGTCCGGCGCCCTGCGGCTTGAACAGATAGCCCGTCAGCTCGGTCCGGCCATCGGCGCTCTGGAAGTAGACGGTTTCCGGCTGGGCAGCGGCGGCAGGCGACAGCCCCAGCGTGGCGAGCATCATCAGCACGGCGAGCCGCCAGCCGCCCAACGCCCCGACGCCGCAGACTTGTTGCCGGAATACGTGACGGCCCATGCGCCTAGCTCATCTGGATATGGGTGAAGATGAACAGGAACAGTGCGCCGATCGCGATCAGAACGAGGCCGACCCAGAGCGGGGCGGAGACACCGCTTTTGTTGGTGGGATCGAGCACGGCCGTTTCCGGCTGGTTGGGATCGTAATACACCGCGACGTCGCTGTTCGCAGGATACTTGGCCGCGATGGCTTCGGCGCTCGGCCGGTCGGAATACAGCGCGGTCCAGCCCCAGTTCCAATGCGTGCTGTGGAAGCTGCGGCCGCCGACGGCATAGCTGTATTCGATGATGATGCGGAAGCGCTCCTCCTCGACCTCACGGCCGCGGTCGTTCTCTCGTCGCGTGATCTCCACCGTCACGCCCGAGCGTTTGATCCGCCCCGCCGTGGTCGGCCAGGAGCGGCTGGCCGTGCGCTCCTGACGGAGCTTCCAATAAGAGGCGAGGGCGACGGCGCCGAAGCCGAACAGGGCGAACGGCATCAAGAAGGCGAACAGCGGCACGCCGGCCTGGGTCGTCAGCACCTTACCGGCCAGCGAATGCGCGACCAGCACGGTTGTGACAGCTGATAGCACCACAAACAGCGCGATCAGCGCCGCCGTGCCGCTGGCATTAGCCGGCTCGAGCACCGACTGCGAGGGGTGCTTCGGGTCGTAGAAGACGCGGACCTTCGCGCCTTTCGGGTATTTGCCGGTCAGCTCGTCGGCCTGCAGGCGGGTGACAGCGCCCGGGCTGGCGAAGCGGATGCGATGGCCTTCGTAGCTCTTGCCGAGCACCGCGTAGCGGTAGCGGATGTCGGGCTTGGCGTCTGTATCATCGGCCGACCGATGTGTCGCCGCGACCGATACCTCCGAGGCCACGATCTCGCCCTCGACGACGGGCCAGTTGCGTCCGCCGTTGCTCTTCCTGCGCTGGAGCCAGAGTCCGTAGCCGGAGTTCAGGGCCAGAAAGCCGAAGATGCCGGCGGCGACGCGGGTCCAGAGCAGGGCGGAGGCAGTGAGCATGGTCATCTCGCATGAGCCCGTCGATCCGGGCGACATGCAGTGGTGCGCTCCGAGTTCCCTTGGGTTCAATACCGTCGCCGCTCTCCGCTGCTCAGCTCTCCACCATCTCCGTGACGCGGCCGGCGAGCGCCTCGACGTCGAACGGCTTGGTCAGCACCTGCATCCCAGGCGCGAGCTGGCCGTGGCCGAGGATCGCATTCTCGGCATAGCCGGTGATGAACAGCACCTTGAGATCCGGCCGCGTCGCGCGCGCCGCGTCGGCGAGCTGACGGCCATTCATGCCGCCGGGCAGGCCGACATCGGTGATCAGGAGATCGATCCGTGCATTGGACTGCAGGGCGGCGAGGCCGCTTGGCCCGTCCTTGGCTTCGATCACCGCATAGCCGCGCTCGTCCAGCACCTCCATCACCAGCATGCGGACGGTCGGCTCGTCGTCGACGACCAGAATGGTCTGGCCCGTCCGCGCCGACGTCGTGGTGTCCGCGCACGCGGGATCCTCAGCCTGGGCCTCGCCGACATAATGGCGCGGGAAATACAGGCACATCGTGGTGCCCTGGCCGACCTCGGAATAGATCCGCACCTGTCCGCCTGACTGCCGCGCGAAACCGTAGACCATCGACAGGCCGAGGCCGGTGCCCTGGCCGATCGGCTTGGTCGTGAAGAACGGATCGAAGGCGTGCTCGATCACGTCGGATGTCATGCCGGTGCCGGTATCGGTGACGCAGAGCGAGATGTATTGGCCGGGCGACAGGTCGCGCTCGCGGGCGGCGCGGTCGTCCAGCCATTTGTTCGCGGTCTCGATCGTGATGCGGCCGCCTTCGGGCATCGCGTCGCGCGCATTGATGCAGAGATTGAGCAGGGCGCTTTCGAGCTGCGAAGGGTCGATCAGCGCCGGCCAAAGCCCGCCGGCTGTGACGACCTCCAGATGGATCTGCGGGCCGACGGTGCGGCGGACCAGCTCCTCCATCCCCATGACCAGCCGGTTGACGTCGGTCGGCTTGGGGTCGAGCGTCTGCCGGCGCGAGAAGGCGAGCAGCCGATGCGTCAGCGCGGCCGCGCGCTTCGAGGCGCCCTGGGCCGCCGCGACGTAGCGGTCGACCTCGGTGAAGCGGCCCTGGCGCATGCGGGTCTGCAGCATCTCCAGCGAGCCCATGATGCCGGTGAGCAGATTGTTGAAGTCGTGCGCGATGCCGCCGGTCAGCTGTCCCACGGCCTCCATCTTCTGCGACTGGCGCAGTGCCTCCTCGGCCTCGCGCAGCCGCTTCTGCTCGCGCAGCCGGTCGGTGACGTCATAGGCGAACTGATAGGCGCCGATCTGTCGGCCCGAGGCGTCGCGCAGCACCGAGAAGCGCAGCTCGTAGAAGCGGCGGTCGCGACCGGAAACGCCGAACTCGCCGACCTCGACGAACTCCTCGCCTTCAAGCGCGCGCGACCACACGGCGCGAACGGCGGCCTGATGCTCCGGAAGATCCTTGAACAGCTCCACCAGATGATCGCCGACCTTGGGATGGAGGCCGAAGATGCGTCCGAACTCCAGCACGGCGGCGCTGTTGATCGCGATCAGGCGGAACTGCGTGTCGACCACCTGCACGAAGGCATTGGTGCCTTCGACGATGTCGGCGAGCAGCTTGCGCTCGGCCAGCGTGGCGACGACGCGCGCCTCGAGCGTGTCGTTGATCTCCTGCAGTGCCGCCTCGGCGCGCTTGCGCGCGGTGATGTCCTGGAACAGCACCGCGACCTGGCGACGGCTGGCCGGCTCGACCCGGAACGCCGCCAGTTCGAGATGACGGCCGGTGGCGACCAGCTCGCGCTCGAAGCGGATCGGCTCGCCGGTGCGCAGGACGCCGCCATAGAGCTCCACCCAGCCATCGGCCTCGCCCGGCACCATCTCCCGCACCTTCTGCCCGACCACGTTGGGGATGCCCGCGTGCAGGGCATAGGCCGGGTTGGCCTCGACGTGGACGTAGTCGCTCAAGGGGCCGTGCGGGCCGTCGAAGAACTCGATGATGCAGAAGCCTTCATCGATCGAGTTGAACAGTGTCCGGTAGCGCTCCTCGCTTTCGGCCAGCGCCGTCTCGGCCTCGACGCGTTTGCCGGCATCGGCTGTGAACAGCGCCTGCAGCCGGGCATTCTCGCTTTCGAGCTCCCGCAGCCGCTGGCGGAGCGTGTCGATCTCCGGGGAACTCACGCTGCGCCGGCCTCATCGCATTCGAAAATCGGAAGATGGTCAGAGGGCATGAGCAGCTCGACGTGGAGATCGACTGACAACATACCATGTCAACAGAGCCTGCGGTACGTCCCCCTCAGATGGAACCTGCGGAATGGTTGTCACGCCCCGCCGGCGCTTCGGCGGGGCGTTGAGGTCTGCCGTCGCGACCTTAGCCGCCGGCCTCGCATTTCTTCATGAAGCTGGTCTTGGCCGCGCCGGCGAGCTTCTTGCCGTCGGAGCCGACCGCCTTGGTCTCGCAGGTCTCGGCCATGCACTTCTTCATGAACGAGGTCTTGGCGGCGCCAGACAGCGCCTTGCCATCCTTGCCGACTGCCTTGGTCTCGCAGCTGTCTTCGGCGAAGGCGGAGCCGGCCGCGAAGGTCGCGAGCGCGGCGATGAGAAAGAACTTCTTCATGAGCGTGTCTCCTGAGCAGGAACAATGCGGCGGATGGGAGCCGCAAATCTTGGCGTGATCAAGTTTCGTGTTGCGACTATCACCCGAAATCCGGACGGCCCGATCAGCCAACTCATCAGCATGCTACCGGCGACACGCATGTGACGGGCTGTCTGAATACATCGTCATGTTTTGCCGCGCTGCAGGAAGGCGAGCGTCGCCGGGTCGCGTTCACCGCCGCAATAGCGCTCGAGCGCAGCAGCGAACTCCGCATCCGGGCGAATGAAATCGAAAAGCGTCATGCTGGAGCGAAACTTGATGTCATCCGGCGAGCCCAGGATCTGGCGCAACGACCGCTGCTGAACCGCGAGCACCAGCCGGGTGCATTCGAGCAGGTGGCGGCCGAGCAGGGGATGCGCCAGATAGGCCTCGGCCTCGGCACGGGAGCGGATGGCGTAGCGCTGCGCCATCGCCGAACTGCCCAGCCCCTCGACCTGGGGAAAGATGAACCACATCCAGTGGCTTTGCTTGGCGCCGGCAGCAAGTTCGGCGGTCACGTGGGAATAAATCGAACTCTGTGCGTCGACAAATCGGCCGAGATCGTCATCGTCAGCATTCATATCCACCTCCAACCTATTGTATCGGCGACAAAATCATCTCCCTCGCGGATGTGGCGGGGCCGCGGCGGCTCTGGGGGAATTCGCGCGTGCCGGAGCACTCCGGGCTGGCGTTTGTCTAGATTATGCCGCACTCTTGCCATCCTATGTCATGACGGGTCGAATCGTACCCCTTGGGGTCGGACACCTTCTGCGGGTGCTCGAAAAGGGGGGTATATCGGGGACGTGATGGCTTCCAGTGAAGCAAGCGTAGACGTTCTGTTGTCGAAAGGCCGCTTCGGGCGCTCCGAAGCGATCGCGTTGGTGCTTGCCGCACTCGCGATCGCCGGGGGTGCGGCTGCCTGGATCGATGCCAACAGCGAGCAGCCGCCCGCGGCCGCCGCGGCGCTTCCGGCTGAGGCCCAGCCCTCCATCACCTTCGAGAACCGCTTCGCGCCGGCCTCGGCATCCGCGACCGCCTATTCCGAAAAGGACGCCGTCCGGGCGCTCGATCGCTTCGCGTTGCGCGGCATCGACCGGCAGCTGTTGGATGCACGGGCCGCGCTGGTGCGGGGCATGGAGTCGCGCGATCCCAATGCGCGCGACCCCAACAACAGCGACTGGCGGCCGATGCTGACCGAGGGCAACACCGTCACGATGCCTGCGCCCGGCGTGCCGCTGCCGCGCCCGCGCCCGGCGGTCGCCAACATGCCCACCAGCCTGGTGTCGGCAAGCGCGCCGGAGGCGGTCGGCCGGGTCGACGACCGTTCGATCCTGCAGAAGCTGTCGGACCTGCTGCCGAGCCCGACCAAGTTCGCCTCGCTCGGTCCCGACAGCGGCATCGTGCGCTCTGGCGTCGATCTCGGCGCGCTCGGCTATGAGAAGACGGCGGTCTACGACATCAAGGCCAAGATGGTCTATCTGCCCTCGGGCATCGGACTCGAGGCTCACTCCGGCATGGGCAACCTGCGCGACGACCCGGAGCACGTCAATCAGCGCATGGTCGGTGCTACGCCGCCGGCGACCTACGACCTCAAGCCGCGTGAAAAGCCGTTCCACGGGGTGCGCGCCCTGCGCATGAACGTGGTCGAGGGCACGACCCTTGGCCGCAGCGGATTGCTGACCCACCCCTATATGCTTGGTCCCGAGGGTGATTCGAACGGCTGCGTCTCGATCAAGAATTACGATCGCTTCCTGAAGGCGTATGATGACGGCGAGTTCAACCGACTCGTCGTCGTCGTCGGGCTCGAGGCTGGCACCCCGACGCGGACCGCGCAAAAGACCGAGTGACGCTTTGTTGCTGGGTTCCGGCGCGACCACGGCGGCGACGTCAGTCGCATCTTCCGGAAGGTCCCCATGATTGATCCCGCACATTCGGAAACGCGCCTGCGTACGACGTTCAACATCAAGGTGAACGGCAAGCCGGTCGTGATTTCGACGGTCGGACAGGCGCATCAGTTCCTCACCAGCCTCAACGCCGTCGAATGGCTGGAGTTCAAGGCGCTGCACGACGCCGCGATGTCCGCGCTGCAGGCGGCCGCCGACAATGCCATCATGACGGTGCAGGCGACCAATGCGGTGCGCACCCTGTTCGTGAGTGCGAGGCTGTTGTGAGAATGATCGCGCGTCGGGGTGTGCGTTGCTTGCCTCTGGCCCGCGTTGGCCGTCCGCTCCCACCTCACAATAGGTGTCATCGCCCGGCTCGACCGGGCGATCCAGTACGCCGCGGCGGCAGTGATCGACCGAGAGGGCGCGGCGTACTGGATGCCCCGCCTTCGCGGGGCATGACAGCGGCGGGTGGGGGCACCACCTTGCATCCTCGTCAAGCCGGGCCTCGCGCTGCGCGCCCCCCGGAATGACGGCGAGACTGTCGAGGCATCTCGAAAAATCATCATCCGCCCATGCACGCACGCCCTCGCGTTCTCGCGACGCGTAGCGCCCGAGTGATCCGTCCGTCTTGCCCCCGAGATAACAGAGGGCGCGGGGAATGCCGGGCTGCAGGCTGCAACCCATGGCCCGCCTGCAGA
>NZ_CAFI01000142.1 GCF_000239775.1 Bradyrhizobium sp. ORS 375
GGCGTCGGCCAGCGCGCTGGCGCGCGCCGAGCGCTCGTCCTCGGTCAGGGTGCGCAGCACGACGCCGGAGCCGCTACGCTGCTGACCGGGACGGGGTCCCGACGGGCGGCTGCTCGGCGGCGGCGGTGGCGGCGCCTTGGCGACGGTCGGCTCCGGCGCATGCGGCGCATCGGGCGCCCCATCGCCGACGCGGCGCTTGGTGCCGCGCTTCTCGACCACCACCTGCTTGCTCCGGCCGTGCGGGAAGCTCTGACGCACCGTGCCAGTCTCGACGCGCGGCTTGAGCGTCAAGGTCTTGCTCGGGACACCGAGTTTCTTGTCGCCCGGAGTGTTTTGATCGGCCATTCAGTCGTCCTAATCTCGTTACCAGCGTGCGGGTCTGCCGCACCGTCCCATTCGTGCAAATCGTCGCGTAGTCGTCGCTATGTCTTCGAAGTCGAAGCAGATTTCGTGGCCGCGGTTCCGGCAATCTTGTCAGCGTCGGCCGACCGGTATCGGACCAGAGTCTGGCTGCGCGACAGGAATGTCCTGCTCGCCGGGCCCGCGAGCACGGCAGCATGTATCACATTTGAGCGCCCAAGTGCCAAATCCAATTCTGCCGAAGTGAGGCAGCAGATGATCGGAATTGGCAGGGCTTGTCCTTGATCCCCGTCATTCGGCCGCACCAGCGCATCGAGCTTGCGAATCCCGTCGGCGGCGCCGTCCGCAGCATGGATCAAGGCGGCCACATCGGACCGCGACTGGCGCTGCGAGAGCAGGGCCTCGACCTTGGAAAAACCCGAGACGACCTGACCGGCCTTGGCGGCGATTCCCAGCGCTTCGATCGCACTGCGGGCCAGCAAGGCTTCCAGATCATCGGCGAGGGTCGGATGGACGCGGACGTTGGCCTTGAACCCACGGCTGAAATGGTGACGACGCACCGCTTCCGCAACCGCTGGCTTTGACGCCGTGATCCACAATCCCCGTCCCGGCAGCTTGCGCTTGATGTCGGGCACGACCTCGCCCGACGGGCCGACCACGAACCGGATCAGCTCGCCGATCGGCCGCACCTCGCGGCTGACCGCGCACATGCGCATGGTCGCGGACTTGTCGGTCCGCGGTCCATTGTCGAGCTCGGGGTCAGCCAAGGCGAGCATGCGGTGGTACGGCTCCTCATCTCAAGCCAGCAGCGTCATGACAGGGGTTCATCGTGGCGTCGCTCATGGTCAGGCAGGCTGGCCTTCGGCTTCGTCCTCCGCCTCGCCCTTGGCGAGATCGGCTTCGGTGATCCAACCCGCCTTGACGCGGGCCTGCATCACCATGGCTTCGGCGTCGTCACGCGAGACGTCGAGGCCATCGAGAATGCCGGGATATTTGGTCTGTTCGCCGCCGTCCTTGCGCTCGACCCAGCCGACCAGATCGTCGGTCGCACAGCCGGCGAGGTCGTCGACGGTCTTGATGTCGTTCTCGCCAAACTTGACCAGCATCTTGGAGGTGACGCCGGGCACATCCTTGACCGCATCCTCGACGCCCAGCTCCTTGCGCCGGGCCTCGAGCTCGGCCTCCTGCTGCTCCAGGAATTCGCGGGCGCGGGTCTGCAGCTCGGTCGCGGTCTCCTCGTCAAAACCCTCGATGCCGGCGAGATCCTTGAGATCGACCAGCGCCAATTCCTCGACCGAGGTGAAGCCTTCGGACGCCAGGAGCTGACCGACGACCTCGTCGACGTTGAGCGATTCCATGAACACGCGGGTGGAGTTCTCGAAGTCGGCCTGGCGGCGCTCCGATTCCTCCTGCTCGGTGAGGATGTCGATGTCCCAGCCGGTCAGCTGCGAGGCGAGTCGGACGTTCTGGCCGCGCCGGCCGATCGCCAGCGACAGCTGGTTGTTGGTGTCGGGGACGACGACCTCGATGCGCTCGCGGTCCTCGTCGATGACGACCTTGGCGACCTCGGCCGGCGCCAGCGCGTTGACCACGAAGGTCGCGATATCGGGCGACCACGGGATGATGTCGATCTTCTCGCCCTGCAGCTCGTTCACCACGGCCTGCACGCGCGAGCCGCGCATGCCGACGCAGGCGCCGACCGGGTCGACCGAGGAATCGCGCGACACCACGCCGATCTTGGCGCGCGAGCCGGGGTCGCGGGCGACCGCCTTGATCTCGACGATGCCGTCATAGATCTCCGGCACCTCCTGCGCGAACAGCTTGGCCATGAATTGCGGATGGGTGCGCGACAGGAAGATCTGCGGGCCGCGGGTCTCGCGGCGCACGTCGAAGACGTAGGCGCGGACGCGGTCGCCGTTGCGGAACACCTCGCGCGGCAGCATCTCGTCGCGGCGGATGATCGCCTCGCCGCGGCCGAGGTCGAGGATCACGCTGCCATATTCCACGCGCTTGACGACGCCGTTGACGATGTCGCCGATGCGGTCCTTGAATTCCTGGTACTGCCGGTCGCGCTCGGCCTCGCGCACCTTCTGCACGATGACCTGCTTGGCCGACTGCGCGGCGATGCGGCCATATTCCAGCGGCGGCAGCGTGTCGGCGATGGTGTCGCCGATCTGCGCGCCCGGATTGGCGCGGCGGGCGTCATCAAGCGAGATCTGGTTGGACGGGTTCTCGACCTTCTCGACCACCAGCATGTGGCGCGACAGCCGGAGCTCGCCCTTGCGCGGGTCGATCTCGGCATGGACGTCAGTCTCGCTGCCGTAACGGGCGCGCGCGGCCTTGGCGATTGCGTCTTCCATGGCGGCGATCACGATGCCGCGGTCGATCGACTTCTCGCGCGCGACGGCGTCGGCGATCTGCAGCAGTTCCAACCGGTTGGCGCTGACGGCCATGGCTCAAGTCTCCTCTAATCAGGATCGATCTCGCCTCTGCGCGCGCGGTCGGCGGCGAGACGATGTTTCTTGGTGTTGGTCGGCAGCGGCTTCTTGGCCGGCTTGCCATCCTTCGGTTTCGGTTTCGGCTTGGCCTGTGCGGCCGGCTTGGCGTGCGGCGCCAGCGGCGGGGCGATTCCAAGCTCGCGCTTCTTCTCGCGCTCGGCGGCCTTGCCGCGGCGCATGGATTCGGCAATCAGCTCGTCGGTCAGCACCATCTTGGCGTCGCCGATGTCGGTCATCGGTAGCACGACATCCGGGTCCTGGTCCTTGGCGATGTCGTCGCGGGTGATGCGCACGCCATCGCCTTCCACGCCCTTGATGATGCCGCGGAAGCGCTTGCGGTTTTGATGCGCCACCGCCATCTCGATCTTCACGAGGTGCCCGACATGGCGCTCGAAATCGGAGCGGCGCACCAGCGGCCGGTCGATGCCCGGCGAGGAGATCTCGAGCCGGTAGGCGCGGTCGATCGGATCGGCGATATCGAGCACCGGCGACAGCGCCCGCGACACCGCCTCGCAATCCTCGATCTGCATCGTGCCGTCAGGACGCTCGGCCATGACCTGGACGGTGCAGCCGGACTCGCCGGAGATGCGGATCCGCACCAGCCGGTAACCCATTCCCTGCAGCACAGGGTCGGCCACCGCTGCAACACGCGCCGCCACGCCCGGCTCGACAACGAGCCGGGGCTCTGTCAGGAGGTCGGTGTCAGCGGCGGCGAAGGTCGGTTCCGTCATCGAGGCGTCGATCGCGTGTCTTGCTTGTTTCGGCCTTGCGGCCTGTCGATCGCGTTCACCGGACTGATCGCACCGGGGGCGGAGCGATCCAGGTAACAAAAAAGAGCGGGTCCGGAAGGGCCCACCCTCACTACGCGATCGTATATGAGATGAAGATTGATGGCGCTCATATAGCCGCTTTGCCGGCTGACGGCAAGGGTCGTCTCGGTCCAAACCGGGCCGGGAACCTGGAATTTGCCCCGTCCTCCCGGGGCCCGGTCGCTGTGGCTTCGGCTCGGCAGGGTCCACGGCTGAATAACCGTCCGTTCACCAAGATCGGTTAAAAATCGAACGGGTTTGTGGGCCCAGTCTCGGATGCCGGAAGGCTGCCGAGCAGGGCCGTGTAGCGTTGCGTAACGAGTCGATGTGATGACCCCAGCAACCGCGCTGATCCCCGGGCTCGATGGGATCGTCAAGCATGGCGATGCCGAGCGCTGTCTCGAAGCCACGCGTCGCATCGCTGATCTCTTCTTCGAGGACGTGACGAGGCTCCGCCCGGAGCACGTCAATCTGTTCGACGGACTGCTTGTCGATCTGCTGCCGTTCGCGGACGTATCGACGCGCGTCAATCTGGCGGAGCGCCTGTCGTACCTCGTGAAGGCACCCCGTATCGTCGTCGGCCAGCTCGCACATGATGACGAGGTCGCGGTGGCGGGCCCGCTGTTGCGGCGCTCGCCCGCGCTCGACGAGGATGTGCTGATCGACATTGCCCAGAGCAAGGGCCAAGGGCATCTGCTGGCGATGGCCGAGCGGCCGGCGCTCTCGGCCGAGATGACAGATGTGCTGGTGCGACGCGGGGATCGCGATGTCGTCAGGCGAGCCGCGGCGAATGACGGCGCCGCGTTCTCCGAGCGCGGCTATTCGGACCTGATCAACCGGGCCGGCTTCGACGGCGTTCTGACGCTCACGGTCGGTCGGCGTGCCGATCTGTCTGACGATCATCTCAAGCAACTGCTGGCGGGCTCGCTCGACGTGATCAGGCGGCGACTGTTCGATGTGGTCAGGCCGGAGAAGCAGGCCAGGATCAGGCAGGCTCTCGCCGAGCTCGTCGACACGGCGGGCGCGACCGTCAGCAAGTGCAATTTCGTGCCGGCGCAGCGGACCATTCTCGCGCTGTACGAGGATGGCGCGCTCGACGAAGCGGCACTGCTCGGCTTCGCTTCCGCGCACAGATACGAGGAGGCGGTCGCCGCGCTCGCCGCCATGACCGGGTTGAAGGTCGCCACGTTGGATCGCCTGGCGTCGGGCGATCGTCACGATCCGATGCTCGTTCTCGGCCGCACGATCGGTCTTGACTGGCGCACCGTGCAGGCGCTGATCCAGCTTCGCCTGGGACGCAAGCGCGTGCCGGCGCAGCGCGAGCTCGATGAGCTCCGGGTCAACTACGCGCGTCTGCTGTCATCGACGGCCGAGCGCGTCGTTGCGTTCTGGAAGACGCGGCACTGATCGTCCGCGCCGCGTCAGCGTCGGTGGAAGATCAGGTAGTTGGCGACCCGGCCCTCGCGTGTCGCCTTGCGGCCATAACGCGTCATCGTGTAGCCCGGCCACGGCAGGCGCCAATCATCGGCGCGCTCGGCAGTCCAGACGAAGTCCGGTGCGCGCAGCAGGTGCCACAGGGTCCAGGCGCAGTAGTCGGCAATATCGCTGACGAAGCGGAACTCGCCGCCGGGCTTGAGCGCGCGCGCCATTGCGGCGATGGTCGCATCCTGCACGAAGCGCCGCTTCCAGTGCCGCCGCTTCGGCCAGGGATCGGGATGGATCAGGTCGATCCGCTGCAGCGACTGCGGCGGCAGCCAGGCCAGCAGCTCGGCGGCATCGCCGGCGAGCAGCCTGATATTGCCGATGTTGTCGGCTTCGATGGCGGAGAGGATCTTGGCCATGCCGTTGACATAGGGCTCGCAGCCGATGAAGCCGGTCGTAGGATGGGCTTTGGCTTCCGCGGCAAGATGCTCGCCGCCGCCGAAGCCGATCTCGAGCCGCAGCGCTTCGACCGGCGGATCGTAGAGCGATGGCAGCACGGCGTCAGCCGGCGCGGACAGATCGAGCGCGAGATGCGGCAGCAGGTTCTCGACCAGATCGGCCTGGTGCGCGCGCAGCTTGTGACCCTTGCGGCGGCCGAAGAACGAGCCCTGGCCATGCAGAGTCTCGTTGCCGGCGTGATCGTCGTCGATCGGCATCATCGCGGGGCTCATCGCAGGGTCTGATAGAGGCGGTGGAGCAGGCGTGCCCGGGGCTCGATCGAGGAGATGTACATCTGCTCGTAATGCGTATGCGCGCCCTTGCCGTCGACGCCGAGGCCGTCGAGCGTTGCGGTGAACGGCGCGGTGAAATTGCCGTCGGAGCCGCCGCCGGTGTAGGTGTCGGCGAGATCGAAGCCAAGCTCCTCCGCCAGTGTTCTGGCGTGCTCGAACAGTGCCGCGCCGGCATTGCCCTTGACGTAAGGCGGACGGTTGACCTCGCCCTTGACCTCGACGGTGACGCCCTCGCTGCGCGACTTCAAGCCGAGGATCTTCGGTACGATCTCGTCGGCATCGCCAGGCGTCGGCAGCCGCGCATCGACTTCGGCGTAGGCTTCCTCAGCGATGACGTTCGGGCGGGTGCCGCCGCGCACCACGCCGACATTCACGGTGATGCCACGTGCGGGATCGTTCAGCGCTTCGAGCGCGTGGATCACGTTGGCGAGTTCGCGGATCGCACTGCGGCCGTCCTCCGGACGCGCACCGGCATGCGCCGGCACGCCGCGGATCGACACATCGAAGCGTGCGACGCCCTTGCGGCCGGTGACGATCTTGCCGCCGTCGCGCGCGGGCTCGGTGACGAGGACATATTTGGCCTTGCGGCCCTCCTCCTCGATCAGCGCGCGCGACGTCGGGCTGCCGATCTCTTCGTCGGAGACGAACAAATGAGTAATGCCGAGCGGCGCTCGCTCGCCCGCCGCGCAGAGCTGACGAAAGGCGTGGTAGGCGAGATACGCGCCGCCCTTCATGTCGTAGATGCCGGGTCCGTAGGCGACGTCGCCGTCGACCGAGAACGGCAGGCGTTGGATGAAGCCGATCGGATGCACGGTGTCGAGATGGCTCAGGACCAGAATGCCCGGCTCGGCCTGTCCCCAAGACGAGCGCACAACCAGATGGTCGCCGCAGCCGTCGCGCCCGGCGATCCGCTCGACCGTGGCGTCGAGGCCGCGATAGCCGTCAGCGACCAGCGACGCCAGCCTATTGACCTCGTCGGGCGCCTCGGTCGGTGTCTCGATCTCGACCCATTGGCGGATGCCCTCAAGAATTGTGCGACTATCGAACGGATTGGCGGTGGCGATCATGAGCTTTGCGAGCAGTTATTTATGGTTAGCAGATGGTAGTGGAGGCGGCGCGCCGGGCGTTGCCGGGGACAGTTCGCCGCCCCGTGCAGAGATGCGCACAAAACGACTTAGAGCGCGACAGCGTTTCCCGAAGGGGAGCCATCGCGCTCTAATGGTCGTGATCGAACTTGTCTATCGGATCATTGGCGTTGCGGAACGTCCGCAAAGCTTTGCTCGCTCATGGCCCCCCGTGGGCGCTGACATTCATATGAGAGACGTCATATGAGGCACGGCCGCGATAGGAATGTCAGCGCCAGCGCATCAGCGTGGCTCAGCTCTAGTTCTCTTCCGGTGCTTCGCGATCAGCGATCTGCTCGACCAGGTCGACGATGCTGCGGCGAAGCTTGGAGTCGTGGATCCGCGTGAACGCGCGGGTCAACGCCAGACCTTCGGAGGTTGCCAGGAAATCAGATACATAGGCCGGAGAGGCGCCCTCGCCGAAAGCTTCACCATTGGTCCCGCCACTGGGGACGCCTTCGAACAGGAACGAGACAGGGACCTGCAGAACTTCGGAGATCTGCTGGATCCGGCTGGCGCCGACTCGATTGGTGCCTTTTTCGTACTTCTGTATCTGCTGGAACGTGAGTCCGAGAGCCTCACCAAGTTTTTCCTGGCTCATGCCCAACATGATACGGCGCATCCGCACCCGGCTGCCGACATGCTTGTCAACAGGGTTGGGCGCTTTCGTCGACATCTCTCAACTCCTTAGAATCAGGGCCTCGGAACGAGGCGGTCGCAGTATGCCTCAGGCGCTCACACCGTCAATTTCTGCTCGCATGTCGTACTAACGGTGGACGGTCGAGCAGCGAACTGAGCGGATCATGCTGCCGCGCGAGAATGCGAATTGCAGCAGCTATCTGTCAACACTTGGGGTTTTGGATGTCAAAAAAAATCTTACGCTCTCGGAAAGAAACGGAATCTTGCTGTCGTCAGGGAAGCTTTTGAGCAACACGTCTGCGAACGACCGTGCTCAGGGCGAGCACTAACAGGATTGCAGCCGGACCATCGCCAAATCTCGCATAGATCGTGGGCGGCAGCGCAACGGGCAGCATGGCGTCGAGAACGCCCTCAGTGCCGAGAGATAGTTGTGCGACAATGCGACCGACGGGATCGATCACGGCGGAGATGCCGGTGTTCGCTGATCGAACTAATGGAAGCCCTTGCTCGATGGCGCGCCACTGCGCCTGCTGCAGATGCTGATGAGGACCGGTCGAAATGCCGAACCAGCCGTCATTGGTCAGGTTGACGATCCAGCCCGGCCGCTCTTCGTTAGGCACGCTATCGGTCGGAAATATGGCCTCGTAGCAGATCAAAGGAAGAACACGCGGTGCGTGTGGCACGTCCAGGTTGCGTCGCACTGTCCCCGGAATGAAGCCGCCCTGCACCCGGGTCAGCTGCTCCAGGCCGATCCGCTCCAGCAGATTCTGAAACGGCAGGAACTCGCCGAACGGGACCAGATGGAGCTTGTCGTAGACCGACAGCACGGTGCCGTCGTGATCGATGACGTAGATCGAGTTGTAGGCCCGCGTGATCGGGCTGTTGCGCGGCCCGTCCGGTGCGCGCACCGAACCGGTGATCAGCACCGTGCCGGGCGACAGCAGGTTGGCGATCTGACCCATCGCGTCGGCTTCGCGGGTCAGGAAGAACGGAAATGCGGATTCAGGCCAGATCAGGACGTTGGTGTCGCGCACGCCGGTGGCCTTCGGGCCCGATGCCCGGTCGGACAGCGCCAGATAGCGCCGCATTACGTCGGCCTTGGCGCCGTAATTGAATTTGACGTCCTGTTGCAGGTTCGGCTGCATGATGCGCAGCTTGAGATCGGCGACGAAGGCGGTCGGGTGCAGGCCGAGCCTGATCGCGCCGAACACGCCCATGATCACGAGCAGCGCGACGGCGGCCGCAGGGGCGCGCCAGGACTTGCCGTCGATCAGCGCCGCCGGGCTGGCGAAGATCGCGATCGTCAGGAACGTCATGCCCCAGATGCCGATCAGCGACGCCGATTGGGCCAGTGCGAGCGGCTGCGACAGGGCGTAGCCGACCGTATTCCAGGGGAAGCCGGTCAGAGCGTGGCCGCGCAGCCATTCGCTGCCGGTCAGGCAGGCCGCCAGCGCCAGGAGGCGGGTTGCATCACGCGTCCAGATCAACCGGGCAAGCGCAAAGCCCAGGGCCGGGAACAGCGCGAGATAGGCCGGCAGGCCCAGCACCGCGAACGGCATCAGCCAGGCGAAGGTGTCGGCATCGACCAGAAATGCATTGCCGATCCAGTACAGGCCGGGCACGAAATAGCCCATGCCGAAGCAGAAGCCGGTGAGGGCTGCGGCCGGAATCCCGCGCCGCCGCCCTGCCGCCGCGCCGTCGATCAGCCAGACCAGCACGGGGAAGGTGAGCGCCAGCACCGGCCACGCATTGAACGGGGCCATGGCCAGCGAGGACAGGGCGCCGGCGGCGAGCGCGATCGCCGCGCGCTTCCAGCCCCAGGCCAGGACAATGCCAAGCGCGAGGCTGCGGATCATCGATGGGCGGATCACTGTGAGCTTGCTCCGTCGCCTGGGGGCGGGCTGCTGTCATCGCTGCTCGGCGCGGGGCCGGTCT
>NZ_CAFI01000141.1 GCF_000239775.1 Bradyrhizobium sp. ORS 375
CGGCCGGCGGTGAGCGCGGAGCGGTGGCAGGCGCGGCCCGTCGCAGCCCACGGCGAGACGGGGCCTGCCAAGCCTGCAGCACGTCCTCGTCATGAACGGATCATTTCTCGGCCGAGATCCATCCGCTCGTCATTGCGAGGAGCGCAGCGACGAAGCAATCCAGAGTCCCGCCTGCGACTCTGGATTGCTTCGCTGCGCTCGCAATGACGAGGGGAAAGAGCGTGCTCTTCGCGGGGAAAGATCGGATTGCGCAGCAATCCGGGGGCATGGCACAGATGTAGTTTCGATCGGAAGTCATGCGGATTGGCACGAGAATAGCGAGTCGCACTCAGTCATTGTCGAATCGGACAGAGATCAATTCGCTGTATAAAAGCAGCACCGCTCGTGCGGCTGCCCCTCACCCCAACCCTCTCTTCGTAAGTACCGGGAGAGCGGGCGCACCGGTTTTGAGAGTGGAGTTCGCGTCCAACTCATACGTGGTCGGATTGCAGAGCGCGGAATTGGCTGATGCCTTTCAGCTCGATGCCGCCCCATTCCCCGCCGTCTCGTTCCTGAATGCCGCAGCGAACAGCGCGCGCGTGTAGTCCGTCTTCGGCGCCTTGAACAGCTGGGCTGCCGGGCCCTCCTCGACCACCTTGCCGTGACGCATGACGATGAGGTGGCTCGCCAGCGCAGCGACAACGCGCAAATCGTGCGAGATGAACATGTAGGTCAGCTCGCGCTTGCGCTGCAGCTCGCGCAGGAGCTCGACCATCTGCGCCTGGAACAGCATGTCGAGCGCGGAGGTCGGCTCGTCGAGCACGACGAAGGACGGCTCGAGCACGACGGCGCGGGCGACCGAGATGCGTTGGCGCTGGCCGCCAGAGAATTCGTGCGGGTAGCGGAAGCGCGTCGCCGGATCGAGGCCGACATCATTGAGCGCCTTGACGACCTTCGCCTCGCGCTCGGCATCCGACAGTTTGGGCTGATGCACGGTCAGGCCTTCGGCGATGATGTCGCCGACCGACATGCGCGGGCTGAGCGCGCCGAACGGATCCTGGAAGACGATCTGCATGTCCCGGCGGAACGGGCGGACGTCCTTGAACGACAGGCCCTGGATCTCCTTGCCGAGAAATACGATCGGGCCGTCGGAGGAGATCAGCCGCAGCAGCGCGAGACCTAGCGTGGTCTTGCCGGAGCCGGACTCGCCGACCACGCCGAGCGTCTCGCCCTTGCGCACGGCGACGCTGACGCCGTCGACCGCCTTGATGTGGCCGACGGTGGAGCGGAACAGGCCGCGCTTGATCGGAAACCAGACCTTGAGATCCTTGGCCTGCATCACCACCGGCTGATCAGGCCGCGGCGGAGCCGGGTCCGGCTTCGGCTCGGCGGCGAGCAGCGCCTTGGTGTAGGGATGCGATGGCGCGGTGAACACCTGCTCGACCGGGCCCTGCTCGACAATCTTGCCGCCATTCATGACGCAGACGCGATCGGCGATGCGGCGGACGATGCCGAGATCGTGGGTGATGAACAGCAGGCTCATGCCGAGCCGCGCGCGGATGTCGGCGAGCAGCGCCAGGATCTGCGCCTGCACGGTGACGTCGAGCGCAGTGGTCGGCTCGTCGGCGATCAGGAGGTCCGGCTCGTTGGCGAGCGCCATCGCGATCATCACGCGCTGCCGCTGGCCGCCGGAGAGCTGGTGCGGATAGCTGCCGAGCCGCGTCTCCGGCTCGGGGATGCCGACCTGCGTCAGCAGCTCGAGCACGCGTGCCCGCGCGGCGCTGCTCGAGATCGGCTTGTGCAGATGCAGGATCTCGCTGATCTGCCGCTCGATCGTGTGCAGCGGATTGAGCGAGGTCATCGGCTCCTGGAAGATGATCGAGATGTCGCTGCCGCGGATGCCGCGCATCTCGCCTTCGGACAGTGGCAGCAGATCGCGGCCCTTGAAGCGGATGCTGCCCGAGGGATGCGAGGCGACCGGATAGGGCAGCAGCTTCAGCACCGACAGCGCGCTGACCGACTTGCCCGAGCCAGACTCGCCGACCAGCGCGACGCATTCGCCGCGCTTGATGTCGAAGGAGACGTGGTCGACGGCGGTCGACGCGCGGCCGCCCTGGTGGAAGGCCACCGAGAGATCGCTGACCGAAAGAAGCGGCTGGGTCATCGCATCCATGTCATCGTATCCATGTCATCGGATCCATGTCATCGGATCCCTGGCGCTCACCTGAACGTCTTGCGCGGATCGAAGGCGTCGCGCACGGCCTCGCCGATGAAGATCAGGAGCGACAGCATGATCGCGACCGAGAAGAAGCCGGTCAGACCGAGCCACGGCGCCTGCACGTTGGCCTTGGCCTGCGACAGCATCTCGCCGAGCGAGGGCGAACCGGGCGGCAGGCCGAAGCCGAGGAAATCGAGCGCGGTCAAGGTCATCACCGAGCTCGACACGATGAACGGCAGGAAGGTCATGGTCGCGACCATCGCGTTCGGCAGCAGATGCCGGACCATGATGACGGCGTTGGAGACGCCGAGCGCGCGGGCCGCCTGGATGTATTCGAAGTTGCGGCCGCGCAGGAATTCGGCGCGCACCAAGCCGACCAGCGACACCCAGGAGAACAGCAGCATGATGCCGAGCAGAGTGAAGAAGCCGGGCACCAGCACGGCCGAGAGGATCAGCAGCAGATAGAGATAGGGGATCGCATTCCAGATCTCGATGAAGCGCTGGAACAGGAGATCGACCCAGCCGCCGAAATAGCCCTGCACGCCGCCGGCGGCGATGCCTATGATCGAGGAGAAGAACGTCAGGGACAGGCCGAACAGCACAGAGACGCGGAAGCCGTAGATCAGCCGCGCGACGACATCGCGGCCCTGGTCGTCGGTGCCGAGCCAATTGTATTCGAGATCGCGGCAGCTCTTCAGACCCTTCTTCTCGACCACAGCCTTGCACTGCGATTCCTTCAGCATCCAGGTCGGCGGCGACGGCGCCGGCGTCGGCAGGTCGAGGTTGTGGGTCGAATAGGAATAGCGGATCAGCGGCCAGATCACCGTGCCGCCCTTGTCCGCGATCAGCTTCTGTAAATAGGGATCGCGATAGTCCGCCGCGGTCTCGAAGTCGCCGCCGAACGCGGTCTCGGGGTAGGAGACGAAAGCCGGCCAGTACAGATGACCGTCGAACTTGATCAGGAACGGGCGGTCGTTGGCGATCAGCTCGGCGAACAGCGAGACGACGAACAGGAACAGGAAGATCCACAGCGACCAGTAGCCGCGGCGGTTGGCCTTGAAGTTCTGCCAGCGGCGCTGGTTGAGCGGCGACGGGCGGAATCTGTGCCGCGTCGGCGGCACGGCCTCGCCGAGCGGCGCCTGCGTGGTGGTCTCGACCGGGGCTGTCTTGAGCATCGTCAGACCTCCCGCGCCTCGAAGTCGATCCGCGGATCGATCCACATATAGGTGAGGTCGGAGATCAGGTTCACCACAAGGCCCAAGAGCGAGAAGATGTAGAGGTTGCCGAACACGACCGGATAGTCGCGGTTGAGGATGCTTTCGAACGACAGCAGGCCGAGGCCGTCGAGCGAGAAGATGGTCTCGATCAGCAGCGAGCCGGAGAAGAAGGCGTGGATGAAGGTGCCCGGAAAGCCCGCGATCACGATCAGCATCGCGTTGCGGAACACGTGGCCATACAGCACCTGGTTCTCGCTGCAGCCCTTGGCCCGCGCCGTCATGACGTACTGCTTGCGGATCTCGTCGAGGAACGAGTTCTTGGTGAGCAGCGTCATGGTCGCAAAGGCGCCGAGCGCCATCGACAACAGCGGCAAGGTGATGTGCCAGAAATAGTCGAGAATCTTCCAGTACCACGGGAAGTCGGCCCAGCCGTCCGACGTCAGGCCACGCAGCGGGAAGATGTTGAGAAAGGAGCCGCCGGCGAACAGGATGATCAGGAGGATCGCGAACAGGAAGCCGGGAATCGCGTAGCCGACGATGATCACCGCCGAGGTCCAGACGTCGAAACGCGAGCCGTCCTGAACCGCCTTGCGGATGCCGAGCGGAATCGAGATCAGATAGGTCAGCAGGGTCATCCACAGGCCGAGCGAGATCGAGACCGGCAGCTTCTCCTTGATCAGCTGCAGCACGGACGTGTCGCGGAAATAGCTCTTGCCGAAATCGAAGCGCGCGAAGTTCCAGACCATCAGCGCGAAGCGCTCCGGCGCCGGCTTGTCGAAGCCGAACTGCTTCTCCAGCTGCTTGATGAAGTTGGGATCGAGGCCCTGCGCGCCGCGATATTTGGAGTTGATCTCACCACCTGAGCCGACCTGCCCCGGCGGCCGCGCGCCGAAATCCGAGCCGCTGCCGCCGGAAATGCGCGAGGTGCCGCCGGTATCGGCGCCAGTCAGCTGCGCGATGACGCGCTCGACCGGCCCGCCGGGCGCGAACTGCACCACGACGAAGGAGATGAACAGGATCCCGAGCAGGGTCGGGAGCATCAGAAACATGCGACGGACGATATAGGCGGCCATGAACTACTTCGCCTGCTCCAGCTTTGCGGCCTTGGCGGCATCGTACCACCAGATGTCGGGGGCGCCGACGCCCGAGGCGTATTTCGGCGGCTTCGGCGGGTGGCCGAATTGATCCCAATAGGCGATCGGATGGGTCGTCCGGTACCATTGCGAGATCCAGTAATGCCCGGCGCGGAACACGCGATCGAGCGCCCGGCAGGCGAAGGTCAGCTCGCTGCGGGTCTCCGCGGCGATCGCCTTCGCCACCAGCGCATCGATCGCCGGATTGCTGATCCCTGCAAGATTGTAGGAGCCCTTGGTCTTGGCGGCCTCCGACGTGAAATAGGGCCGCAGACTGTCACCGGGGGTCGGCGACATCGACAGCCGCTGCACCGTGATGTCGAAGTCGAAATCCTCGACGCGCGCGCGGTACTGCACGGCGTCGACGATGCGCAGGTCGGCGTCGATGCCGAGCGTCTGCAGGTTCTTGATCAGCGTGCCGTGATGCGGCTTGAACGAGACCTCGTCGATCAGGAACTCGATCGAGAAGACCTCACCGTTCGGCAGCAGCCGCTTGCCGTCCTTCACCGGCAGTCCGGCCTGCTGCAGCAGCTGCGTCGCCTTGCGCAGCAGCGCGCGATCCTGGCCCGAGCCGTCCGAGGCCGGCGGCATGAACGGCTCGCCGAACACCTCGTCAGGCACCTGGCCGCGGAACGGCTCCAGCAGCTTCAGCTCCTCCGCCGAGGGCGGGCCGACCGCGACCATGTCGGAGTTCTGGAACGGCGATACGGTGCGCGCATAGGCGCCGTACATGATGGTCTTGTTGGTCCACTCGAAGTCGAAGGCGTAGGCCAGCGCCTGGCGGACGCGCGGATCCTTGAACTTCTCCCGGCGGGTGTTGATGAACCAGCCCTGCCCGCCCGACGGCGTCTCGTCCGGCAGCATCTCGCGCTTGACGCGTCCGTCCTTGATCGCCGGAAAGTCGTAGCGCGTCGCCCAGATGCGCGAGGTGAACTCCTCGCGGAACAGATAGCTCTTGGCGGTGAAGCCCTCGAAGGCGACGTCGCGATCACGATAGAACTCGTAGCGGACGACGTCGAAATTATAGAAGCCGCGGCTGACCGGCAGCTCGGCCGCCCACCAGTCCTTGACCCGCTCGAACTCGACGTAGCGATTCACCTCGTATTTGCCGACCTTGTACGGCCCTGAGCCGAGCGGCACCTCGAGCGTCGATTCGTCGAACGGCCGGCTCGCGTAATAGGCCTTGGAGAAGATCGGCAGGCTGACGACATAAAGCGGCACGTCGCGGGCGCGCTTCTCCACGAAGCTGACGACCACCGTCGCATCGTCGAGCGCCTCGGCCTTCACGAAGTCGCGCAGTTGCACGACGATCAGCGGGTGGCCCTTCTCCTTCAGGGTGTTCAGCGACCAGGCGACGTCCTGCGCCGTGATCCGGCTGCCGTCATGAAAGCGCGCCTCGGGCCGCAAGGTGAAACGGTAGCTCAGCTTGTCCGGGGAGATCGCCACCGACTTCGCGACCAGCCCATACATGGCATCCGGCTCGTCGCCGGCGGAGACCATCAAGGACGCGAACGTCATGCTCATGCCCTGCGCACCCTCGCCCTTGAGGATGTAGGCATTGAAGGAGTTGAACGTCTGGTAGGACTGGTTGTAGGCGCGCACCGACGGGATCAGCGAGAACAGCCCGCCCTTCGGCGCATCCGGATTGACGTAGTCGAACTGACGGAAATCGGCCGGATATTTCAGGTCGCCGAACGCCGACATGCCGTGCGAACCGGCGCCGAACTCGGCGGCGACAGCCGGCTTCAGCAAAGGCGCCGCCAGCGCGCCCAGGCCAAGCCCGAGCACGCCACGGCGCGACAGACGCGAGTGCGTGGTCAAGAGCGGCCACCCGTCTTCGCCGCCTTCTCCGCATCCCACCACCAGATGTCGGGAAAGCTCGCCATGCCGTATTTCGGCAGCTTTTCGGGGCGGGAGAAGCGATCCCAGCGGGCGGTTCGCTGCTTCGGATAGTTCCACTGCGGCACGACGTAGTAGTTCCACAGCAGCACGCGATCGAGCGCGCGCGTTGCCGCCACCAGCTCGTCGCGGCTCTTGGCGAAGATGACCCGGTCGATCAGCTTGTCGATGGCCGGATTCTTGATCCCGGCAAGGTTCTGCGAGCCAACCATCGAGGCGGCCTGCGATCCCCAATATTCGCGCTGCTCGTTGCCCGGCGACAGCGATTCGGGCCACGAATGCATCACCATGTCGAAATCCCAGTTGCGTCGGCGGTTTTCGTACTGGACCGAATCCACCTTGCGGACGGTCACGGCGAAGCCGACGCGCTCGAGCGACGGCTTGTAGAACAACGCGACACGCTCGAAGGCCGGATCGTCGGCATCGGACAGCAGCTCGATCGTGGCCGGCGCGCCGGTCGCGGTGTTGACGAGCTTGCGATCACGAATCTCGTAGCCCGCCTCCTTCATCAGCTTCTGCGCTTCGAGCAGGTTGCGCCGCACCGCCTCGCTGCTGCCGCCGACGGGATTGGTGTACTCGGTCGTGAACAGGTCGGCCGGGACCTCGGCGCGCACGGTCTCGAGGATCTCGAGCTCCACGCCCTGGGGGAGGCCGGACGATGCGAGCTCGGTGCCGTCGAAATAGCTCGAAATGCGCTTGTACTGGCCGAAGAACAACTGCTTGTTCATCTCCTCGAAGTCGAACGCGAAGTTCAGCGCGCGCCTGACGCGGGCATCCTTGAACAGGTCGCGCCGGCTGTTCGGCACGAAAGCCTGCATCACCCCGGAGCTGCGGTTCGGAAACTCCTCGATGATGACGCGCTTGTCCTTCACGGCCGGGAAATCATAGGCCGTCGCCCAATTCTTCGCCGAGTTCTCGCTGCGCCAATCGGACTGGTCGCCCTTGAAAGCCTCGAGGGCAACCGTGCTGTCGCGCACATAGTCGAAGCGCAACTCATCGAAATTGTAGCGGCCGATATTGACGTTGAGATTGCGGGCCCAGCAGTCGTCCACCCGCTGCAGAACGACCGTGCGCCCGGCGACGAACTCCTTAATCCGGTAGGGGCCGGAGCCGAGCGGCGGCTCCAGCGTCGTCAAGGCGATGTCGCGCTTCTGGCCCTTGCTGTCGGTGCCCTCCCACCAATGCTTCGGCAGCACCATCAGCTGGCCCACGATCTGCGGCAGCTCGCGATTGCCGGGGCCGTCGAAGGTGAACTTGATGTCACGCTCGCCGACCACCTCGGCGCGGACGACATGCTGATAGTAGGCGCTGTAGCGCGGATGGTTCTTCTTGAACGCTTCGAGCGAGAAGATCACGTCGGCCGGCGTGACCGGGACGCCATCGTGCCATTTGGCTTCCGCCCTCAGGCGATAGATCACCCAGGAATAATCCGCGGGATGCTTCACGCTTTCCGCGAGCAGCCCGTATTCGGTCGAGGCTTCGTCGAGCGAGCCGGTCGTCAGGGATTCATAGATCAGCGACACCCCGGCCCCGAGCGCCCCCTTCACGCCAGCCACCACGGGATTGAAATTGTCGAACGTGCCTGCGGGGCTGAAGCGGACCTGGCCACCCTTCGGCGCATCGGGATTGACGTAATCGTAGCGCTTGAAGTCCGCCGGATATTTCACGTCGCCGAACAGCGACAGAGCGTGACGCCAGGCCGGATCTTCAGCCGCCTGCGCCTGCGCGGCGTCGAGGGGGGCGAGGCTGGCCGCGGTGCCGAGCGCCGGGGTCATCGCAGCGAGGACGCTGCTCTGCAGGAGCTGTCGTCGGGTAATCGTCAAATGAGACTTCCTCTGAATAAGACCGCTCGGGAGCAGATCGCCGGCTCGAGCCGCCGCCGCTCCCTGATCGAACGCGTGATCGTAACCCAATTCACCAAGGGCAGGTTGCGCCGACCGCAGCAAGAGCGCTTTGACCCGCGAACCCGTTCCATTCAGGGGACCAATATACGGCAAGGTTTCGACCGATAACCTTGCTTTTTCCTCATGATACCGGGTTGTGAACGGGCCGGATGCGACCAAAGGTCCCAAATGGGGCAAAATTCGCCCCGCACAGCAAAACGGCCGGGCTTGGGGCCCGGCCGTCCGAACTCAAGGATGAAGCTGGCTCACTTGGCTGCGGTCGGCAGCGGCGCGGGATTGTCGGACAGCGAGTTCAGATAGGCCAGCACGTCGGCGCGTTCCGAGTCCTTCTGGATGCCGGCGAAGCCCATCGCGGTGCCCGGGACGTAGCCCTTCGGGTTGGCGATGAACTGGTTCAACGCATCGATGGTCCAGGTGCCGCCCTTGGCCTTGAGCGCCGCGGAGAAGTTGAAATTGCGGCCTTCGCCGATGTGGTCGCCGACGATCCCGTAGAGGTTCGGACCGACGGCATTCTTGCCGCCCTTGTCGAAGGTGTGGCAGGCGGCGCACTTCTTGGCGGCGGCGGCGCCCTTTTCGACCGAGGCGGTCTGGAGCAGCTTCTCGATCGGCTCGGCGGCAGCCGGCGCAGCGCCACCCTTGGCGGCGCCCTCGGCCTCCTTCACGGCGATCTCGAAACCCGGCTTCTCCGGCATCTTCGGCGCGAACAGCGCATTGGCGGAAAAGCTCGTGACCAGCACGACCAGACAGGCGGCCAGCACGGCGCCGAGGATTTTGTTCAGTTCGAAGGAGTCCATTTTGGAATCAGGCTCCGAGGGCGGATTTCATGGCGTGGGAGGCCGCGGGGCCGCGGCCGTGAATCGCCCCAGGACATCGAAGACATCGAGACTCGAAGGCATCGAGACTCGTGAAGGCATCGAGCGGAATCGAGCCGTCGCGCCTCCCCCTGCGGCAGAAGTGAGATATCGGTTTGCCCGTGCTCTGGCAACCCGTATAAGCGGGCGGTTTTTGCTGTCCCCACTCCCGTCCGGACGCGCTGTTGCGACCGGCTCCGACCTGCCGTTCCCCGGATGACCAAGCCTAAGATCCTGGTGCTGATTCCCGCCCGCATGGCCTCGACCCGCCTGCCCGGCAAGCCGCTGCTCGACATTGCGGGCGTGCCGATGATCGTCCAGGTTCTGCGTCGCGCGCAGGAGGCGGCGATCGGCCGCGTGGCGGTGGCGACGGACACGCCGGAGATCGCAGCGGCCGTGACCGCGGCCAGGGGCGAGGTGATCATGACCAAGGCCGATCATCCCTCCGGGTCCGACCGGATCTATGAGGCGATGTGCAAGCTCGATCCGGCCGGCGAGGCCGAGATCGTGGTCAACCTGCAGGGTGACTTCCCAACCATCGATCCCCAGAGCATCAGCGACGTGCTGCCGCCGCTCGCGGACCCCGCGGTCGACATCGCGACCCTGGCGGCACAGATCCATACAGAGGAAGAGAGCCTCAACCCGAACGTCGTCAAGGCGGTCGGCTCCCCCATCCGCGGCCGGCGCATGCGCGCGCTGTATTTCACCCGGGCCACGGCGCCGCATGGCGACGGACCGCGCTACCATCACATCGGCCTCTACGCCTATCGCCGCGCGGCGCTGGAGCGCTTCGTCAGCCTGCCGCCTTCGCCGCTGGAACAGCAGGAGAAGCTGGAACAGCTCCGCGCGCTGGAGGCCGGCATGCGCATCGACATCATGGTCGTCGATGCCGTTCCCCGCGGCGTCGACACCGCGGCCGATCTCGAAACCGCGCGCCGGCTGCTGTCCAAGGCTTGAGCTGCTAGAAGGCCCAACATGAGCAAGATCTTGAAAATCGCATTCCAGGGCGAGCCGGGAGCCAATTCCCACATCGCCATCTCCGAGGCCTATCCGGCCGCCGAGGCCATGCCCTGCCCGACCTTCGAGGACGCGCTCAGCGCGATCTCCTCGGGGGAGGCCGATCTGGGCATGATTCCGATCGAGAACTCGGTGGCTGGCCGTGTCGCCGACATCCACCATCTGCTGCCAGGCTCGGGCCTGTACATCATCGGCGAGTGGTTTTTGCCGATCCGCCACCAGCTGATGGCGCTGAAGGGGACCAAGCTCGCCGACATCAAGACGGTCGAGAGCCACGTTCATGCGCTCGGCCAGTGCCGCCGCATCATCCGCCAGCTCGGCGTCCGGCCGATCGTCGCCGGCGACACCGCCGGCAGCGCCCGCGACGTATCCCAGCGTGGCGACAAGAGCGTCGCAGCGATCGCCTCGCGCCTGGCCGCCGAGATCTATGGCCTCGACATCCTCGCCGAGGACATCGAGGACGAAGCGCACAACACCACCCGCTTCGTCGTGCTCGCCCGCGAGCCGCAATGGGCCGAGCAGAATTCGGGGCCGCTGGTGACGAGCTTCGTGTTCCGCGTCCGCAACCTGCCGGCGGCGCTGTACAAGGCCCTCGGCGGCTTCGCGACCAACGGCGTCAACATGACCAAGCTCGAAAGCTACATGGTCGACGGCAATTTCTTCGCCACGCAGTTCTATGCCGATGTCGACGGCCATCCCGAGGACAAGGGGCTGGCGTTTGCGCTGGAGGAGCTGAAGTTCTTCTCGCGCGAGCTGCGCATCGTCGGCGTCTACCCGGCGCACCCGTTCCGGGCGACGTTCAGCGAGCGCCTTGAAGGCTAGGCTGTTTACGCCGTCATTCCGGGATGGTCCGAAGGACCAGACCCGGAAATCTCGAGCTTCGGACCTCACCTCGAGATTCCGGGCTCGAGGCCTGCAGCCTCGCCCCGGAATGACGCCGAGGGATGGAAGGACTCACCCGTCTCATCCGTTCGAGTGCGACGAGCAGCAGAGCAACGCCCCACCGTCATTCCGGGGCAATCGTCCATGCGGTCACGCATGGGCGATTG
>NZ_CAFI01000140.1 GCF_000239775.1 Bradyrhizobium sp. ORS 375
CCTTGCCCCGGAATGACGCCGAGGGATGGAGGGATGGCGACTACGCCGCTGCCTGCCGTTCCAGGCCAAAAGCATCCGCGAGCAGACTGTAGGAGCGCTTGCGGGCGTCGTGGTCGAAGATCGCGGTGATGACCATCAGTTCGTCCGCCTGGCTCGCCGCAATCATCGGATCGAGCTTGGCGCGGACCGTCGCCGGCGAGCCGACGAACAGACGCGAGCGGTTGCGCGCAATCGAGGCGCGCTCGGCGTCTGTATACGGGTAGGCCGCAGCCTCCTCGGGGCTCGGCAGCGGCAGGAACTGGCCGCGGTCGCGCCTGAGGCGATTGAGGTCCATCGACGACGCCAGCCGCTCGGCTTCCGCATCGGTCTCCGCGGTCACCACGGCCACTGCAAGGATCGCATGCGGCTGCGACCGCCAACGCGACGCGGTGAAATGGGCGCGATAATTGGTCATCGCGTCGATCGCGTCGTGATTGGCGAAATGATGCGCGAAGCCAAAACCCATGCCCATCTGCGCCGACAGCTCGCTGGAATAGTCGCTGGAGCCGAGCAGCCAGATCGGCGGCAGCGGCGCATCGTCGGGCATGGCGATGACGTTGTTGTAGGGATGGCCGGCGGGGAACTCGCGCGTCTCCCACAGGGTCAGCTCGTGCAGCCGCTCCAGGAAATCGTCGCCCTCGCGGCGGTCGAGCCGGCTCCGCAACGCATAGGCCGTGGTGCCGTCAGTGCCGGGCGCGCGGCCCAGGCCGAGATCGATGCGGCCGGGGAACAGCGCCTCCAGCATCTTGAAGCGCTCGGCGACCACCAGCGGCGCGTGGTTGGGCAGCATCACACCGCCGGAGCCGACGCGGATGTGCTTCGTCACGGCCGCGATCTGACCGATCATGATGTCAGGCGACGGGCTCGCCACCGAAACAAGGCTGTGATGCTCGGCAAGCCAGTACCGCACATAGCCGAGCTGATCGACATGACGCGCCAGGTCGATGCTGTTGCGCAGCGCCGCGGACGGCTTGGTGGCCGTGGTGGTGACGGAGAGGTCGAGGACGGAAAGCGGGATCATGGCTTCAACCTAATGACTGGGACGCCGGCCACAATGGGCCGGGCGCGCCGGTGATCTGCCGGAAATGCAGAGATAAGGCCGGGACTTTGGTTGGGACAGACGAGCTGTATACATTTTCTCGATCGCGATGTCCCACTCCCCTATTTGACGATTTCAAATCCACCCTCCACCCTTATCATTGTTTTAAATAGATTTTTTCTGCCCACACCAAGATCCACAATAGAGTGAGAAATTGCCTTTAGAGCGATCATTGTGGGACAAATCCCATTTCGAGTGGGCTGTTTATCGCGACGCACTTCCCCTATCTTGGCGCATCGAGAGGGCGATCTCCTCTCAAGTTGAAATTTACGCTCCACCGGGAACCTGCGCCGCCATGACCGACCTCGCCACCGCCATCACTGACGGACATTCCGCGATCCCCCGGCCGAAGATCTCGTTCGAGTTCTTCCCGCCGAAGACCGAGGAGATGGACCGGACGCTGTGGACTTCGATCGAGCGCCTGGCGCCGCTGGAGCCGAGCTTCGTCTCGGTGACCTACGGCGCCGGCGGCTCGACACGCGAGCGCACCCACGCCACCATCGCGCGCATCCTGCGGGAAACCGCGCTGCTGCCGGCGGCACATCTGACCTGCGTTGGCGCCTCTCGTGGCGAGATCGACGACGTCGTCGACCGCTATCACGAGGTCGGCGTCCGCCACATCGTGGCGCTGCGCGGCGATCCGCCCGGTGGCATCGGGACGCCCTACTCCACTCATGCCGAGGGCTATCAGAGCTCGCCCGAACTGGTGGCCGGCATCAAGAAGCGGCATCCCGACATCGAGGTCTCGGTCTCGGCCTATCCGGAGAAGCATCCGGAGAGCCGCGACTTCGACGCCGATATCGACATGCTCAAGGCCAAGGTCGATGCCGGCGCCACCCGCGCCATCACCCAGGTGTTCTTCGACAACGACGTCTACTTCCGCTACCTCGACCGCGTCCGCGCCCGCGGCATCGACATTCCGATCGTGCCAGGCATCATGCCCCTGCACAATTTCAAGCAGGCGCGCGGCTTCGTGAGCCGCAACGGCACCAGCGTTCCGGACTGGCTGGCCGAGAAGTTCGACGGTCTCGACGACGATCCCGAGACGCGTAAGCTGGTCGCGGCGACCGTTGCCGCCGGCCAGGTGCACAAGCTCGCCAAGCATGGCGTCGACACCTTCCATTTCTACACCATGAACCGCGCCGACCTCGTGTTCGCGATCAGCCATCTGCTTGGCATCCGTCCGAAGTCCGTCAACAAGGTCGCCGCCTGATGTCTGCTCCTGTTTCCACCGCGCGGTCCGCCTTCCTCGCCGCCGCCCGCGACCGCATCCTGATCCTCGACGGCGCCATGGGCACGATGATCCAGGCGCTGCAGTTCGACGAGGCCGCCTTTCGCAGCGAGCGATTCAAGGACTTTCATCGGGATCTGCGCGGCAACAACGATCTGCTGATCCTGACGCAGCCCGAGGCGATCGAGAACATTCACGCACAATATCTGCGCGCCGGCGCCGATGTCGTCGCCACCAACACCTTCTCGGCGACGTCGATCGCGCAGGCCGATTACGATCTCTCCGACATCATCTACGAGCTCAACCGCGAGGGCGCGCGCCTGGCGCGTAGCGCTGCTACGCGTGTCGCCGCCGAGGACGGCAAGCCGCGCTTCGTCGCCGGCGCGATGGGCCCGACCAACCGCACCGCCTCGATCTCGCCTGACGTCTCCAACCCCGGCTATCGCGCGGTCACCTTCGACGACCTGCGCCTCGCCTATGGCGAGCAGGCCCGCGGGCTGCTCGACGGCGGCGCCGACATCCTGCTGCTCGAGACCATCTTCGACACGCTCAACGCCAAGGCGGCGCTGTATGCCATCGCCGAGCTGTGCGAGGAGCGCGGCATCGACGTGCCCGTGATGATCTCCGGCACCATCACCGACAAGTCGGGCCGCCTGCTCTCCGGCCAGATGCCGGAGGCGTTCTGGAATTCGGTGCGGCACGCCAAGCCGCTGACGATCGGCTTCAACTGCGCGCTCGGCGCCGAGGATCTGCGCGCCCATGTCGCCGATATCGGGCGCGTCGCCGACACGCTGGTGTGTGCCTATCCCAATGCCGGCCTGCCCAACGAGTTCGGCCAGTACGACGAGACGCCCGCCTACATGGCGCGGCTGATCGGCGAGTTCGCGAGCGCCGGCCTCGTCAACATCGTCGGCGGCTGCTGCGGCACCACGCCGGACCACATCGCTGCGATCGCCGCAGCCGTCGCCCCGCACAAGCCGCGCGCGGTGCCGGAGATCGCGCCGCGGCTGCGGCTGTCGGGCCTGGAGCCGTTCGAGCTGACGCCCGCGATCCCCTTCGTCAATGTCGGCGAGCGCACCAACGTCACGGGCTCGGCCAAATTCCGCAAGCTGATCACCGCGGGCGACTACACGGCCGCGCTGCAGGTCGCGCGCGACCAGGTGGAGAACGGCGCCCAGGTCATCGACGTCAACATGGACGAGGGCCTCCTGGACTCGGAAACCGCGATGCGGACCTTCCTCAACCTCGTCGCCGCTGAGCCGGACATCGCCCGCGTGCCGGTCATGGTCGACTCCTCGAAATTCCACGTCATCGAGGCCGGCCTGAAATGCGTCCAGGGCAAGCCGGTGGTGAACTCGATCTCGTTGAAGGAAGGCGAGGAGAAGTTCATCCACGAGGCGAAGATCGCGCGCCGCCACGGCGCCGCGGTCGTGGTGATGGCGTTTGACGAGACCGGCCAGGCCGACACCTACCAGCGCAAGACCGAGATCTGCGCCCGCGCCTACAAGATCCTGGTCGAGCAGGTCGGCTTCCCGCCTGAGGACATCATCTTCGATCCGAACATCTTCGCGATCGCGACCGGCATCGAGGAGCACAACAATTACGGCGTCGACTTCATCGAGGCGACGCGCTGGATTCGGCAAAACCTGCCGCACGCGCATGTCTCGGGCGGCGTGTCCAACCTGTCGTTCTCGTTCCGCGGCAATGAGCCGGTGCGCGAAGCGATGCACTCGGTGTTCCTGTATCACGCCATCAAGGCGGGCATGGACATGGGCATCGTCAATGCCGGCCAGATGATCGTGTATGACGACATCGATCCCGAGCTGCGCCAGGTGTGCGAGGATGTCGTCCTCAACCGCGATCCCGGCGCGTCCGAGCGGCTGCTGGCGCTGGCGGAGAAATTCCGCGGCCAGGGCAAGCAGACCAAGGAGGCCGATCTCGCCTGGCGCGAATGGCCCGTCGACAAGCGCCTCTCTCACGCGCTGGTGCACGGCATCACCGAGTTCATCGAGCTGGATACCGAGGAAGCCCGCGCCAAGTCGACACGTCCGCTCGACGTCATCGAAGGCCCGCTGATGGCCGGCATGAACGTGGTCGGCGATCTCTTCGGCGACGGCAAGATGTTCCTGCCGCAGGTCGTGAAGTCGGCGCGCGTGATGAAGCAGGCGGTCGCCTATCTGATGCCGTTCATGGAAGCCGAGAAGGCCGCCAACAAGGGCCGTGCCAACGAACGCTCCAATGCCGGAAAGATCGTGCTCGCCACCGTGAAGGGTGACGTCCACGACATCGGCAAGAACATCGTCGGCATCGTGCTCCAGTGCAACAATTTCGAGGTCATCGACCTCGGCGTGATGGTGCCGGCCGCCAAGATCATCGAGACCGCGAAGGCGGAGAATGCCGACATCATCGGCCTCTCCGGCCTGATCACGCCGTCGCTCGACGAGATGGCCTATCTGGCGTCCGAGATGGAACGTCAGGGCCTGAACGTGCCGCTGCTGATCGGCGGCGCCACGACGAGCCGCGTCCACACCGCCGTGAAGATTGATCCGAACTATCAGGGCGGTCCGGTGGTGCATGTCAACGACGCCAGCCGCGCCGTGGGCGTCGCCTCGTCGCTGCTGTCGGCGGAGCGCAAGGACGCCTATGCGGCTGAGATCCGCACCGAGTATCAGAAGATCGCGGCCGCGCATCTGCGCGGCCAGGCCGACAAGAAGCGGCTGTCGCTGACGGACGCCCGCGTCAACGCGCCCAAGATCGATTTCGCCAAGGCGAAGCCGGTGAAGCCGACCTTCCTCGGCACCAGGACTTTTGTGGACTACGACCTCGCCGAGCTCGTGCCCTATATCGACTGGACGCCGTTCTTCCAGACCTGGGAGCTGGCCGGCCGCTTCCCGGCCATCCTCGACGATGCCAAGGTCGGCGAGGCCGCGCGGGCGCTGTATGACGACGCGCTGAAGATGCTGAAGCAGATCGTGGAGCAGAAATGGTTCACGGCGCGCGCCGCGATCGGCTTCTGGCCGGCGAACGCTGTCGGTGACGACATCGTGCTGTATGCCGATGACAGCCGCACCAAGACGGTTGCGACGCTGCACACGCTGCGCCAGCAGCTCGAGAAGCGCGAGGGCCGCTTCAATACGGCGCTGTCCGACTTCGTCGCCCCCGCCGGCTCCGGCGTGCCGGACTATGTCGGCGGCTTCGTCGTCACCACGGGGCTCGGCGAGGACGCGATCGCCGACCGCTTCAAGAACGCCAATGACGACTACTCCTCGATCCTGGTCAAGGCGCTGGCCGACCGCTTGGCCGAAGCCTTCGCCGAGCGCCTGCACGCCCGCGTGCGCCGCGAGTTCTGGGCCTATGCCCCGGACGAGACGCTGTCCGCCGACGACCTGATCCTGGAGAAGTACCAGGGCATCCGCCCTGCCCCCGGCTATCCGGCGCAGCCTGACCATACCGAGAAGGCGACCTTGTTCGAGCTGCTCGACGCCGAGACGAATGCCGGCGTGCGGCTCACCGAGAGCTTTGCGATGTGGCCGGGCTCCTCGGTCTCGGGCTTGTACTTCGCCTCGCCGGAGAGCTTCTATTTCGGCGTCGGCAAGATCGAGCGCGACCAGGTCGAAGACTACGCCGCGCGCAAGGGCATGACGGTGGCCGAAGTCGAGCGCTGGCTGGCGCCGATCCTGAACTACATCCCGGCGCGGGGTGGACAGCAGGCCGACACCACGGCCCGTACCG
Source organism: Bradyrhizobium sp. ORS 375 (assembly GCF_000239775.1). Lineage (GTDB taxonomy): Bacteria > Pseudomonadota > Alphaproteobacteria > Rhizobiales > Xanthobacteraceae > Bradyrhizobium. The sequence goes on from NZ_CAFI01000140.1 coordinate 6,102, forward strand.
TCGCCTCGCCCGCCCCCGCCAACGACGCGGTCCCATCCGAACTCGCCAGCCATCCCGTCGGCTGCACCTGCGCAGTGCATCTGGCGTGGCGCAAGAAGGCCGTCGGCGCGAAGTAGACCGCGCGGCCTCCACACCGACAACTGTCGTCCCGGCCTTGAGCCGGGACCCATAGCCACCGTTCTCCCTTGCGAATCACGCTGGAGCCGCCGCCGTCACAAACCACGACGTCCTGTGGTTATGGGTCCCGGCGTTCGCCGGGACGACACCGAATATGACGTACCCGACTGGCTAACGCGACAGCCCGTCAAGGCCCCCGTGTCCCCCGCGCCACGACCGCCCCGAATGACAAAGCGCCACAGCTGACGGGGCCCGATCCAGCGTGGACATCGCCGCCATAACCGGCTGAAATGCCTGGGGGCGACGGGTGGTTTTGGTTCATGTCGTTGCAGTTCAGGCTTGCGTCGCGAAACCTGTTCCATGACAGGCTGCGCTTCATCGCGACCGTCATCGGCATCATCTTCTCGATCGTGCTGGTGACCGTGCAGATGGGTCTCTATGTCGGCTTCCGGCGCATGGTCACCACCATGATCGACCATTCCCCGGCGCAGCTGTGGATCATGCCGGTCGGCACCAAATGCTTCGAGGACCCGTCGCTGCTCGACGAGCGGCAGCGGTTCCGGGCGCTCGCGGTTCCCGGCGTCGCCGAGGCCACGCCGCTGGTCATCGGCTACGCGCAATGGCGGCTGCCGCAGGGCACGACGACGCCGGTGTTCGTGGTCGGCTCGGAGCTGCGCGGGCTCGGACTGCATCCGTGGAACGTGGTCGAGGGCCGGCTCGACGATCTCTCGGTGCCCGGCGCCGTCGCGATCGACCAGACCTATTTCGAGCGGCTCGGCATAACGGGCGTGGAGCAGACGGCCGAGCTGCGCGACCGCAAGGTGCAGGTGATGGCAGTGAGCAAGGGCATCCGGTCGTTCACGACCACGCCTTACGTGTTCACCGATGTCGAGCGTGCGCGGAGCTACACCGGGACGACGCCGAGCAAGGCGTCGTATCTGCTGGTGCGGCTCGCGTCCGACGCCGACCTCTGGAAAGTGCAGCAGGCGCTGCGCGACAGCCTGGGGAATGTCGAGGTGCTGACGGCGAGCGAGTTTCGCAACCGCAGCCGCTCGTTCTGGCTGTTCGGCACCGGCGCGGGCGCAGCGCTGTTCGCGGGTGCGCTGCTCGGGGTGATCGTCGGCACCGTGATCGTGGCGCAGACGCTCTACTCCAGCACCAAGGATCACCTCACCGAGTTTGCGACCCTGCGCGCGATCGGCTCGTCGAGCCGTTACATCTACACGGTCATCATCTGGCAGGCGCTGCTCAGCGCCATCGTCGGCTTCGCGGGCGCCGCGGGCATCGGCAAGATCGTGGCGGCCGCGACGGCGGAGTCGGCGCTCCCCGTGATCATGACGCCGGCGCTCACGGTCGCGCTGTTCATGCTGACGGTGACAATGTGCGTCGGCTCGGCGATCGCGGCGATCGTCAAGGTGATGCGCATCGATCCGGCCATGGTGTTCTCGCGATGACCGACGTCGTGCTCGAGGCCACCGATCTCGTCCATCACCTCGGCCAGGGCGCCGGCCGGGTGCAGGCGCTGAAGGGCGTGAGCCTGTCGTTGAAGGGCGGCGAGCTGGTGCTGCTGATGGGCCCCTCCGGCAGCGGCAAGACCACGCTGCTGTCGATCCTCGGGTGCCTGATGACGCCGGATTCCGGCACCGTGAAGGTCGGCGGCCAGGCCATCGCCGCACTCGATCCGGAGGCGCTGGCAAAACTCAGGCGCGAACGCATCGGCTTCATCTTCCAGTCCTATCATCTGTTTCCGACGCTCAATGCCGAGGACAACATTCGGCTTGCGCTCGACGTGCGCGGCGAGCGCGCGCGGACCGCGAAGCTGGCGGCACGCGAGGTGCTGGCGACGGTCGGGCTCGGCCACAAGCGCAAATCGTTTCCGCGCGAGCTGTCCGGCGGCGAGCAGCAGCGCGTGGCGATCGCGCGCGCCATCGTCGGCAAGACCCAGGTCATCCTCGCCGACGAGCCGACCGGCGCGCTCGACACCGCCAATGGCCAGGCGATCATGACCCTGCTCGCCGACATCGCCAGGGATCCCTCGCGCGCGGTGCTGGTGGTGACGCACGACCCGCGCATCCTCCCCTTTGCCAATCGCGTGGTTCATATCGAGGACGGCCGCATCGTCCGCGAGGAGAGCGGCGGTGATCAACTGAAGAAGGCTTCGAACGCATGAAGACGTCCGCGATCGCAAGACAGGCCTGTGCGCTGATGCTGGCGGCCACCGTCATCGCTGTCGCAGCGGCGTCGATCGCCCCCGGCGCGTCCGCCGCCAGTGCCCAGGAGGAGCGC
>NZ_CAFI01000139.1 GCF_000239775.1 Bradyrhizobium sp. ORS 375
AGATGCTCGAGCACATGGGACGACCACACCGCGTCAAACGACTGGGCTGCGAACGAGGCGTCGAGCTCGGTGATCGAGCCGACGATGTCGGGCTTGACCTCCGGATCGATGTCGAGCCGCACCTCCTCCCAGTGCTTTTCGGCGATGAGACGAGCAATGCGATGGGCCGTTCCCGGCCCAGACCCGGCATTCAGCATGCGCTTGAGCGTCGACGACAAAGACTGATCCACTCCTGGGGTTCACCGACGCGGCCCGGACCGGGTTCCCGCGGCAAGGCAAATTAACAGTTAGGCGCACAGACGACCAGTTTCGGGTTCCAGATGTCACGCGACAGCGTAAATCCGCGCTACCCCATAACAGAAAAACCCCGCCGAAGCGGGGTTTGTCCGTCATGATCTGGGAGAAAGTTAGGAGAGCTTGACCACCTGGTCGGTGAAGTAGAGCTCCGACACGCCAGTAAGATTGATCTGCTGGCCGTCGTTGAACACCAGATTGTAGCTGCCCGAGCCGGAGTCGTAATGCAGCGACTGGACGTCCGAGAAGGCGCGGTCCTTGAAGCCGGCGACATCGGTGCCACCGCCGCCAATGATCGTATCGTTGCCGACCTTGGTCTCGATGTGGAAGGTGTCGTCGCCGGCACCGCCCTGCAAGGTCGAGCTCGCGCCCGTGCCACCATAGACCCAGAACTCGTTGTGCGAGCCTGCCGCGCCAGTGTCCTTGAAGTAGTCGCCCTGCTGGCCGATGATCGTGTCGTTGCCGGTCCCGCCAATGAGCGTGTCGGTGCCCGGCGCACCGGTCGAACCGGAGTCGTAGAGATAGATGTTGCCGCTGCCGGCCTGGAGCAGCTGGTGCGAGCCGGTGCCCGCCACCAGGAAGCTGTTGCCCGAGCCGCCATAGAGCGTGTCGTTGCCGCCACCGCCATACAGACTGTCGGCGCCAGCGCCGGCCTGAAGTACGTTGGCCTCGCTCGAATGCGTGCTGCCCGAACCGAGAATGTTCCAGCCGCCGGCGCCGCTGCCGGAGATCACCAGCGAGTTGTTGCCACCATGCAGCTCGCTGTGGCCGGAGCCGCCGATCAGCGTGTCGTTGCCGTAGCCCCACAGCGTGTCGTTGCCGGTGCCAGCCACCAGGGTGCTGGTGCCCGACGAGACGTCGCGCAGCGTGTTGTTGCCGGAGCCGCCGGCCTGCAGCAGTTGATGCGCACCCGTGCCGGCCTGCAGGAAGTTGTCGCCCGCGCCGCCGACCAGCGTGTCCGAGCCGCTGCCGCCGTAGATGCTGTCGTTGCCGTCGCCGCCATAGAGATAGCTGTTGCCGGCACCGCCGCCGATCACGTCCGCGCCGGCGCCGCCATAGACGGTGTCGTTGCCACTGTCGAACAGATTGACGCTGTCAGCGCCGGTGCCCATGGCGATGAAGATGCCGTTATGGGCGTTCTGCGAATCAGTCACGTAGAGCTGGTTGCCACCAGCATCGTCCATGATGATCGCCTTGAGTGTCGAACTGGTCTGGACCGTGGTCGAATTGGAGACCTCGAGAATCTGAACGATCGGCGGAACGGAGCCACCGGAGTAGGCCCCACTCTCGACCCACGCCTTCTTTCCGTCTTCGGCTCCCGGCGTGTAGACGCCGGTCGATTCGAGCGACGAAATCAGCGCCGCCTGCACGCTCGGATCGAAGTGCCCCGACGCCGTGAGGTCACCATTCAGCTCCGTTTTGGTCAAATAGGAAACGGTCATGCCAGGACCCCAATGTTAATTTCCACACAAAAGCTCAAACGCACGCCAGACAGGTCGCGCAGATTCAACAGATGAATTCGCATCGAAATCAGCAGCCCCTGGAGCGCACCGAGAAAATGGCGCGATCCTACGCGTTTTGTTAAGTGAACGTTAAACGAGCAGGCAACGGAGTCAAGCGAGATAATTCAGGAAACAGCAACTAAAACGACGAAAATATCCAGGCGCGTCATACTTCGGTTAAGTGGATCTTCATTCATACCAATGGGAAACACAGTAGTGATGGCGGTAACCCTCAGGAAGTCAGCCCTGGACTCGCCAGTTGTTTGGGGAAATCACGAAAGGTTCCCAAGTTTTCCACGTTAATACTTAAGGCGACGCAATGTCGCCGCATGTATAGCCGGAGACATCTTAAGTTGCTGCGCTGCAATGTACTTGCAACTACCGCCGTAGGACTGATCAATCATATCTGATAACGTGTAATCCTGAGATCGATGGCAACGATAATCACGGTAGCCCAGCGTAAGGGTGGGGTCGGTAAGACGACCATGGCGATCTGCGTCGCAGCCGAGCTCGGGCGCCGTGGCCATAACGTTGCGCTGGTCGACGTCGACCCGCAGCGCTCCGCTTGCCACTGGGCCGAGCTCGGAAATCTGGAGATGCCCGTCTACGAGATGGGCCTCGACGAGATGCCCGTGGCGGCCTGGGCGCGGGAGATTCGGCAGATCAAGGCCAACCTGCTCGTTCTGGACACGGCGCCGACCGAACGCGAGATGGGCGCCACGATCGCACTCGCCGATCTGATTCTCGTCCCCTGCACGGCCTCGGGGCTCGACATCGAAGCCACTGCCCACACGATGACGATCATCAACGCCGTCCGCCGGCGGCGCTCCAAGCCGGTGAAGGTGCTGCTGGTGCCGAATCGCATCGACCGCCGCACGCTCGAGGGCCGGCAACTGGTCGACGAGCTCCGGCAATTCAAGGAGCCGCTGGCGCCATCGGTCGCCAGCAGGTCGGCCTTCGTGCGCGCCTTTTCGGTCGGGCAGTCGGTCGCCAGCTATGCCCCCGGCCAGGCTGCCGATGCCGACATCCGCACCTTGACCGACGCGGTGGAGAAGGCGCTGCCCCGGCGCAAATAGCGAATCAGAACTTCTCGACGAACTGGAAGCGGAAGTCCTTCTGTGACGGCATCGTGCCGAGCACCGCTTCCTTGCGCCCGTAGCCGGGGACATCCATTGCCACGCAGCCGCTGGCCTGCAGATAGCAGACCTGAATCTTGATCGCCTTGGGGCAGCCATTCTCGGCGTAGACGACGTGATCGAACAGCTTCGGATTGGTGGCGAAGGGACGCGCCGAGCCGCTCACGGACAGGCAGGGCTTGCCGGAAAAATCCTTGTGGCGCTGAACCTCGGCGCCGGTGCCGGTCACGGCGACATCCGGCGACAGCCGCGGCTGGTAGGTTCCGCCGACCTGCGGGCGCCCGCCAAAGCCGCTGCCCGGCACACTGGGCGAGGTCTGCGCAACAGCGGTATCCGGCGCCGAGGACAGACCGGCGAGCCCGCCAATCACGGCAGCATTCAGCAGTATTCGCAGTAACACATTCATCAGGACCGCCTCGTCGCGCCAGAACCATCACGCTCTTACGCGTGAAATTGTTCGAGATGTACCGCTGTTCGGGTTGTCTATGGTCAACAACACGTTAAGATGCCGAATGTTAATCGGCGCGATCATTTGTTAATGGCGGAAGCGAGCGGCATGCTGCATTCGCAAGGACATGCCCGGGTCAGAGCGCACGAGAAGGGCTCCGAGCCAGCAGTCATCAGTTTCCCACCGCCGCGCGACGGCGATCAGCCGTCGGGCTCGACAGGTCGCGGCAAGCTGTCGCTCAGCGCGACCTCGGCCGGCAAGTTCATTGCGCTCGAGTTCGGCACGGTCTCGACCGTCGCTTATCTGACCAGCCTGCTCTATCACCGGCTCGTCGTGCCGGAGCTTCCGATCGCGACCGAGTACACGAGCGCCGCCGTGCTGCTGGCCGCACTCTATTGTGGCGCGGCGCTCGGCCTGCGCGACTTCACCCACCTGCAGAACTTCCGCCACCAGCGGCTGCTCTGGAACGCGGTCCGGGCGACCAGCCTGGCCTTCGCTTTCCTGGTCTCGGGCATGTTCCTGCTCAAGGTGTCGGACGAATATTCGCGCGGCGCATTCGTCGTGCAGTTCGGCACCGTTTGTCTGGCTGCCCTCGCCCTGCGCGGGGTGCTGATCTCGCGCCAGCAACGCGCGCTCGAGCGCGGCGAGCTGGCGTTGCGCCGGGCGTTCATCGTCGGGGATCTCAGGCAGTCGCGCGGGCTGTCGCAGCGGCTGCGCGACAACGGCGTGATCACGGTGTCCCAGTTCACGCTGGCGCAGGTCGAGCGGCCCGACGGCGCCCGCGCGCTGATCGAGGCCTGCCGCACCGCCGGCGCCGACGACATCTTCGTGCTGCCCAGCGCCGACCAGATCGGCCGCATGCCGACCATCGTCGATCACCTGTCGCAGCTGCCGGTGGCCGTTCATGTCATGGTGCCCGGGCTCGACGGGCTGCTGGCGGCCTCCGAGGTCGTCGAGTTCGGCGACGTCGCCGCGGTTCAGGTCCAGGGCCGTCCGCTCTCGGCCGTCGACGAGGCGCTCAAGCGCGGCTTCGATATCGTGGTGGCATCGGTTCTGCTCGTCACGCTGTCGCCGCTGCTGCTCGTGGTCGCCGCGCTCATCAAGCTGGGCGACCGCGGGCCGGTGCTGTTCCGGCAGGTGCGCCACGGCTTCAACAATGAAGCGATCACGGTGCTGAAGTTCCGCACCATGCGCGTCAGCGAAGCACCTGAGGATTTCCGCCAGGCGACGCGCGACGATCCCCGCATCACCTGGCTCGGCGGCTGGCTGCGGCGCACCAGCATCGACGAGCTGCCGCAGCTCATCAACGTCCTGCGCGGCGAGATGTCGATCGTGGGCCCCCGACCGCACGCGCTGGCGCACAACCGGATGTTCGAGGAGCGCATTCCGCCGCTGTCGCGCCGGCACAACATGAAGCCGGGGATCACCGGCTGGGCGCAGGTCAATCTGCTGCGCGGCGAAACCGACACGCTGGAGAAGATGCAGAAGCGGATCGACTACGACCTGTTCTACATCGATCACTGGTCGTTCCTGTTCGACCTGAAGATCATCCTGCTGACGGCCGTGATGCTGCTGTCGGTCAATAACTACCGTCAGAGCTTCTGACGCCGGATAGGTCAGCGGAGATCGTCACCTGCAGCGAATCAGCGGGGCTTTACGGCCACCGCAATCAGGTTCTGGCTGTAGATCCCGTCGGCCATGTCGCCTGTCTCCACCGCGATGACGAAGCGCAGCATCGATCGAATGAGCTTCCACAGTACGAGCCGAATCGCGCTCTTCAGCCCATGCGGGATCGGCATATCCTCGGCGCAGGCGACGCTCGCGAACCCGGCCGCCCGCAGCACGGCGCCGAGCGATTGGCGCGTGAAGGCGAGCTCGTGGGTGAAATCGCCGTAGCGGATGCGGCCGAAGAACGGCGATTCGGCATTGGGGGCGTGAATGATCCAGCGGCCACCCGGCTTCAGCACACGCAACGCGTCCTGCGCCAGGCGCAGCAGCTGCTGCTTGGTCAGATGCTCGATGACGTCATAGGTCACGAGCACGTCGAGGCTGTCAGAGGTGGCTTGCGCCAGCTCGCCGAACAGGTCGCCCTGCCGCACGCCGGCAATGCCGAGCCGCTGCGCAATCGCCACCTGCTCCGCCGAACCGTCGACGCCACGCAGATTCCGATAGCCCTCGCGCTGCGCGGCCAGCAGCAGAACGCCATTACCACAGCCGAGATCGAGAATCTCGGCGGCGCGGTCGGCGGGAAAGAACCGCCGCACCAGATCGCGCATGATCGGCATCCGCGGCGCGAGATCGGCCTGATCCGTCGGCGCGGCGCCGAAGCCGCCCGACGAGACGTAGCGCTCGTACATGAACTGATTGGGATCCTCGCCCGAGGCGGGCGGCTGCGCCGTCGAGTCCATGCATCTCATCCTTCGACCTTGGCGCCCGGGGCGGCAGCGCTCGAACCTGGAAACAGCGACCGCAGCAGCGGACTTCGGCCGATCGCCTCCGCCAGCCGCGATGCGTTGTCATAGCCTGACGATTGCGCGCGAACCCAGCCGGCCTGCGCGATCCGCGCCCGGCACGGCTCGTCCGCGAGCAGCCGTGCGGCCTTGTCCGCGAGATCGTCGACACCCGTAAAGAACACCGCCTCGTGCTCGTCGCGAAAGCTCTGCTCGAGGCGCGAGGCGCGCTCGGCCAGCAGCAGGCCGCCGCAGGCGGTGATCTCGAAGGCGCGATGCGACAGCTCCTCCCAATTGTCCTTGGTGATGAAGGAGACGCTGATGCGCGAGGCGCAGATGGTCTGACGATAGGCGTCGTCCCAGGCGCCGTCGGCGATGACGCGAAACAGCTGCTCATGGCCGCGCACCGCGCGGCTCCAGCCGTGACCGAACAAGCTGACGCGTCCGGGCATGCGTTTCGCCAGATCGAGCATCAATTCCGTGCGATGTGGACGGATGCCGCCGCCGTCCTTCAGCGCCGTTCCGATGAAGCTGATGTCATGCAGCATCGGCAACGGCTGATCCGGCATGAAATGACGCGCCGGCGCGAAGCCGAAATCGACCACCGACACGCGGCGCGCGCCGGCGCGCTCGTAGTTGCGCACGACGCTGTATTTCGGCGTCATGATCTCGTCGACCAGGGGCACCAGGCCGAGATGCAGCCGCCACAGGCCGCGCTCGTGCTCGCCCCAGGGATTGTCGTTGTTGAACAGCACGACCGCGCCGACGCGGCTCCGGATCGCCGCCAGGGTCGCGGGACGGATCATCCAGCCCTTGTCGATCCACAGCACGTCATAGGTCCGTTCGGCCGCGGCGCGGATCAACTCGGCATTGGCCCGCGCGATGACCGGCCCGATCTGCAGCCGCGCCCGCAGCTGCCAGTCGATGCGGGCCGCGAGGCCCGACAGCGCCGGCGGCGGCAATCGCGTGACGACGGCCCCGATCTGCTCCAGCGCATCGGCGCGGTCGCGCGACGTCGTTCCCGCGCCGTTGTCGCCGACATACAGCAAGGACGGACCCGGCATCGCGCTCACCGCCGTCCGAGCACGGTCGCGGCCTGGCGCCGCAACCGGGTGAAGGAGCCCGCCAGGTCGGTCATCTCCACCATGATGTCGCGGAGCGGCAGCGCCAGCCAGCGCTGCAGCGCGCGCCACAACAGGATCGAGATCGCTGCCTCGCCGGCGATGCCGCCGATCAGCACGCCGGACAGGCCGGACGCGGAGACCAGCGCGGCCCCCAGCGCGATCGAGAGGGCTGCCGCGGCCAGCGTGATGATGGCGACCTTGCGCATCGCGTTGACGCTGATCAGCGCCTGCGCGGCAATGCGTCCGGGCAGACCCGCGCCGGACATCAGCAGATAGAGAATCATCAGCTGATGATGGAACGCGACCTGGTGCCGGGTCCACCAGTCGAAGATGACGGGACCGAGAATCATCAGCGCCAGCGAAACGGCGGCGAAGGCCAACAGCGACAGCTGCACCACGAAGGCGACGAGACGAACCAGCTGTGTCCTATCCTTGCGGCCGGCGGCGTGACTGATCTCGACGCCGGCGGGCGCCATGACGGTCAGGAAGAGCTGATCGACGAGGCGCATCGCCGTGGCGTAGACGGCGTAGACGGCGACGGCCGAGCCGCCGAGAAGGGCGCCGAGCACCAGCCGTGGTCCCTGGATCATCACGCCCTGGGTGGCGAGATTGTAGGCACTGAAGCCGAGTGCGGGGCGCAGCTGCTCGCGCAGCCAGCCGACATCGATCCGGCGCCAATCGACGCGCGCCCACGGCGCCAGCTTGCGCGCGACCACCGTCACCACGACGAGGTCGATCAGCGCCGTCGTGGCGGTCAGGCCCGCGATATGCACCGGCTGCGCGCCGAATCCGGCGATGGCGCCGATGGCGGCAGTCAGCTCGACCAGCTTGATCGCGGTCGCGATGTTGTAGGCCGCGCAATAGCGGCCATTGGCATAGAGCACGGCGGCCATCAGTCCGCGCAGCGTCTCGAAGCAGAGTTGGGCGGCGGCGAAGGCGAACACCAGCACCACCGCGCCGGCGCCGATGCCGTCGAGATGGAACCAGCGCGCCAATGGCAGCACGGCGAGCGCGATGACGACGACGATCAGGATGAGCGGCAGCAGCCCGAGCGCGAGATTGCACGACATCTGGAAGCTGCGCTGCGCGCGGTCTCGGTCGCCCGCCGCCACCGCCATGATCAGATCGTTGGTCGCGGTCGCGACCAGGCCGAGATTGAGGTAGGGCAGATACGACACCAGCGCCGTCAGCGTGATCCATTGACCGAACAGGTCGAGACCCCAGTGCGAGATCTGCACCGGAACCAGCAGGATCGGATTGAGCGCCATCGCGAGGCGCCACAGCCCCTGCCCGACCAGGCCGATGGCGAGGCGGCGTGCTAGGCCCGCCATGACGACCGGCAGGGGAAGAGGCCGGCTTCGCGGCCGCGCTGCGCCTGAAAAAGCAAGTTCATCTCGATCGCCACGACGGAGGTCGGCTGCACCGCCTGCTTGTAGCCAAAAACGCCGCGGCGGTCGCGCGGTCGCGCCCTTTTACCTTAATCGGCACTTGGGGACAGCGCGCCGGCGCATATTCCCCGCGCGATGCCGTTTTCGGCTAGAAAGCCGGCACCAATCCCCAGGGCGCAGACCACCGCGAGCATGCCTCATCCCAACCGGATCCTTCTGATCGGCAACTACGCGGCCGACCGGCAACATTCGATGTTGCGCTATGCGGACTGGCTGGCTGGCGCGCTGCGCGCGGAGGGCTGGCACGTCGACCTGATCGCCCCGGAGCCGCGCCTGGCGCTGAAGACGCTGCGCAGCCGCGCGCTGCGCAAATGGCTCGGCTTCATCGACAAGTTCGTGCTGTTTCCGCTGAAGCTGCGGCGGCTGGCGGCAGGCTATGACCTGGTCCACATCTGCGACCATTCGAACGCGGCTTACATCTTCGCGCTGTCCGGCCACCGCGTCAGCCTGACCTGCCACGATCTCATTCCGATCAAGGTGCTCGCCGGCGAGGTGCCGGGCCAGACGCTTGGCGGAACCAATGCGTGGCTGCAGCGCCTGATCCGCCTGAGCCTGCGCCGCCTCCGTAACCTGGCCTTCGTCTCCGAGGCGACGCGAACCGATTTCGTCCGCCTCATTGGTCCGGTGCAAGGCGCGCAACAGGTCATCTTCAATCCCGTGATCGGCTTCGGCACGATGACACCGGCGCGAGCGCGCGATCTGATTGCGGCGGCCGGCATCCCGCCATCACGGGCGTTTCTGCTGCATGTCGGCAGCGATCTCTGGTACAAGAACCGCCAGGGCGCGCTGCGGCTGTTCGAGCTGTTGCACCGGACCGCCATTGCCGGCCTGAGCGACCCGCTGATGGTCTCGGTGGGGCCAAGCCTGCAGGATCCGGTGCCGGTGGCGCGCGAGAGCCTGATCGTGATCAGCGAGGCGGACGACGCATTGATCGAAGCACTCTACACCGAGGCCGAGGCGTTGCTGTTTCCGTCGCTCGACGAGGGATTCGGCTGGCCGATCATCGAGGCGCAGGCGTGCGGTTGTCCCGTCGTGACCTCGGATCGCGAGCCGATGCGCAGCATCGCCGGTCCCGCCGCGCTGCTGATCGATCCTGTCCAGCTCGATGAGGCGGCGCAGCTGATCGCCGCGCGCTGGGGCTGGCTGACGGCGCAGCGGCAGGCCGCGCGCGATCATGCGCAGGATTTCTCGCCGGCGGCAGCAGCGGCCACCTACTCTGCATTCATGACCGACGTGGCTGGGCGCGGCGATCCGGCGGAGAGCCGCCGATGATGCCGGCCGCGACCATTGGCCGTCTCGGCGCCGTCATCCTCCTGGCCGGCTTCGCGCTGCTCTTGTGGCCCAGCCAGGTCGCATTCGCCGCAGCGTCGTTCGTCGGTGCGGCGATCGGGCTGGTCGTGCTCTATGTCAGCATCGACGGCCGCGACCAGATGCGGATCTCGTGGCTGCTCGCGACCGCCCTGCTGCTCGCCTATGATGGCGGCTCGGTCTCGACCTATCTCAACGCCGGCTCGGCGCAGGAATTCGCGATCCTGACCAAGGACCGCCCGATCGAGGCGATCTGCGCGGCGCTGGCGCTGGTGCACGTGATCTGCGGCCTGTTGCTGCTGGTCGGCCGCTGGGAAGCCTCGACCAGCGGCGGCCTCGCCGACACCACCACCGACGGCTGGTTCTCCCTTCTGCTGGCCTGCGGCGGCCTCGGCCTGATCGTGCTCGGCTATGTGTTCGGCGACCTCGGCTATATGGGCATTCAGACCGACGAGGCCGGCCGCGTCTCGGTGATCGGCGCCGCCGCAAGCCTGATCGAAGGGCCGCTGGCTGGTGTCGCGGGCTATCTGACGGTGCGCGCCCGGCAGCCGCTGTCGCGGCTGTTCTACGCTGTGGTCGTCATGCTGGTCACGCTTGCGGTGGTGCCGACCGGCCGCCGGGCGATCCTGCTGGTGCTGCTGGTCGCGACCATCGGCTTTGCGCTCGGCGGCGGATTGCGCCGTCTCTCGCTCGGCCAGAAGGCGGCCGCGGTCGCGGTCGGCGGCGTGTTCGCCTATGTCACGAGCTCGTATTTCTTCGCGCTGCGGCTCGCCACCTGGGAGCTTGGCAACGGCGCCTCGCTGCCGGACCAGCTCTCGCTGGGGCTGGAGTTCATGATGTCGTCAAGCCTGAAGGAGCGCTTCAGCACGCTGTTCTACGACAATGTGCGCGAGCGCACCTTCGTGCTCGGCTATCTCTCCGATCTGATCGAGGCGGTCGGCAGCTCGGGGCCGCTGTACGGCGACGCGCTGGAATATTATCTGCGCCTGTGCATTCCCTCGGTGCTCGATCCGAACAAGGACCAGATCATCGCCTACCAGATGGTCGAGACGCTGGTTCATCCCAAGCTCGGCCTGCCGGTGATCGACGAGGCCAACACCATCCTGACCGACGGCGTCACCGATTTCGGGCTCGCCGGCGCCTTCGTCTATGCGGCCAGCCTGGTCGCGCTGATGCGCGGCGCGATCTGGGCGATCCAACGCCTGGGCTCGCCGATCACCGTGATGTTCGGGACCTTCACCGTGATCAGCCTGGTGCTGAAGCCCGAGCTGACGCTCGACGAGTATCTCGTGCCGCTGCGCAATCTGGCTGCGTTCATTCCGCTGATGTGGATCGCCGAGGCGATGCCGTCGCTGTCGCGCGGCGGATCGAGCGGCACGAACACGCCTCCACGCAAGCTGCCGGGGCAGTGGCCGCTGCGCAGCGGGCGCTGAACCTTCGGTGCCGATCTTTGCCGCGGAGCCTCGCCGGTGCGGCCGATGACGCAGGCACTCGGACTATGAGGACGAACCCGGCAGTTCCGCACGTCGGCCCGAGCGAAAACCGTTAGCGAGATAGTAGCGGATCGCGTCGAGCAGGTGGCTGCGCTGCGTCCGGCTGGTCAGCAGCGCGCGGAAGCCGCCTGCGCTGGCGCGCTTGCCATCGGCCCTGACGCGAACCGACGAGGTCAGGCAGACCCGCAGGCCGGCGTTCCATGTGGCACGTCCGAGCTCGACGTCCGACATGAACAGGAAATAGCGCTGATCGAGGCCGCCGAGCTGGTCCCAGAGCGAGCGGCGGATCAGGGCGCAGGACGATTGCAGCCAATCGACGTCGATGAGATCGGTCCTGCCCTCGGCCAGCGGATCGATCAGATGGATTTCGCTGCCGTGCTGGGGCCAAAGCCGCCGCTTGATCTGGTGCAACAGCGTCGGGAATTTGCGCGCGGTTTCGACCAGGGCGCCATCATCGCTGACCTGGACCGGTGCGAGCACGCCGATCGATGGATCGGAGGCGGCGATGTCGATCAGCCGATCGATCGTATCGGGCTCGTCCCAGATAATGTCGGGATTGCAGAGCACGACGAAATCGGTGTGCGTCAGCGACTGGACGCCGAGGTTGCAGCCCTTGGTGTAGCCGAGATTGGCGCCGGGATTGACCAGGACGAAATCATGCTCGGCGGCTGCGGTAGCAAGCCTGCGATGCTCGTCCGCGTCGGCCGAGTTCTCGACCACCGCAAGGGTGGTCTTGTGCGCGCCGGACTGGCGCGCCAGGCTGCGCACGCACTCCAGCAGCCGGTCGGCCTTGAAGTAATTGACGATGACGATGGCGACCGTGGTCGGCTCGGGGAACGCCTCGACGACCGAGCCTGACGAGCGGAAGCTCCGCTCCGAAACCGAACGCTCAGAAGCCGAATTCTTGGCGGAATGCTGCGGCGAGGTCGCGCCCCGATAGGCGCGCACAGGGGCGAGATCGCCATCCACTCGCTGCGGTAACATACGCATCCCGGCCCCTCATCGCCAGCTTCAACCCGGCCAGAATCTCTGCCGGGCTCCCAGTCCCCAAGCTTAACATACAATTCGCGTCCGATATAAACTCTAACACTCCCAGCTTTTTGGTAACCATAACAGGGGTGCCATGCCATAACGCCTCGAGCGGCGTCAGGCCAAACGATTCGAACCGGGTCGGACAGACGAAAAAATCAAGCTCGTCATAGAAGTGGTTCCGGGCCTCTCCCCGGAGCGGACCGCGCCAGACGATCCGGCCGCTGCGCGTTTCCGCCTCGCTCGCCCGGCGAATCCGCTCCAGATACCGTTCCGACGCCGGCCGGGGTTCGCCGGCAATGTGAAGCTCCGCATCGGGGGTATCACGCCGGACCCAGGTTACGAATGCCTCGACCAGTTCGGCCAGGCCCTTGCGCGGGGCGATCTCCGCCATGAAGCCGAAGCGCACGCTGCCGCTCCCCGGCGGTCGTCCCGCCGTAAGCGGTGGCCCCAGAAACGGTTCGGGAATGACGGTCGACTTCGTCGCGAAGAACGACGACAGCAGCGAGTTCCGGTATTCGAGATTCGACGAATAGATGATCCGGTGGGCCAGCCCCATCAGCGTCAATTCAGCCGTGGCAAGATAGGGGAACTTCTTCAGATCGCGCGGCCGCTTGAACTCGGCCCGAGCCAGATTGCCCTTCGGGCTATAGATCACACGCAGGCCTTGGCGGCGCGCGCGGGCCGCGATGGTCAGCGCCACAGGATTCCAAGCACCCGCGATGAACACAGCGGAATAGCGCGTCAGATCGAGTCTGGGCTCCGGGTCGGGCGCCGCCGGGGCGCCGCGCGGCGGCAGCGATGACAGGCGGCCCGCATCGGCAACGAAGCCATCCCTGCTCAGAACATCCAGCGTCACCCCATCCGCGCGAAGCTCGCGCGCGAGCAGCAGGATGCTTTCGGGCACGCCGCCGAAGCCGAGCGCAAACTGATGCGCGACGGCCAGGACCGCGGCTGGCCGCGCCGCGTCTACCGCTTCCATGGCTGATCGTCGCTTCGGTCCACGCCGGGAATCGGGACGCCCGGCATCACCGCATCGAGCGCCCGCGACAGCCGCTCGCGATGGAATTGCGGGACATCGATCAAGCGGACGAGCAGCGCAATCCGCGCCTCCGGCCCGATCGCGGCGTAGATCGCCGCCGCCTCGTCGTAAAGACCATTCCGCACGATCTGCGCGAATTCATTCACTGCCAGCCGCGCAAGCCCGGCGTCCAGCGCGGTGAAGCTGCCCAGCGCGATCGGGTTGCGCTTCAGCGCGACCCAGCCCTCGTTCGGCGCATTTGCGTAGGACAGCCGGAGATAGTCGAGTTGGCCGGGTTGAATGCCGCCGCGGCTCTCCATCGAGAACAGCACCAGCCAGAGATAGGCATCGGTCGGGATGCAGCGCAGCGCCGCGCGCAGATCGTCGCGCAAGGCCGACAACGCGCTGTCAGCCTCTTGCCGTTGCGCCGAGGCTGCGTCCTCATAGAGATAAAGTTGCAGAATCGCCTTGGCCCGGAGCGCCGCCGGCTGACAGATTCCGGCAACGGCGCCGCGCTCGACCCCTGCCAGAGCTTGCGCGGCAACGTCAGGCTGGAAGCTGCGGCCGCCGACGATCTGCGCCGCAATCCGCTCGGCATCCGCCGATCGCCAGAACGCCGGTAGCGCCAGGGCGGTCCATGCGAGCAGAAGGCCAGCCAGGCAGAGAGGGCCGGCGCGCACCAGGCCGGGCGTCATGGCCTACTCGGAATAGCCGTAACGGCGGTAGTAGTCGTTGCGATAGTAGCCGCCATAGCCGTATCTGGACATCTGCTTGAGCTCGGCCTTGTTGAGCACGACGCCGAGCAGCTGCTCGCGCAGATGCCGCGCGGAATTCATCGCGTGCTGCACGACGTCGGTCTTGGTGCGGCCCCACTCGACGACGAAGACGTAGGAATCGATCAGCCCCGTCGTGGTGCGGACGTCGACCACCGGCGCGAGCGGCGAGAGATCGACGACGACGTAGTCGTAGCGCTTGCGCAGATCGTCGATCAGGTTGCGCATCGCGGCCGACGCCAGCACGTCGCTGGTCTGGGCATGACGGGACGGGATCACGGCGGGCAACATGTCGAGTCCGGTCTCGGGCTCGCGCCACATCACCTGCGACATGTCGCGCTTACCGGAGAGCACCTCGAGCACGCCGACCTCTGCCTCCGGCATCAGGCCGCGCGTCAGCGAGGGATTACGCAGATCGCCGTCGATCAGGATCGTCCGGGCGCCGCTCTGCGCCAGCAGCTCGGCGAAGCCGGCGGCCACCGTGGACTTGCCCTCGTTGGGCAGCGACGAGGTGAAGCCGATGACGCGGCCGGCGCCGTTGCGCGCAGCGATATCGGCGGCGACCTTGATGGCCCGAACGGACTCGGTGAAGCCCGAGAACGGATTGTGCACGACGTGCCAGTACAGCCCACCGTCGGGAACGACTTGGCGCGGCCCGCGCGGACCCGTCGGGGCCGGCAGGTTGAGCTGCGGCTCGATGCGCGGCAGGATCGCCAGGCAATGCGCCTGCAGCTGTGCCTCGACCTCGTCGGTGGTGCGGAACACGCGGTCGGAGAGGTCGCGCAGCCGTCCCAGGCCGAAGCCGAACAACAGGCCTGCCGCGCCGGCGATCGACAGCACGATGCTCAGCTTCGGCGCGCTCGGCTTCAGCGGCCGCGAGGCCTGGGTGATGATGCGCGCCTCCGTGATCGGGAATGATTGCTGCTGCACCGACTCCATGTAGCGCTGCAGGAAGTTGTCGTGCAGCGCGCGATAGCTCTGCGACTTGCTCTCGAGGTCCCGCAGGGACACCTGAGCCTCGTTGGTCACCCGTGACGCCGAGACCGCCTGATCGACCTGCTTCTCGATCGAGGCGGCGCGCTGGTTCGCGATCTCGAGATCGCTCTTGTAGGACTCCGCCAGACGCCGCAGCTCGTCCATGATCGAGCTGCGGATGCCCGCCATCTGGTTGCGCAGGTTCACGGCAGCGAGATGGTTGCGGCCGTAGCGCGCCGACCAGTCCGCCTCGCGGGTCGCCAGATCGAGATATTGCGAGCGCAGCTTCGACACGACCTGGCTGTTCAGCGTGTCGGCAACCGTTCCATCCACGGTGGACTCGGGATTGTCGGCGAGCAGCACGGCTTCGATGCGATCGAGCCGCGCCTTGGCTTCCGAGACCTGGGTCTTGGCGACGACCATCTGGCTGTTGAGCTCCGCCAGCTGCTGCTCGTTCATCAGCCGGCCGCCGGATTCGACGATGTTGTTCTGCGCCTTGAAGTTGACCACCGCACGCTCGGCGGCGGAGGCCTGCTCGCGCAGCTCCTTGATGCGGTCCTGCAGCCACGAGGTGGCGCGCTTGGTCGCCTTGTACTTGGCGTCGAGCTGATCGACGACATAGGCATCGGCGACCGCATTGGCGATCTGGGCGGCACGATCGGGCGACAGTGAGCGGAAGCCGATCTCGATGATGTAGGTCAGGCCGACGCGGCGGACGGTCAGGCGGTTGGCGAAGCTCTCGGTCGTGCGCCTGAGCTTGTCGAACTCCGAGCGGCTGCGGTCGCTGCCGAGCACGTCGCCGATCCAGCCGGTGACGGTGCCGATCAGCCCGGGCGAGCCGGCGAATTCGGAATCGTCCGTCAGTCGCAGGTCCTTGATGACCGCGAGTGCGATGGTCTCGGACTTGATGATCTGGACCTGGCTCTCGACCGAGGCGCTGTCGATCGGGATGTCGCCGAGCACGGACTGCTGCTGGAACAGCTGGTTCTTGCGGCTGTCGATGATCAGGCTCGCCGTCGCCGTGTAGGTCGAGGGCGTCGCCATGTAGTAGCCGACGCCGAGACACAGGCAGGCGGCGATCACAACGAGAATGAACTGATACTGACGCCGCAGGAAGCCGCTGAGGCTCGTCAGCATCTCGGCCGACGAGACCACCTGCTCGGCGGCCGCACGCGCGACCGTCGGGACGATGCGGTCGAGATTAGGAAGAACGTTCATCGCGAACTCGCATGTCGTCGGCCGCGGACTGGTCCATCCCGCTCTGCGCCTCGCCGCATCAGAGCGCATCCATTATTGTTGCTGCAGGCCTGACGTAGCTTATGGGGACGTCGTGGTCGAAATCGTAAAGGTCGAGGTGGTGACCGCACCGGTGGACGAGCCGGTACCGGTCGTCGACGGATTGTAGGTGAAATTACCGGTCGGCGTGCTGCCGCCGCCGATGTTCTGCGCCGAGCCCGTGCTGGTCGGCGTGCCGCCCAACGCGTTGGTCTGACCACCGGCCGCACCGCCGGCGCCGGCACCGCCGCCACCGGTCGCCGCCGTGCCCTGATCGTTTGCACCGCCGGAATAGGCCAGGAAGACGTCCTGGTCCTTGGTCTCAGCGATCGCCGTGAGGATCTGGTTGGCGTAGGCCTGATTGGTCTTCACGACCACCTTGGCCGCCTGTCCGAGCGCGTTGCCGATCGCGGTCTTCTGCGCCTTGTTGGCATTGGGAATGAGGCCGAGGATCGCATTCAGGCTGCCGGGATCGGAGATCGCGACCTCGCGCAGCAGCGACACCATCGCCGTGCCGCCATCCGGATTCTGCTGCAGAACCTGGCCAGGATTGGCGAGAAAGCGCTGCGCGATGCTCTGCTGCTGGGCCATGACGGACACAGGCAGGATGACGCCCGTGAGCGCGGCCGAGGCGAACGCCAGGGACGCGGCTGCAACGATCGAGGACCTGACGTTTCTCAAAGCCCGTCTCCTTCACAAAAGCCTAACATATTCATAACTTATCGTTTCATAACACGGGCCGTTCGCTCAGGCAAAGGTACATGGTGCCCCGCCGGCGGCTCTGCGGCGCCACAAAAAGTTAACCTTTATGGCGCTCGGCGCCCGCCGGAGCGGTGGCGCTGAGCCAGACCCACCCCCATCAGGGTCAGGACCGGAATGGCGAAGCCAGGAATCTGCAGAGAAAAGTCCACCAGGGAATGCAGGACCGCCATGCCGCCGCAGATCAGGCCTGCGATCGGGAAAATCCCACCGGTGCGGCGCGTCACCGCCCCTCGCGCCAGCAGCACCAGGACGACGCCCCACGCGACGCACACGACGACGGCGAGCGGCAGGCCCATCTCGGCAGCCAATTCGAGCGGGGTGCTGTGCGCCCGATCCCAGATCCCCCAGATCGAAGCATCTACATCGCGGTACCGCGGAAACACATAGCGGAAGGATCCCAGGCCGGCACCGACGAGCGGATGATCCTGGATCATCCGCCACGTCGCAGCGTAGGTCTCCAGCCGGCCGCCGCCTTCCAGGCCATGCGCGCCGATCCGCTCCGTCACCTGCCCGCCGAGCACCGCGAGCGCCGCCAGGATGATGACGACCGCTGGCGCCAGCCCCCACAGCACACCTCGCCAGGAGGCAAATTGTCGACGCAGCACCAGCGACGCTGCGCCGAGACCTCCGGCGAGCGAGATGACGAGACCGGCGCGCGAGCCCGTCAGCATGACGCAGGTCAGGCAGATCAGCGTGGCCGCTGCGGCCAGCACGAGCTTGCGGTCCCAGGTCACGGCCCGCAGCGATCGCCAGCCGGCCTCTAAGGCTCCGCGCGCGCTCAGCCGCCGCAGCAGGAGCAATTCCCAGAGCACGGCGCAGCAGCCGAAATACAGCGCGGCCGTGTTGCGGTTGGGAAAAGTGGCGTTGAGCACGTTGCGGTCGAGCACCTTGTCGCGCAGCAGCACCACCGAGGGATCGACCAGATAGGCGGCGAGACCATAGAGCGCATAGGCGAGACCGGACCAGGCCACGGCCTTGAGCAGCAGCTCCGCATGCGTCGGTGAGGAGGCAACCACGACGGCGCAGGCCAGCACGCCGAGGCAGGCGAGCGGCGCGCCCAGAGCAAAGACCGGCTGGTCTCGGACGAGCGACAGCGGCGCAGCCGGCTCTGACCCGAGCAGTTGCAATGCCTGGCGCCATGCCGGATCCGGCGAAAGGCCGAGCCATGGATGCAGGCTGAGCTGCTCGTGAAGAACGACCGCATACAGCGCGATGATCAGCAGTCCGAGCGCAATCAGCAGCCCGTTGCCGCGATCCCGCAACGTCGGACGGCAGAATGCGACGGCAAGGCCAATCATGCCGGCGAGCACGGCGAGCGTAGTCGGATCGGTCCCGGCGTAGGGAAAAGGCGCGAGAGCGGCGATGCCGGCAAGCAGCCAGCAGGCGATCCGATTGACGCCAACGGCGGCCGACGCAGCCTCGTTTGAGCGCATCCTCGTCAACTTGTCAGCGGCGGCGGACATGGTCGTGTCCGCGCAGGGATCAGGGAGCCGTCTTGATCGCTGTCCGCAGCGCCGTCGCGTTGGCCGCAGCCACGATCGGGTCGTTCACGGTCGCGGTCACCAGCCGGATGTACTGCATGATCTTGGCGGATTCGACCGACTGCGCGTTCGAGATATACACGACGTCCTTGTTCCGCATCTGGAACTTGGTGGCCATGAAGTAGCTGCTGGGATCGCGGAAGTTCACATTGTAGATGACGGGAACGACCGGGCCCGGAAAGCGCGCGGTATCGATGCCGAGCTGCTGCGCCACCTCGCGGCTCTCGCCGCGATAAAGGAAGACTGCCGCAGGATCTGCCGTTGAATCGTTCAGGCCGCCGGCTTTCGCGACGCCTTCGGCGAGCGAGATCCGCCAGGCATCGAAGTTGAACTGGCCCTGCGCGCCGGATGCGCCGAACGCCACGAAGGTCTGCGGCTCGCGATAGACGTAGATGGTGTCGTTCGGCTGAATGTAGACATTGTTGGTCGGCTCATAGACCAGCTGACCGAACGGGATCGTGGTGCGCCGGCCCTCGCGCTCGAGCATCACCCAGGTATCGAAGCCCTGGCCCTTCGGTCCGCCGGCGCGGGTGATCGCATCCAGCATGCGTTCGCCGGCCGCGTTCGCCGGGAAGCGCGAGGGCGCGTTGACCTCGCCTAGCACGCTGATCAGCGACGTTCTCTGCTCGACCAGGGTGACGACCGCCTGCGGCTCGATCGCCCTGTTCTTGAGCGAGTCGACGATGGCCTGCTGCACCTCGGTCGGCGTTCGCCCCTTGGCGCGGATCGTGCCGGCGTAGGGCACGGAGATGAAGCCGTTGTGGTCGACGTTCTGGTTCGGGATCGTGACGTAGTTGCCGGGACGAACGCCGGCCTCGATCGGAATGAACAGACCACCCGCCGCGGCTTCGAAGATGGTGACGCTGACGACGTCGCCCACGCCGAAGCGGATTTCCGCCGGGGCCCGCTTGAAGGATTGGGTGGCGGAATCGGTCAGCCGCGGCGCGTAGGACGCCAGCACGCGCTCGACCTCGGGCGTCACCTTGATCAGCGCGTAAGGGAGGCTCAGCTCGCTGCCGGCCTCGGAGGTGCGGACGGCGTCCTGGTTGGGGCCACTGGCTGGCATCATCGTGCAGGCCGCGGCCATCGATGCCACGGTTGCCACAAATCCCAGACGCACAAGCCGCAAAATGGCCATGGTTCCCCCAAAAACACGCTAGCGGTAACATGCCCTGTCGCAGCTGAACAGATATGGCGGACGCAACAGGGAGCCCGAATGTTATTAACAGATAAAACGTTGCAGATTCATCACAGCCGCGCAACCCGCTGTTAACCATGATGAAATGGTCCAGGCGACGAATCGTCCGCGCGCTCGGCAGTGTGCGGCGATCATCCGCAATTGGGCTCCCGGCAACAGGCGGGCTAGAAGGGTTGCGGCAGCGGCTTTTGTGCCGGTGATGCGCAATGCGCCTGGCGCAGGCAAATTAAGACGGAGTCCCGTGGGCACGCGAGCTGCAGTCTTTGTGCTGGTGCTGGTCGCGCCCGCAGTGCTTTTCGGGGAGATCGCTGACTGGTGCTTCAGCGCCGCTGCAGCCGCCGTCGGCATCGCCATGTTGCTGACCGCCAGCAGAGCGTCATTGAGCCGAACGTGGGTCGGCTTCCGGGCCGCCGCGCCGATGGCCGCGATCCTCACCGCCATCCCGGTCCTGCAGCTGGCCCCATGGGCGCCGTCCCTCCTGACATCTCCGATCTGGAACCAGGCGTCCCAAGCCCTGCGCGTCGACCTCGGTCGCTCCATCAGTCTCGTGCCCGGCGCAACCCTCTCAAGTTTGGCGAGCCTGATCGCATTGATCGCCCTGGCGACAGCAACGACCCTGGTCGCCGGCGACCGCCGCGACGCCTTCTGGCTGCTTCGCGCAGCTGGCCTGACGATTCTGATCATGCTGGCGCTGCTGATGGCTGGCGGCTGGCTGTCGCTGATCGAGAGCGACCATCGCCCCATATTGAGCCTCCTCGGCAGCCTCGGTGTTGTGGTGGCGACAGCCCTGGGCGTGGCAGCCTTCGGCCGCAGGGCATCCACGGACACACCAGGTTCGTCTCGTCCGATCACGCTCGCACTTGCCGCGCTGCTGGCCGCTGCGGGCGTGCTGGCGCAGCTGAGCCAACCGGGCGTCGTCGGCCTCATCGCCACCGCGGCTGGGATCATTCTCTGCCTGCTGGCAGCACGCCTGCCGCTGCCGCGGATCGGCGGCCGCGTCGTGCTGGCGATCACGACGGCTACGACACTGCTCGCCATTGCCCTGGCGTTCGGGACAGGTCGGGATGCGGGCGCGGCATTGACGTCGATGGCCACGGCCCGGCAGGACCGCGCGATGACAGCCCAGGACGCGCAGCGGATGCTGGCAGACACGCCGCCGCTCGGGACGGGCGCAGGCACCCTTGACTTCATCGCGGCGGCTTACGGATCCCGCGCGGGGCACAGACCGCCCTCGGCCGCCATCGAGGCTTACGTGGAATTTGGAGCAGTCGGCGGCATGGCCTTGCTGGCAGCCGGCCTGTTTCTGGCGTTGAAGCTTCTCGCGGGAGCCGCACGGCGCGGCCGCGACCGGCACTATCCCGCGTGCGCAGCGGCGGTCATCGCCCTGATCATGATCCGAAGCTTCTCGGACCCTGGCCTGACGGGAGCAGCGCCGCAGATCGTCGTGGCCGTTCTGGTCGGCATCGGCCTCGCCCAGCGCCGCTCAGCCGAGAGCTGATCGGGCTGCTCGTCTCAGGCCGTGGAGCCTGCGACGCTCGACCAGTAGCGAGGATTGGAGGGTGATTGCACCCGCACCCAGCGGTAGTTGGTCTTCGACCACGGCCTGACATTGGCGTTGAGGTTGTCGACGACGACATCGCCCGAGCGGGTTCGCACCACCAGCACCAGATGGTGCTCGCCCCAGTTCGTCACGACCTCCGCCAGCAGCAGCGCCCGCGCCGGCCAGCCGCGCTGCAGCAGCGCGTGGCGCTTGGTCACCGCGTAGTCATTGCAGTCGCCATGCGACGGGCCGACCACCCACTCCTCGGCTGCGACACCGCGTGTATTCCTGGTCGGAACGATCGAGCGGTTCACCTCGGCATTGACCTTGACGAGCTCCGCGTAGCGATCGGCGGTCAGATCGATGCCGCCGCCGCGAAACACCATTCCGTTCGACCGGCAATCCGCCGGATAGGCCATGCAGAACTTGATATGCGCCATCGGAGGCAGCGCCGGCGCGTCGAGCCTGATGCGGTCGAGCTGATATTTCAGGTTCAACGGCATGCCGATCATGGCGGCCTGCACGCTCTGGCTGACGCCCAACAAAAAGGCAAACAGCGCCACTGCGTAGATTTGAAGCTTCCGTCCCATCGCACAACTCCCCGCATTCCTGCAGGAAAGCTAGCTGAGGCGGATTAGGATGACGTTCGGAGCCGCCGCGCAATTTGGCTCAAAACCCGAGGCGCGTGGTTACGCTTCCTTAATGAGGGCCGCCTAGCGACTCTCGAATACAACTGCTCTCGACGGCCGCCCTGCCCAGCGGGACGCGCCGAAGGCGTCGGGGGTCGGTCAGTGGCTCTGATGCTCGAGCTTCGCCGACGGAATCGGGGCCTGCTCCTCGATGCGGGCCTTCTCCAGCAGCAGGTCGGTCACGATCTTCCGCAGCCGCCGGTTCTCGGCGGTGAGATCCTCCAGGACCCGGCGCATGTCGGCCAGCGTCGGCGTCGCTGTCGGCAGCAGCGGCTCGAGCGGCGCCTCGATCGAGGACACCTGCTTCGGCTCGGGGGCACGCGACCGCAGCTTGCGCCACCGATGGAACGTCATGACGCTGACGCCCAGCGCATCGCAAATTTCCACCTGGGACTTGCCGGCCCGGACCATTTCGTCCGCCTGAGCCAGCTTTTGCATGATTTCCTGGTAGGAGTGTTTCTTCATGAGACCAATCTTTGGCGGATACTTATCATCTACAACCCATCAGGCTTACAGTCGACGCAATACCGCCATAAGTTGCGAGCGGTAACTTATCACAGCCCAGTAAAAATAACCATTCTGTTATGGCTTTGAAGCGACCAATCCACGAAGACATCGCGTCACTCGCGCGCAGGGCAGTACGCCGCACCTGGATCGAGACATAATCAGCAAAATAACCGGCGGGAGACCCCGCTCGATCACGGGGCCTAACATGTGCGGCACCGCCTCTGATCAGTTGAGTCTTGACCTCTACTCGCCCAATCTCCGATTTTGCATCGCACCAACGATGCCTCTCACATTTCGTCACCAAACAACTCACCGGGTGCCTCCCATGCGAAGACGGGATCTGATTGCGGCCGGTCCGGCGACCTTGCTGGCAGGCGGCGCCGACGCTGCCGGCCCGCGCGTCCAGGCCGCGACGACCATCGACGTCCGCCGCGACTTCGGCGCCAAGGGCGACGGCGTCGCGGACGACTGGCAGGCTATCGAAAACGCCGGCCTGCATCTGGAGCGTCTCGGTGGCGGAAGCATGTACTTCCCGGCGGGGCGATACCGAATGACGCGTGTGGGAAAGAACATAACCTTACGTAACAACATTCGTTATTTCGGAGATGGACACGCATCTGTGATCATCGGTAGCAATGCGGCATTCATAAGTCCGAATGGTGCCGCATTCGGGCGAAGCTCATACGCGGGCTATCGCTACTTCACAGTGAGCGACGTCACAGCGGGCGATCGAGAGGTCGCATTTGCAACCGCTTCCGAAACAAACAACTTCAAGCCGGGAGATATCGTCCTCGTCCGATCCAAGGATGCGATCGTCACGCCCGGAGACGTACTTCCCTACTACGTGGAGTTGAACCGGGTCGCGGCCATCTCCAGCAACCGCCTCATACTGGAGGATGCCATCGACGACGGATGGCAAGGTCTGGTTGCCGCCAATGTAACGCAGGATATCGTTCAGGAATATTGCATCGAGGGATTGCGCGTCGAGTGTGAGGACGGCTACCCGTTCTTCATTCAGGGCAGCTACAAGAGCTTCATCAGGAATTGCTGGACCAGCGGAATGGCGCTGGCGTGCTTCAACGGCTTCGTCCGCAGCGCCGCTCACGACATCATCGCCGAGGTGACCTGGCGTCCGGACAAGACGAGCGCCTCCGTCTTCGAGATCGAGACCGGTTGTATCCGCGCCAATTTTCACGACATCGACGTGTACATGGCCGGAGCAGCCCGCGCCGGGCAGCGCTATCCCGTGTTCTATTGTCAGGAATTCTCGCGGCGAACCGCGCTGCGCAACATCCGGATCGCTGCAGCCGGCACGGATCTCGGCAACGTGTTCGAGGTCATGAGCGGCGGGCACCAGTTCGACAGCATCGAGGTAACAGCGAAATCGGTCGACAAAGTGCTCGACTATTGGGTGCGCGAGCCCGAGCGTTATCAGCTCGGCGAGCTCGGGCTGACCATGAGCAACGTCAAGGTCGATACATCAGATCCGAGCAATGGATTCGCACACGGCTTCATCCTGCACAACGATCACCCGAACGGTGAAGTCCAGAACGTAACGATCAGGGATTGCGACATCCGGACGCGCTCGGCGCGGCCCGACCGCAACCTGATCTGGTTCTACCAGGGGCGCCAGAAGAACATCCGGCTCGAGAGCGTGCGCGGTGCGGGCCAGGTGGCGATGAACATCTCGGCGGGCGCTCGTCCGGCCGAGGCGCCCGCGGCCGCCCTCGCCTTTCCCTTGACGGATGTGGTGCTTCGGAACTGCGAATTCACCCGGCTCGCCTCTCCCGAGATGCTCGCCAATGCCAGCTATGTCGATTGCCGCCGCCTCGCCGGCCCACCTGCCGGCATCGCCGCGCCGGGCACCATCTGGGCCGCCGACAAACCGCGTGTGCAGCTGGCGGTCCCGCTCAGGCCGGAGACGACGATCTGCTGCGGCGACGTGGTCACGATTCGCATCTCGGCGTGGTCGGAGCCGCAGCCGTTTCCGGCTCACCTCAGGATCCGGCTGCTGGGCGCTGACGCGCTCACCATCGACCTGCCGCCATCGAGCTCGGCCGACGTCGATTTGGAGCTCGCGGCGATTTTCTTCGGCGGCGCGTTTCACCAGCCGGAGCGCTTCACGCTGTCGGGTCCCGTCAGGGTTCGCGGCAGCTCGGCTCCGAGCTGGACATCCTACACCGGCCAGTTCGAGCGCCGATCGGCGAATCTGGTCGAGGTGCTCTGTTGGATCGATAAGCCGGCCGGCCTCGCCAACGGCCTCATCATCCGGACCGCCCGGGTCGAGCTGCGGGAGGTTGAACGCGGCGCATAGACCGCCCCTCGGCAGCTCTGGATCGACATCTGCTTCGCCCGTCAGCCGGCGCTTTGGTTGATCGCGGGTGAATGCCGTTGCTGCAATTTGCAGGCAGGTTTGAAGCGGATTTCAAAGTCCTTCGCCTAGCCTGCGAGGCGGAGGGATTTCCAATGTCAGAACGTCTGCTCACGATTGTTGCAACGGCCGCTCTCATTGCCGGCCTGTCATCGGCCCATGCCAGCCTGCTGACGTCGCCGATCGGCTTGAAGCCGGCCGTCGATGCCTCGCGCACCATGACCCGGGCCGATCTTCAGGCGGGGCCGGGCGTGTGCGTGCTGCGCACCGACGACGTGTTCGCCGGCCCCGTTGCGCTCTGGACCTGCTAGACGCCACGCGGCCCGCTAGCGCGGCCGCGGCAAAGGCTGCAGGATCAACCCGCCATCGTCGGACCGGCCGCGAAACAAAAACAGCCCTTTGCCGGTCGATACGACGTCGCCGGCCTGAAGCGTCTCATCGCCGAGCACCCGCTCGGTCGCGAACTGCTCGGGTGAGGGCGGCGGCGGCGCAGGCTCGCGCGGTCGCGCGGCCGACTCCCGCCTGGCCTGCTCAGCGCGTTCGCGCGCCTGCTGCACCTTCTGCCGCCAGGCGTCGCGCGAGATCATGCTGTCCGGCGAGAGCCGGTCCTCGGCGCCGGGAGCCACGAGCTCCTCGGCCGCGACAACCGCCGGGCCCGCCATCGACAGCACAAGACACACGGCCAGCAGCGGATTAGTTTCACGGCGGCGATGTCCGCCGCTTCGGCCGATGCCCGCCCCCATCATCATCGCTCGGGCGCGCGGTGCCCATGAGGCCGACGAGGCGGGCACCCTACCCACGCCTCACGCATCGAACAGTGCCGCCTCGGTGAAAGCGAGATCGCCGAGCCGGGGTGTGTGCGGACCTTTGACGTATTTGCGGCCACGCTTGTCCGAGTACCATCCGACGAGACCCTCCATGGGCTCGTTTGCATCGAGCCGCACCAGCAGGCCGCCGCGCCGCAGCAGAAAGCGCCCGATGTTGCCGGCGAAGCGGACGATGTCGGCCATGTCGCGACAATACAGCAGGCGGTAGACCGGCAGCAAATCCTTCACGAGGTGCTTCTGAAACACGAACGGAGAGACGCGATCCGCTTCCCGCGCGACCAGGCTCAGGCAGCCCCAATCGGCATGCTGCCGCAGCAGATCGGCCTCATACGCGGACAGACCGGCAACACTCGCGGCTGCCTCGCCGATGGTCACTCCGGCGCGCGGCCGGGACAAAGCCAGCGCCGCATAGATCTGGCCCTTGCAGTAGACCGAGAACCCCTGCGCCTCGACCTGCGGCCAGGTATGCGGCGCAGGCGTGATGTTGAAATAGGTGACGGTCTTGTCGCGCGTCGCCGCGCGGACCAGCATCGAGCTGAAGGCGCGGAACGCCGGCTCGACGTACCAGCTCGAGACATTGGCCCTGACGATCGTCATGCCATCACTGGTTTGCACGGTCGAGAACAGCAGCAGAATAACACCGACCGGCACGCCTTCATGGTCGAGACAGTAGCCAAAGGCCGGGAAGCCCGCCGGCCGTGGACGCGCGGCGTGACGTCCCAGCCCGCGCAGCCAATAGGCCTCGCTGCGGAACGCAAAGCCGCGCGTCAGCAGCGCGGCGACCGCCGACAGATCCTCAGTCTTGATTTCGCGAATGCGCACGCCGGTGACCGGCTGCGCCGGCATCGCGACGTCGCCCACGCGTTCAGCCTTCCTGATCGGCTGCATTCCAGCATCACCCCAGCGATGTGCCTGCGCACGCAAGCGCAGGATGAATCGGTCATGGCTGCAATTATCGTAAAATGGTCCCCCGGCAGTGAACCACGTGTTGCGGGCGTTACTTTGGAGTTAACGGAATGCCACACTCACGGCTGCGACGCCCCGCCTCCGTCCTCCGGCATGTGGTGGCTCCTCACGGCCGCGGCACGCGGAACATGTAGGTCTCGTTGGCCTTCAGTCCGTCGACGAAGAAGCGGCCAGGCGTGGCGTCGATGCGACGCTGCAGCCCGTCCCAGCCCCACACCTCGACGCTGCGCGCCCAGGGCGGCAGCTCGATCTCGACCGCACGGCCCGGCCGGTCGGTCCAACCGGCAATGTTCTGCCAGACGATCAGGTCGGCATCCGCTCCGCTCAGCCTGACCAGCGCGAGGCGGCGGTCGACCGATACGATTCTCATGTGTCCGGCGAGCTGCAGCACGGTCTTCAGCACCAGGCTGCGCGCCTCCGGCACCCACGGATCCTTGCCGCTGGCCATCGCATAAGCGAGACCGTCGACATCGGGCGTGTCGCCGAGATTCCAGGGGAATGCGATCACCGAGATCGGCGTGCGGCCATCCTTCCCGACGACGGCGAGCTGGTCCCAGATCGCGCTCAGAAACAATCTGGCGGCGGTCTCCTCGCTCTCCCAGGCGCCCGCTCGCGCAACGTTGAACTCCGTGCTGTAGAAGTTGACGTCGCGGGTCAGCCCCATCGTCTGCTTGATGCGATCGAAGCAGGTCTGCACCGAGAACTCGCGTCCTCTGGTCATCGGATACCAGCGATCGTTGTAGTAGGTGTGCAGGTCGATGCCGTCGAGCCGCCCGTCCGCGAGCAGGTCGGCGATCGCCGGGCCGTAACCGCGCAGCGTGGCGTCACCGTGCGAGTTGCAGGTCGCAAAGCCGCCGGGGACCACGCGCAGCTTGGGATCGACGCTGTGGACGCCATCGGCCAGTCCGGCCAACGCGTCGTGATAGTCCTTGCGTGGGATCGTGGCCTGTACGTCGGGCTCGTTGATCGCCGTGAAGATCGTCGCGCCCCAGTCCGGAATACCGTTTTCCCGGCCCCAATCGCCGCCGGGCCGGAACCGCTTGGCCATTGCCTGTCCCGCGGCAAACCAATCCTGATAGGAGCCGATTGGCTGCGGCGGATTCAGGGTCTGATAGCTGCCCTCATATTCGAGCAGGATCAGCGGCGTGATGCCGTTCTTATGCGCCTCCAGCATCGCCGCGTCGAAATCATGCGGCGTCGGCACCCGCGCGAGCGTGCGCCAGCCATAGGAATCCATCCGCCCCATCCTGGCACCGACGCCGTGCAGCGCCTGATAGAGCTGGGCGGTCTTGCCGGCGAGATGCGTCACGAGATTACCGCCGCCGATCCGCTCACGAATCGTGGAACCGTTCACATCATCGGCAAGGCCTGGAATTGCCGAGCCAAACGTTAACAGCGCTATGCTAATGACCAGCAGATTGGAACGAAGTCGCAATGTCTAATCCCGTAGATGTCCGTAATGACTTTTGAGATCGTCCAGGTCGTTCAAGAGATAAGCAATGCCGGCGGCGTGGAAACCGTCGCCATCGAGCTGGCGCGCGTTTTCGGCCGGAATGGTTTATCGAACGTCGTGCTCGCGAGCGCGGTCGCTGAGAATCTCGAACAGTCGATCAAGGTCGAGCGTGTCGCGCCATGGCTGGCGCGAATCCCGACCCGCGGATTGTTCCGGCACATCGGCCGCGCCATCGTCGTGCCGCTGTTCACGCTGGCGGCGACGCGCGCGCTGGCGCGTCATCCCGACGCCGTCATCATCAGCCATGGCGACAGCCTCGAGGGCGACATGCTGATCGTGCATGCGGTCAATGCGCAGAGTCTTGCCGAGAAGCGCGCCGCCGGTAGCTGGCGCTGGCTGCTCAATCCGATGCATCTCTGGGTCGCCTTGCGCGACCGCCTCATGATCGGTGGCCTGCGCTATCGCGCCTTCGTTGCCGTCTCCGAGCGGGTGACGTCCGAGCTCCAGCGCATTTATCACGTGCCGCCGTCGCGCATTCATGTCATCTCCAACGGCATCGATCTCAACCGGTTCAAGCGCGACGAGCGGGCTGGCCAAGCCATCCGCCGCGAGTTCAACATTCCCGCCGAGGCGCGCGTGCTGCTGTTCGTCGGCCACGAATTCAGCCGCAAGGGACTGGCGCATGCCGTCGGCGCGCTGGAGAAGCTCGGCGACGATGTCCGGCTGCTGGTCGTGGGTTCGGACAATCCTGCGCCCTACAGGAAGCTTGCGAACAAGGCGCGCGACCGGCTCATCTTTGCAGGCGCGCGCGCCGATATGCCCGCGCTTTACGCGGCCGCCGACGCCTTCGTGCTGCCGACGAGCTATGAAACGTTCTCGCTGGTCTGCATGGAGGCGATGGCCTGCGCGCTGCCGGTGTTCGCGACGCCGGTTGGCGGCATCGAGGATTATCTTCACGACGGCATCAACGGCTTCCGCATCGAGATGGACAGCGGCGACATCGCGGCCAAGATCGCCGCCGCCTTTGCCGACGCTGACCTGATGCAGCGGCTCCGCGACGGCGCGCGCACGACCGCGCAGGCCTATGGCTGGGATCAGATCGGACTGAAATATATCGAGCTGCTGCGGCGGATCGATGCCGCGAAGCGCGAGCCGAGCCGGTCCACGATGGCGGTGTCGGCGAAAGCCTAGCATCTACTGCTGGCCTGTCGCCGGGATGAGCGAAGCGATATCCGGGGTCACACATGGCCCGTGTGAATCCCTGGACGCCGCCTCGCTCCTCCAGGCTACGCCATCACCGAAGCGCTCGGACTGGTCGTTCGACAGCCACGCGCGACGCCATGCGCGCCGTGTCTGCGGCTTGGCACGCCGCCTCGATCGCCGTCGCAACCGCATCGTAGGTGAACCGCTCGAGGACATTGGCACGCGCGGCCTGCGATCGCGCCTCCAACTGAGCCCGATCGACGCTGAGCTCATCGATCAACCGACGCAGACCGTCGGGATCCCGCTCTGGCACGATCCAGCCGCCGTCGCCGATCACGCTGGGAATGGCGCCGCAGGTCGAACCGATCACCGGGATGCCGCAGGCCTGTGCCTCGATGATGACGCGGCCGAACTGCTCGCGCACCGCGTCAGTCGTTCGCGTCAGCAGCAGCAGCGCGTCCAGGCCGCGCAGGAACGAGGCCACAGCGGCAGGCGCAGCCCAGCCCTGGAAATCGACGCGACCGCGGAGGCCGAGCTCATCGACACGCTGGCGCAACTGCGCCTCGTGCGGCCCCTCTCCCATGATGCTGAGCGTTGCCGGCGCGTGACTGCGCGCGAGCGCCTCCAGCGCATCATCAAGTCCCTTCTCGACCACCAGACGTCCGACATAGCCGAGCCGTAGCGGCGCATCCGCCCGCGGCGCCGCTGGCACGCCCGCCGGCGCGAAGGTGGCGAGATCGACGCCATAGCCGATCGGCGTCACCGGCCCCCTATAGCCGCGCGCCCGCACCACCTCGGTCGCATCGGGGCTGCGTGACAAGATGTGATCAGTGCGGCCAAGAACGACTCTGCGGATCATCTCGAACGGCGGCGGCAGCCGCTTCAGGATGTTCTGATCGACCTCCAGCACCAGCGCCGCGCGGCCGCGCAACAGCTGCGCCTGCAGCGCGACGATGCTCCACGGCTCCTCCCAGAGATGGATGACATCGGGATCGAGCTCGCGCAGCAGGCGGCGCAGCGCCGGATAGAAATGCAGATACCATTTCATCGGCCCGGCCTCGCGCAGCCGGATCGGCAGCCGATGCACTGGAAACCCCTCGTCCGACGGCGGCGCCTCGATCGTCCGGCCGAACTCCTTCCAGACCTCGGGCATCACCAGATGCAGATCCACGTCGGGACGAGATGCGAGGAAGCGATAACGCAGCCGGCCCGCCTGGCTGCTGGTGGCGGGATGCGCGATCGAGACGATCCGCAGGCGTCGGCTAGACACGGCCCATCACCCGCGCGGCGGTGCCGCTGAGACCGGTGAGATGCAGCTCCATCGCGGCGAGGCTGCGATGGGCGCCATTCATGGTGTTGCGTGGGATCGAGAATGCATCCTGTCCGGCATGGACCAGGCCCTTCCGGGTCGTCGCCGCGCTGGCGAATCCCGCCTGCCGCGCCAACGCGAAGTCGCGCTGGCCGCAGTCGGCGGCCCGTCCGTAGGGAAACGCGAAGTGCTTGACGTCGATCTCGAGCCGCGCGTTGAGGCGCAGCCGCGCGTCTGCCAGTTCCCTGAGCGCGTCCTGGGGTGCCAGCGACGCGATGCGCGCATGCGACACCGTATGGGCGCCGATCTCCACCAGCGGATCCCGCGCGAGGGTCTCGAGCATGTCCCAGGAGATCGCGTGGGTCCAATGCATCGCCTCGATGTCGATGCCGTTGGCGGCGCAGAACGCGGTGTAGTGCCCCGCGGCCTGCGGACCATCCCATCGTGCGGCGACCTCTGCAAACACGGCGCGGCGCTGCTCGTCGCTCGACAGCGTGACATGCTCGCCGTCGACCCAGAGCTTGTCTTTGTTCAGCAGCGCATCTTCCAGGCCCGCGGCCCACAGCGGCAAGGTGCCGTCGGGAATGCCCGTTGTCACGAACAGCGTCACCGGCAAGTTGTGCCGCCGGAACACCGGCACCAGCAGCTCGAACGTGTCGCGATAGCAGTCATCGATCGAGAAATTCACGTAGCGTCCCGCGGGCTCATCGCTCGCGGCGCGACGCAGCGCCTCGTCCATCGTGACGACATCCCAACCCTGTTCCAGCACATAGCCCAGGAAGCGATCGAGGAACTCCGCATCGACATAGAAGTCGCGATTCGGCAGACGCTCCCACAGCGCCGGTGGCGCCGTGCGGTGGAACGTCAGACAGCAGCCGCGCGGACCGAGCATGCGATCGGCGGCCTTGGCAAGCGGAAGGACGAACGCGCTGGAGGCCATCATGGCCTTGGCTGCGGCGAGGGCCAACACGGTCAACTCAGCTCTCCCTTCATCTTGAACGTACGACGCACATGCCGGAGCGCCGTTCCCACCACGTTCGGCAGCAGAATGCCGATCGCGAAGGCGAGGCAGACCAGGTAGGCAACGCCGCCGGCGAACAGACGCGGCAACAGGCCCGGCACGGCGTTCTGGATCATCATGCCCAGCATGGCCATCAGCGCGGTCGGCAACAGCGCCAGACCTATCACCAGCAGCAGCTTGCGCGCGTCGCCGAGCACGAACACCACGCCGAGCAGCAGCACCAGGCTGCGGATCGCCTCGCCTATGCCGAGCAGCTGCATGCCGGCCGCCGGCGACGGATCAAACAGCGGCATCAGCAGGTTGAAGCCCATATTCGCGAGATAGGCCGAGACGATGATCAGCGCGGCGACGCCATTGCGGCCGGCGCCGTTGAGCAGGCGGATCAGGATCCATCCGAGCGTCGCGGCCCAGAGGCCGCAGGCGATGCCCTTCAGGGCATGTGATGTCAGCAGCAGCGCCTCGTCACCGAAGGCGCCGCGGAAATAGATCAGGCGCACGATGTCGGTCGAGAACACCAGCAGGAATGCCGACGCCGGCAGCGTCAGCGCGAGCAGTGGCCGCAACAGCGCCTCGGTCTGCGCGCGCGGGTCGCTCGGCGCATGCTGCGACAGCACGGCCATGCCGAGCGGCTGGCTGATCAGGAGCAGTGCACTTTCCGTCAGCGAACGGGCGTAGTCCAGCGAAGCGACGGCGCCCGTCGTCAGCCGCGAGGCGGTGAAGCGCTCGATCCAGACATTGCCCTGCTCAGCCAGCGGCAAGGCGAGCAGCACGCGCAGCCGGCGGAAGAATTCGATGCCCTTGTCGGCCACCATGCGCGCGGTCAAGCCGGAGAAGCTCAGCGCACCCTCCCGCCACAGCGACAGCAGGCCCCACGCTGCGAGACCGTTGAAGGCGACCGTGAAGGCGCAGGCGAGCATGTAAGCGTCGCCCGTGAGCACGAGCAGGCCGATGCCGCCGATCACGGCGACGTTGAGCAGGCTGGCGCGGATATTGGTGAGGCGCGTCCGGCCGAGCGCGATCTCGCCCGCCGCCAGCACGTTGAGCACGGCCGAGGCCGGCATCGCGAGCGACATCATGCGCACGAAATGCAGCGTCAGCACGCGGCCCTGGGCCGAGAAGCCGCCGACCACGGCGTTCACCCAGATCTCGCCGAGCAGCAGGATCACGGCCATGACCAGCGTCGAGACAGCGCCGATCACGATGGTCAGCGCGCCCAGGCTGCGCGCCGGATCGGGACGTTGCAACGCCTCGCGGTGCATCGGGATCATGATCGCCGGCACGCTCTCGTTCTGCAGGAAGGCGAGCGGAATCAGGACGGCCGCCATGGCGGCGCGAAAACCGTCGGCGATCAGCGTGGCGCCGAGCACATGCGCCATCAGCACCTCGCGCGCGAAGCCGAGCAGCTTGCTGGCGAGCGCGCCGCTGATCAGCAGAGCACTGAAGCGCCGCAGCGAAGGACCGGAGGCGCTCATGCCGCATCCTCCGTCAGGCCGGGCGGAACCAGCAGCGCCGCAAACGTCCAGAACAGGAAGCCGTTCTCACCGGACGTGATGTTGGCGAGCGGCAGCTGCACCAGCGCGCCGAGTGCGAGGGCACCGACGATAACGGCCTCGGGCGACCGGTCGGACCAGGCCGAGGCGAGCGCGTTGCCGATCGCCCAGAACAGCGACGTGAGGCAGAAGCCGCCGACGACGATGCCCATCGTCAGCCAGCAGGCGATGATCATGCCGTCGACCGGCATGGCGCCGGCGGCGCCGACGTCGGTGATGGTGAAGCCGGTGCCGAACAGCGAGCTGTCCGGCAGATTCCACAGCGTCACGAACTCCTGCAGCCGCTCCTGCGCGCTGCCGTCCTTGGTGCCCTCGCCGAGCGACGACAACCGGTCCGCGACGACGTCGCCGAACGGCGTCAGCGTCGCCGCCAAGACGACGGCGACCGCGAGGCTGACGAGGATCAGGCCGGCGCGACGCCGCGTCTCGGCAAACAACAGGCAGAACAAGAGGCCGACCGCGAGCGAGATCCAGGCCGTGCGATACATCGACAGCAGGAAGCCGAGCCCGGCGGGGAGCGCCAGCAGCAGTGCCGGCCAGGAGCGCCGGCCGAAGGCGGTCAGCAGCAGACCCGCCGCCGTGAACGTGGCGTAGGCCGCCGGTGCGTTCATCGTGCTGAACGAGCGCACGCCATAGGGAACGGGCTGGCCGATCGAGATGATCGGCGCGAACTCCATCCAGTAGCGATCCCAATCCGGCGGATCGACATATTGGTAGAGCGCATAGAGACCGGTGATCGGAAGGATGATCACGAAGGCCGATGTGGCCGCGTCGATCAGTTCGCGGCGATCGGCGCTGAGCATCAGCACCGCGGCGTAGAGCAGCGGCGCGAGCCATTTGAGCGGGCCGGAGGCGGCGTTGGTCCAGTCCGCCTGCGCGAGCGAGAGCAGACCCGCATAGACGACGCATGCTGCGACGATGCCGAGCGGCCAAAGCCAGCGCGCTTGAACCTGTCGCTCCTCGAGCAGCCGCGGCAGCGACAGCACCGGCGCGAGGATCGCGAACAAGGGACCGATCAGCATCAGGCCGAGTTGATCGTAGCCGGCCGAGAGGTCGACAAGGCGGCGCACGAAGGGCGCGAAGCTGAACAGGATCAGCGCGGCCTGCAGATGCACCGCCGGCCCCTGACGCCACGCATACCAGCCCGCCCCGCCGCAACCGAGCACGAACAGAGCCCGCGAGGCACCACCAAGCACACCGGCCGCCAGCGCCGTCACCGCCAGCACAGCGATCGCCGCCGCCCAGCCCGGCACGTGCCAGTTCCGCTCGGCCGGTGCGGCTGTGAGGATCGTGCTCACACCGCCGCTCCCGTGCGGACATTTCTGATCAACAATCCGATCGAGTCCAGCATGCGCGCGAGGCTGTAGTGCGAACGTGCGCGGCGCGAGGCGTAGGCGAGCTGCGGCGCGAGCACGGCGGGCTCGGAAAGGACGTTGTCCAACGCTTCGGCCAAAGCGCGCGCATCACCCGGCGGCACCAGCATGCCGGCGCGGCCGTGCTCCAGAATGTCCGGCGCGGCGCCCGCATCGGTCGCGATGACCGGCACACCAGCCAGCATCGCCTCGACCAGGGTGCGGCCGAACGGCTCCGGGTCGATCGACGGGTGAACCATCACGTCCACCGCCTGCATCAGCAGCGGCACGTCGCTGCGATGGCCGAGAAAGTGGATGCGCTCCGCAAGGCCAAGCTCGGCGACCTGCCGTTTGAGCTGCGCCGCATAGTCCTGCTCGCCGAACAGTGCATCGCCGACGATGATGCCGTGCACACCGGGCAGCTTGGCCAGCGCCGCGACCAGCACGTGCTGGCCCTTCCATTGCGCAAGCCGGCTGAAGACACCGACCAGCGGTCCCGGCGGCAGGCCGAGCCGTTGGCGCAATTCCTGCCGCGACATCGGCACGGGCTCGACGGCGAGGCCATTGGGCACGACCTCGATCAGCGAGCGCCGGCCGCCGGCGTCGATGAAGGCCGCGGCCGCCGCTTCCGACGGAACGATCACCCTCGCCGCGAATCGATTGGCGAGGAACACCTGCGTCCGGCGCTGCAGCGCGCCGAAATGCGCCGGGCTGATGATGTCGTGCAGATGCCAGATCAGCGGCCTGCGCGCGACGAGGTTGGCGATCGCGGCGAGTACGAACGCCTTTTGCGAGTTGGCGTAGACGACGTCATGCCTGCGCGCGAGGCGCGCGAGCTCGACCGTGATCGCGGCCAGGCCGCCGGCCAGCGGCAACGCCTTGAGCCACGAGCTGTCGCGTTTGAATTTCGACAGGCCGAGCCCCCAGCGCGACGTCAGGACGGAGAGGCCGCGTTCGGCCAGCGCCGTGGCCAGCGGACCGCGCTCGAACAGGAAGGCCGAAGACGAACTGCGGCCCTGGACGATGTCGAGCAGGATCAGCTCGGCGCCGCCGATCTGTCCGGTGTGATCAACGAACAGGACACGCTCGCGCGACATCACCCGGCCTCGGCATAGGCTGCAGCGGCGAGCGGCTGCGACGTCGCGCGCCGCTCGGACTCGGTCATGGTCACGACAATGCCGACATCGCCGGCGCCGAGCGCCCTGCTCCGGTTCACCGTGGTGACGGCGGGCTCGATCAGCGACCGGTCGCTGCGCACGCAGACGATCGCCCAGTCGATATTGACCAGGAAATCGTCGCGCGCCGGCAGCACCGTGTCGATCAGGATGATGTCGTAATCGTCGAGTCCCAATAGCAGCGCGTCGAGATTGATCGCTTCGAGGATGTCGCCGACCGGGCCAGTGGCCGTTCCGATCGGCAGCACGTCCAGATGCGGATGCTCGGTGGACAGCACCTCGTCGCGCAGCGGCGTGCCATGCTCGAGCGCACGCAGCCAGCCGCGATCGACAGCCAGCGCCATCACCTGCGCCAATGCCGGGTGCGCGAGATCACACTCGACGAGCAGCACGCGAGACCCGGCCGCGGCGAGGTGCTCGGCGAGCGCACACACAGTGGTGGTCTTGCCGTCGCCGGCGTCCGGCGAGGTGACCGCGATCCGCTGCGGCCGCGCCGCCTGGTCCAGGCCCAACTCGTGCACGAGGTCGTGCAGCGTCTGCTGGAACTCGCCGTCCTCCGACGCCAGCCGCAGGGCCTGCGGAATCGCGAGCGGCTGGTAGCCCTGCAGGATGGCGCCGAGCGCCGACATCTGGCGCAGCGTCTTCAGCCGCGGCAGGCAGGCGAGGATGGAAACATCGGCGACGCTGGGAAGATGCGATCTCCCCTCGGGCGGCTGCGAGGGCTCCTTCGAGGCCACCGGCGCTTGCACCGGCTCCGGAAGATCCGGGACGCTTGCCGGCGCATCCTCGACGGGCGCAACGGCGTGCTCCGTGGCAGGCTCCGGGACGATCGGCGCGGCCTTCGGAGCGGGGCGAAGGCGACCGAGCTGGTCGGCGAGCAGCGCGGCGGCGACGCCGAAGATGATCGCGAGCGTCAGGCCAGCAGCGAGGAACGGGATCTTCTTCGGGAAGAACGGCTTGCTCGGCAATTCGGCCAGGCTGACGAGCCGCGTGCTGCCGCGCAGGACGCGGCGCTCGGTCTCGAGCTCGCTCGCCTTCTTGTAAAGCTCGGCATATTGCTGGCGCTTGATTTCGGTGTCGCGCACCATGCTCTCGATCGACGCCTCGTCCAGCGTCGCCGAGCCGGCTTCGGCCTTCGCCGTGTCCATCTGCTTCTTGAGCGAATTCACCAGCGCGTTGTTGGCGTCGAAGGTCTTCTGCGCGCTGGCCGCGATGGTCTGCATCTCCTCGACCAGCCGCTGCTGGATCGTCGCCTGCTCGCGCGTCAGCGCCAGGATGGAGGGATGCTTGGGACCGAGCACGCCGGCCGCGCTGGCGAGCTGCGCGCTGACGGTGGTCAGCTGCTGCTTGAGGTCGGCAATGGTGCGGCTCTGCAGCACCGAGGGCGCATCGGTCGGACCGCGCTCCTGCTCCGACTTGATCTCCTGCAGCCGCGCCGCGGCTTCCGCGCGCGCCGCCTCCGCCTGCGACAGCTGTTGGCCGATGCTGGTCAGCCGCTCCGACGAGATCGGCGCGTTGGCGCCGCGCATCAGGCCCTTGGTGCGGCGGAACTTCTGGATCTTGTCGTCGGCCTCGCGCAGCTGCTGATCGAGCTGCTTCAGCTCCTGCCACAGCCAGGAGCTCGCGACCTCGCGGCTGTTGGCGCCTTCGGTGCGCTGATCTTCCAGGAATGTCTGCGTCAGCGCGTTGGCGAGCAGCTTCGCCACCTCGGGACTGCCCGACTGATAGGAGATGTTGATGACGCGGGAGCGGCCGGCGGAGGCAATGCTGAAACGGCTGTCGACATGGTCGATGAAGGCGCTCGGATCGGTCTTGAGGCGCTGGCAGGCATCGGTCGATCCCCACAT
This sequence comes from Bradyrhizobium sp. ORS 375, assembly GCF_000239775.1. Taxonomy (GTDB): domain Bacteria; phylum Pseudomonadota; class Alphaproteobacteria; order Rhizobiales; family Xanthobacteraceae; genus Bradyrhizobium. The sequence continues at coordinate 37,588 of NZ_CAFI01000139.1, forward strand.
GCGGCCGCGCTCGCATTCCCCCACCACCGCATCGACCACGCCGGGCGAGGACATGATCTGCCGCAGCAGGCGCGGCGAGCGGATCACCAGGAGCTGGCTTTCCATGTCGGCGGGGTCGCCGATCTTCTGCGCCCACGCCGCGGAGGTGTTGGCGCCCGGCTCCTGCTCGGCGATGATCACCGACGCCGTGGCAAGATAGCGGACGGGGAGCAGGACGAGGGCCGCAACCGCCAGCGCGAGGACCGTGCCGGCCACGAGCGCGAACACGCCGCGGCGGCGCCAGATCCGGGCGACGGCATCAAAGCCGGACAAGGCCTCGTTGAGCGCCGCCTGCCTCATAATCTGCACTCGCACCACATATCAGCACTACGCAATCAAACGTGTCGCGCGGCCCTGATGGCCATCGCGGAAATTGTCGATCTCCTCGTTGACCGCCGCAACGAACTGGCTGCGGAAGCGCTCCGCCGAGAAGAAGCCGGCGCGCTGGCGGCAATCGAGCCGCGAGATAGATTTCTCCTTCGCCACGAACGACCGCACGCAGGCGGCGATCGCCTCGGGCTCGGGCGACTCGAAGAACATGCCGGTCGGGCGCGGACCCGTGGTGAGGATCGACTCGCGCGCGCCGCCGCGGCCGAGCGCCAGCACCGGCGCGCCTTCGGACTGCGCCTCGACCGGGATAATGCCGAAATCCTCCTCCGCCGCGAACACGAAGGCGCGTGCGGTGGTCATCAGATCGCGCAGCTGCTTGTCGGGCACGAAGCCGGCGAAGGTCACGTTCGGCCCGGCAATCGCCTTCAGGCGCGCCGCCTCCGGCCCGTCGCCGGCCACCACCAGCTCGAGATCCGGCATCGCGTTGAAGGCGCGCACGATCGGCTCGATGCGCTTGTAGGGCACCAGCCGGCTCGCGGCGAGGAAGTGGTTGCCGACGGGCAGAATCGCATCGCGCTGCGCGATCGTCACCGGCGGGTAGATCACCTTGGCGTCACGGCCGTAGATCTTCTTGATGCGGCGGGCGACGAACTGCGAGTTGGTGAAGATGGCGTCGGGACCGTGTGCGGTGCGCGCGTCCCAGATCCGCATCTTGTGCAGCAGCGCGCGGGCGATCAGGCCCTTCACGCCGGTCGAATAGCCGCTCTCCTGGAGATATTGATGCTGCAGGTCCCAGGCGTAGCGCATCGGCGAATGCACATAGGCGATGTGCAGCTGCTCCGGCCCGGTCAGCACGCCCTTGGCCACCGCGCAGCTCGAGGAGATCACGAGGTCGTAGCTCGACAGGTCGAGCTGCTCGATCGCGAGCGGCATCAGCGGCAGATAGGAGCGGTGATGCTTGCGCAGCCCCGGCATCTTCTGCAGGAAGCTGGTGTGCGACTTGTCGAAACCGAGCTTGGCGCGATCCTCGGGACGCAGCAGGTCGAACAGCGTGTAGACATCCGCGCCGGGATAGCAGCGCAGGATCTCCTGCAGCACCTTCTCGGCGCCGCCGAGAACGTAAAGCCAATCATGGACGATCGCGACGCGCATCGCACGCTCCCAATTCCCGGGGTATTTGAACAAACCCTTAAGGGAGGCGTTCACGCGCACAAAACCAATCCTAAACTTCTAGTTAACCGCTCTCCTCCTCCGACCCGTCGAATCCGCAACTATCAAGTAAGGATCGGTTAAGGATCGGCAAGCCGCATCACGTCTCATGTCGTGACAGGGGTGTGCCGGGCCAGAACGCGAAACAAGACTATGGCCCGCTTCGGCACACTCGGGCACCATAGGCCGTCTTGCTTAACAGGCCCTTGCCGGCCGCAACGCCTGCGCGCATGGCGCCATGCGCAGCGACGGACGCGACGACGCGTCGCGGACGGTTTGTTAACCTTCTCTGTCGCACGCGAACGTGATCGCGAGCTTTTCCATCAGCCAGCCACGATGAGCTGCTCGATCGCGTAGCCGTGGCGAATGACGCGGTTCCGCACCGGATCGACCAGCTCGAAATCAAAATGGTCGGCCGGGCGGATGCCGCCCTTGGCAGCGAAGGTGCCGCCGAACATCGCGGTGCCCTCCGGCATTCTCGCATCGCCATAGCGGCGCGCGATCAGATCCGCCGGCGCCAGCATGCCGCTCAGCGCACCCTCCTGATACAGCACGCGCTCGCCGCCGATGGTCGCATAGGCCCGCAGCATCAGCTGGTCCCAATGCGGGGCGACGTCGTCGACCAGCCACAGCTCTGATGCGACCGGCTTGTCGCACATCTGCTTGGACACGGTGATGTTGTAGGTCTCCACCTTGCGGTCGGTGTGGTCGGAGCCGACGCCGACGAGCAGCGTGCCGCCCGATTTCACCAGCACGAACTCGACCTCGCCCGAGGAGTCGCCGCCGCTGACCTCGATGCGATCAGCGGTCGTCAGCCGGCTCGCCGCGACCTCATAATAGATCGGCGTCGTCGCCGGGCGGGGAATGCCGAGCTCCTCCAGCTCGGCGATGTGCTTGTCGCGCGCGACCGGATCCCGCCCGGTCCAGCCGGCGATGACGAGACGGTTCAGCGTGACCGGCTGCCGCGTCGCCGTGCCGTCAGCGTGAACCAGGAAATCGATCATCGTGCCGCTCATCGTCGCATCGCCTCTGTCAGACCAGACCGCCGCTTAGCCGGACTGCCCGGCGCTGGCAAGCGAGCAGCCGGGGCCTCATGCTCCTCACCATGAAGGGTGGCATCTCGCCGCGCGCTCACTCCTTGCCCGCCTTCTCCGCCTCGTGGTCCTCCTTGAGGTGCCGCTTGCGGATCTGGTGCGTGGTGAACCAGATCAGCGCGATCGCGATTGGCACGAAGGCGGCGGTGGCGAAGGTCGGGTCGACCGGCAGGCCGGCATCATGCGCGCCCTTGGCGAGATAGCCGAACAGGCTGACGACGTAGTAGCCGATCGCGGCCACCGACAGGCCCTCGACCGTGCTCTGCAGGCGCAGCTGCAGCTTGGTGCGCTCGTTCATCGAGCGCAGCAGGTCGCGGTTCTGCTCCTCCAGCTCGACGTCGACGCGGGTGCGCAGGAGGTCGGCGGCACGCGCCAGCTTGCGCGACAGGTTGTCCTGCCGCCGCTCCAGAGTCGTGAGCGTGCGCATCGCCGGCGCGATGCGGCGTGAGAGGAACGACGACCAGCTCGAATAGGGCGTAATCGGCTCGCCCTCGATCACCGTGAGCCGCGCCTGCACCAGCTCCCAATAGGCGCGGCTGGCGCCGAAGCGGAACAGCGTGCCGGTGGCGCCGCGCTCCAGCGACGCGGCGAGCTCGGTGAGTTCGTCGAGCAGGTGGTTGTTGATCTTCAGCGTCTCGGCGCCCTGCATCTCCGCCAGCACCTCGCCGAGCCGGCGCTCGATGCGGTCGACCTGCGGGGCCAGGTCGAGCGCCGCCGGCAGGCCGAGCAGCGCGAGCGTGCGATAGGTCTCGAGCTCCAGCACGCGCTGCACCAGCGCCCCCAGCCGCTCCGGCGTCGGCCCCTCGATGCACACGAGGATGCGGGTGAAGCCGTCGGCGTCGAGACGGAAGTCGGAGGCGAGCGCGCCGATCGAGCCCTTGACCGCGACCAGCGCGAGGCTGCTCTTGTCGAACAGCGCCTCGGCGCGCTTGACCGGATCGGTGACGCTCTCGACCCCGAGCTTGACCGCGACGAGGAGCTCACCGGACAGCTTGAGCGACGCGATCAGCGCCTGCAGCTCCGGCGCGATCGCGCCGAACGGCGGCCGCGGCGCATCGGAGGGCGGGCTCCAGATCCAGGTGAAGGTCGCGAACTCCGAATGCTGCTCCCAGCGCAGCCGCGCCGCGCCGACGGCGACCTGGTGATGCTTGATGCCGGGCTCCGGCGCCGGCGCGCCATTCGCGGCGCAGAACGCCGCCAGACTGTCGCGATCCGCCGCCGCGCTGTCGCCTTGGGCCATGACCGCAAAGCGGATCACGGAGACCGGCTGCGTCAGCGGCGTAAACGGCCGCGCATGCACCTCGTTGAGGACGGCGTCGCGCAGGGAATGCTGGGTGAAGGCGGACATGTCGAGCGCGGTCATCGGCGGGCTCCATACGTACCGCAGCGTCGCGCCGGTGCGGCAATGTGTGTCGTCGATGAGCCTGCCACCGCGACGCGCGATGCATTCGATGCTGTCGCGCCTGAACCGATCACCCCCATCATGCTGCTCTTCACCTCCCCTGCTCCCGCGCGACTCCCGCATGTCGCACGCGTTGACACCACTGTAGCGCAATTCGATGACGGCGCCACGGCTGCGGCGAAGCGCGCGGCAAGTGATGTCGGAGCGTCTTCGCGACAACCGGCCGTCGTCCCGGCGAACGCCGGGACCCATACCGCGTGATCTGTCGAGGGATGTCGCTTCCAGTTGCCTGCCTCATACCGGCCGGCGGTTATGGGTCCCGGCGTTCGCCGGGACGACGGTGAGGGGCCACATCGGAGCGGCTCCGCCCCACAACGAACAGACACACCAAAATCTCCCGCGGCGCGCTGCACCCGAGATCATCATCAGCAAACCGCTCTCGACCATGCCGAGGGCGCAGGGAAGGCCGGGCCTCGACTGAGGCCCGTGGCCCGCCTGCGGAAAAAATTGCAGGCGGCAGGTACCACAGGTTCAGCCGGACAGACCCGGCCCTCCCTGCGCGATGGGTTTAACGGCTGCTCCGTGCTCTCCCCGGGGACCGG